>CALZJQ010000051.1 GCA_945787895.1 uncultured Prevotella sp. | reverse complement strand
TGGCAGGTATGCAAGAATGATGATTCATTCATGCGAGCATTGTTTATGGACTTCAAAGCTGACAGAAAGACGTGGAATAACAACCGTCAGTTTATGTTTGGACGCAACATTCTTGTATGCCCGGTAATAGATCCTCTTTATACTCCTGAGAAAAAAATGTCAATGGATGAATATTCTGGATGGGCACAAAGTGCAAATATCGAGGCTACAAAGGGCTATCCTGTACCTGATTGGAATGCTGAGAGACAGTATGAGGTATATCTCCCTGCTGGTGCAAAGTGGTATGACTATTGGACTGACACCCTTTTCGAAGGGGGAAAGACAATAAAGGCCAACGCTCCTCTTGCGCATTCTCCGCTATATATCAAGGCTGGTACTATCCTGCCACAAGGTCCTGACGTGCAGTATGCACAGGAGAAGAAATGGGATAACCTTGATATTACCGTATATCCTGGTGCTGATGCCACGTTCACTCTCTACGAAGATGAGGGCGATAACTACAATTACGAGAAAGGAGAATACACGGAAATCACGATGAAATGGAACAATAAGTCACGTACTTTCACCATTCTTCCACGCAAAGGAGCATATAAAGGTATGCTCAACTCCCGCACTTTCAACGTCACTCTCGTCAGTGGAGCATCAAAGATTCTCAGATATGATGGCAGGAAAATCTCTGTGAAACTATAAATAACCAATCAAAAGAACATGAACAAGAAATCTTTTTTCCTCAAAACAGTATTGCTTCTCATTCCTGCTTCTTTCGTCAATGCACAGAGCAGTCCTGACGGAAAGTTGCAAGTCACGGTGAAATGTGACAACGGATCTCCTGTTTATTCCGTGACATACAATGGAAATCCATGTATGAAAACATCTCCCCTTGGTCTCAATACCAACATAGGTGACTTCACCAAGGGTCTCTCTCTCAGCAAAACTTCTAAGGAAGAGACCGTCAAGACCGACTATACCTTGTACAACATAAAGCGCAAGGACAACCATTACGAAGCCAATCAGCAGACATATACCTTTGCCAAGGACGGCAAGGACGTGCTCAACGTCATCTTCTCGGTAAGCAACAGCAACGTGGCTTTCCGCTACGAGATACTTCAAAGCAAGAAAGATGCCATGTGTGCAGTGGTCAATGACGAGGCGACAGGCTTCTACATGAACGATGAAACCACTACTTTCATCTGCCCACAGATGGGAGAAATGACTGGCTTTGCACGCACAGCACCGAGTTATGAGACCCATTATGCTGCTGACGAAGCGATGGGCAGGAACGGTTGGGGACATGGTTACACCTTCCCTTGCCTCTTCAAAGCTCCTAATACCGACAACAGACCAGTATGGATTCTCGTCTCTGAGACAGGAGTAGAAAACTATCCAGGGTGCAAAATCGAAAATATAGGAGCTGGAAACTACAAGATTTCGTTCCCAAGTCAGAAAGAAAACAATGGTTATGGTTCTACAGGAGCGCAGATATCACTCCCTGATGTGACACCATGGCGCACTCTTACCATCTCAGACAATCTCAAGGACATCGTTGAGACAACGGTAACATTGGACGTCCTCTCTGCATATTATCACAGTGATGCAGGCATCAACAAGATGCGAGAGGCTCATAAAGATGGTTATGGCAGAGGTGCATGGTCATGGATTATAGCCGATGATGCCAGCTGCAACTTCGATACGCAGAAGGAATACATTGATTTCGCAGCCGCAATGGGTTGGGAATCGCTGCTGATTGATGCGCAATGGGACCGTCAGATCGGTCGTGAGCGCATAGCAGAGCTTGCAAAATATGGAAAAGAGAAAGGCGTTTATCTCTATCTCTGGTACAATTCCAATGGTAATTGGAACGATGCACCACAGACACCACGCAACTGTCTCAGCCTGTCAGCAGCCCGTCAGGCGGAGATGGAGTGGTTGGAGAAGACTGGTATCCGTGGTATTAAGGTCGATTTCTTCGGTGGTGACAAGCAGTGTACTATGCAATTATACTACGATATCCTTCTTGACGCGCTGAAACATAACGTTAAGGTCATCTTCCACGGATGCACATTACCGCGCGGTTGGGAGTATATCTTCCCTAATTATGTTGCAAGTGAGGCTGTACGAGCATCGGAAAACCTCCGCTTCTCTCAGGGAGAATGCGACCGTGAGGCCATGGATGCCACCTTCCTTCCTTTCATTCGTAATGCCGTGGGCAGCATGGACTTCGGAGGAAGTACCCTCAACTGGTACTACAACAAGTTCAATCAGGCAGGCAAGGGCGGTGGTCATCGCATCACTTCCGATGTCTTTGCGCTTGCAACAGCGGTGCTTTTCCAAAGCCCTGTCCAGCATTTCGCCATGGCTCCAGGCAACCTTACCGATGCTCCTGCATGGGCTCTCGACTTTATGAAGCAGGTGCCTACCACGTGGGAGGACATTCGTTTCATCGACGGTTACCCGGGTAAGTACGTCGTTCTCGCAAGAAAGAGCCAGCAAGGTAAGTGGTATCTCGCTGCTGTCAATGGTACAAAGGAGACTCTCAAGCTGAAATTGCCTGTAGATATGTTCGCTGTAGGTCAGACAGTAAACGTATATAGTGACAAGGCTACAAAGGAGGTGACTCCTGTAGGCTCTGTGAAGAAAGTGAAGATAGGTAAGAAGCAGACTATTGAAGCAGTCATTCCTGTCAACGGAGCTTTCCTTGTGACAGAGTAAAATCGACCATTTCATCGGCTTTTTTCTTTCCTTTGGGAAGGAAAAGCCGATGAAATCATCATATTTTGACAATCTAAACATTCAACTATTACCTATGAATCTTACATCTATACTGACAGCATCATTTGCTTTTGCATTTGCTTCCCTTGGTATGGCACAGGCTCAGCAGCTCAATATGCCTATCATCCAGACCAGTTACACGGCAGACCCAGCACCTTACGTGCATGGAGATACCGTCTATCTTTACACGACGCACGATGAGAATAATGCCGAGGGCTTTCTCATGAAGGACTGGCTTCTCTATACTTCTACCGACATGGTGAACTGGGAAGACCACGGTGCAGTGGCTTCTCTCAAGGACTTCAAGTGGTATAAGGGTGAGAATGGCGCATGGGCAGAGCAGGTCATAGAGCGTAACGGCAAGTGGTATATGTACTGTCCGATACATGGTCACGGCATTGGAGTGCTTGTTGCCGACTCTCCTTACGGTCCTTTCAAGGACCCGCTCGGCAAACCGCTCGTATGGAACAAGGAGCATTGGTACGACATAGACCCTACCGTCTGGATTGATGAGGACGGACAAGCCTATATGTATTGGGGCAATCCTAACCTCTATATGGTTCGTCTCAACGAGGACATGATTTCATATTCTGGCGAAATCATCGAGCATCCTAAGGTAAAGGACTATCAGGAGGGACCATGGCTCTGGGGCAGGAAGAACGCGAAAGGGCAGATGAAATACTACATGGCGTTTGCTTCCACCTGTTGCCCCGAGGGTATTGGCTATGCCATGAGTGACCATGCTGACGGTCCTTGGGAGTGGAAGGGACATATCATGAACCATACTCCGCAGACACGCGGCAACCATCCCGGCATAATTGATTTCAAAGGCAAGTCATATTGCTTCGGTCTCAACTATGATGTCTTCCGTCTTGAGACCGACCGTCATGCGGAACGGCGCAGCGTTTCTGCGGCGGAGATGACATATAACGCTGACGGAACCATTCAGGAACTGCCTTATTTCCTCCATTGCAAGCTCAGTCAGGTAGGCTCTTTCGACCCTTACCGCCGTGTAGAGGCAGAGACGATGGCGTGGGGTTACGGTCTTCGCACTACAAGACAGAACCCTTCAGGTCCATGGAATCCCACTCTCTTTGTCACCGACATAGATGATGGCGAGTACATCCTCGTGAAAGGAGTGGATTTCGCCAATGGTGCTTCTCGGTTTACAGCCTCTTGCTCCGCCCTTCTCTACGGCGGAACGATGGAGATACGCATCGATTCCATCGGGGGAAAGCTTATCGGAAAGGTTGATGTTCCCAACACTGAGTTCAAGTATAGGGAGTTCTCCACCCCTCTTGAGTTGGTGACAGGAAAGCATGACCTGTACTTTGTCTTCAAGGCAGGCAAGATGCAGAAGAAGAATCTCTTCAATTTCGACTGGTGGCAGATGACACCTCTCAGGAAAGGAGACGTGCTCAAGTCGCTCGTTGTCGAAGAGGGAGGAACGGGAAAGCATAAGGCTGTCATGCAGGAGATATGCGGTCTGCCCGAGCACACCGTCTTCATGCCGCAGGATCTCTCCGCTTTCAGCAAGAAGAATCCTCTCCCTGTACTCGTCTGGGGTAACGGAGCGTGCGTCAATTCCCCTTGGGAGCACTTCAAGTTCCTTAACGAGATAGCGTCACAAGGTTACCTCGTGATAGCCACGGGCTTCATTCCAATGGAGGAAAAGCCATACGATGGCGAGCGTTCTACGGCGCAGCAGCAGATAGAATCCATCGACTGGGCAATTGCGCAGAACACAGATAAGGACAGTCCTCTATACGGAAAGGTGAACACTAAGGCAATATGTGCGGCAGGAATGTCGTGCGGCGGTCTCCAGACTCTCCACAACTGTGCCGACAAGCGCATCACTACTTACATGATAATGAACAGCGGTCTGTTCAAGGATGCTTCCATAGCAATGCCCGGTATGCCAATGCCTGGTAAGGAGCAGTTGAAGAAGATCCATGGTCCAATTATCTATATACTTGGTGGCAAGGAGGATATTGCATACGAGAATGGTATGGATGACTTCCGGCGCATACAGCATGTGCCTGCCGTTGCCATCAATTACCCCGTCGGTCACGGAGGTACTTACCGCCAGCCACACGGAGGTGAGTTCCGTTTTCCTGCCATTGCTTGGCTCGACTGGCAGCTGAAAGGCAGCAAGGAGGCTGCCAAGATGTTCCAGGGCAGCGACTGCGGCATCCTCAAGCGTGACAAGTGGACTATCGAGAAGAACGGGAAGATGAAGTAATCACCACGCTCAAACCCCGAAGCAAGGTGCTCTTCGACCAGCTCGAAGAGTGAGAAAGAATGCCCCTCCAGGCAGGAAAACCGCTGCAAATCATCACGTTAACAAATCGATATTCACATGAAGACAATGAAAAAACTATCCCTCATCCTCCTGTCAGCCCTGTTTTCGCTGACAGTCAATGCCCAGAACTTCGGTTTTGGAGGTAATCAACAGAGTCAGAAACAAGCACAGTATGCGGAGAAATTCGCAGACCTCAACTATGCGGGCGATGCTCAGGCCTACCATACCCTCGATGTGTATATCCCAAAGACGGCGAAGCCGGAGAATGGTTATCCCGTCATCATCCACATCTATGGCTCTGCATGGTTCAGCAACAACAGCAAAGGGTGGGCTGACATCAACACCATCTGTGCAGCCTTGCTCGATGCCGGCTATGCCATAGTATGTCCCAATCATCGCAGCAGCAATGATGCAAAGTACCCGGCACAGATTAATGACATCAAGGCAGTAGTGCGCTGGGTGCGTGGCAATGCGGAGAAATATGGCTTTGATGCCGATTTCATCGGTACTTCAGGCTTCTCCAGTGGTGCTCATCTCGCTTCTCTCTGTGCTGCAACGAATGGTGTGAAGGTGGCAGGACTTGGCAAGACGGAGACAGACATTGAGGGTTCGCTCGGTGAATATACCGATATGAGCAGTGTCGTCAATGCCTGCTGTGAGTGGTCAGGACCTATTGACCTCATGAATATGGACTGTGACGGAGTAAAGAAGCAGCATCCTGCACCGGAAGACCAGCTCATGGGCTTCCCGTATCAAGGCAATGAAGATGCTTACAGACTTCTCTCTCCAGTATATTTCATTAATGAAACTACCGTTCCTATTATGGTATGTCATGGTGAAAAGGACAATGTAGTGCCCTGCTGTCAGGGAAAAGAACTATGGGACTGCCTCACCAAGAATGATGTCAAGGGCATAGACTGCATCTTCCAGTCAGAGGGAGGACACGGATTCAATATGTATTCCGAGGAAAACCTCAAGAAGATGGTAGATTTTTTCAATAAGGCACGTGGAAATACTCTTCTGTCATACCATTGAAGTATATGCCAAGTCATGCGATGTAGCATGACGTATGTGATGAAATACGATGAAACAACAGATAGTCTAAACATAAATCAAAACTGATATTTATGAAAAAACTAAAGAAAACCCTCTCGATTTGCCTCCTAATGAGTGCATCATTGTTCTCTGCAAATGCGCAGAACCCGTACCTGCCACTGTGGGAGCACGTTCCTGACGGTGAGCCAAGAGTCTTTGAAGACCCTGACAATCCTGGGAAATACCGTGCATATATCATCGGTTCTCACGATGTAAAGAATACAGAATACTGCGGTCCTGACATCAGAATGTGGTCAGCACCTGTGGAAGACCTCAGCGATTGGCGTGACGAGGGTGCTATTTTTACTCATTATGTCGATGGACAGTGGGATACGATGTTCGCTCCCGACCTCGTGGAGGTAAAGGACAGGAAGACGGGCAAGAAGACTTACTATCTCTATCCCCACTCTCGTGGCTATCGCCGCGTGCCTATGGTAGCAAAGGGTGACCGTCCTGACGGACCTTTCACGCCGATAAACCTCACCGAAGACCAGCGTCAGTGCGTGCCAGGCTCGATGATTGACTTCGACCCGTCCGTCTTTGTGGAGAATATCACAAACAAGAAGGACAAGGACTACGACAAAGGTTTCCGGGCATACGTCTTCTATGGTTTCCAGCATTCTACGGCTGCCGAACTTGACCAGAACACGATGTACTCCGTGCGCCCCGGCACTCAGATACACGATTACTTCATTCCTGCGTCATCACGCTACGGAGAAGTGCGCGACCCGAAAGGAACGGAGTACCCGGCTCTTTACAAAGGACAGAATCCCGGTGAGTTCAACTTCTTTGAAGCCAGTTCCATACGTCAGGTAGGTAACAAATACGTCATGGTGTTCTCAGGCTACAGCGGTCCTGATTACGGTCTCGGCTCTACCAACTCTGCCCTCCGTTACGCCTACGGCGACAGTCCGTTAGGACCTTGGCGTTCTGGTGGCGTGCTCGTAGATTCACGCGGTGTCGTGCCAAGTGAGGACGGAAGCAAGCTCGTCACTACCAACTGGGCGCACAATACCCACGGTTCGCTTCAGGAAATCAATGGTCAGTGGTATGTCTTCTATCATCGTCCGCCACGCAGTTTCGGCAATGCACGCCAGACGATGGTTGCTCCCGTGAAGATAGAATGGGACAAGAAGCCAGTGGCAAAGGGTGGTAAGGTGCGCATATCAGGCTATGATCCTTACGTTGCAGGCAACGAATGGTCAGCCAAGGCATCCAACGGTGACCACTATACCGGTGCGGAAGTGACTTCTGAGGGCTTCCAAATCTTCGGACTCAATCCGTATAAGTATTATTCAGCAGGCATAGCGTGCTACGTGACCGACCATAACGCCATGCAGGACCAGCGTGACGTATGGGTGAACTCCATGGATTTGGCGGGCTTGAAGAACGGTTCCATCGTGGGATTCAAGTACTTCGGCTTCGGCGGACTGGCACAGGACACTAAGGGCTGCAAGGCTTTTGCAGGTACTAAGGCAGGCGACAACACCCGTTTCGAGATTGACGTGACGGAGGGAAGCGGTCAGCCATATACGGTAAAGGTGATGCTCGACGGTCCCTATGCCAACGATACGTGGAAAGGCAAGGAGATAGCACGCTTTGAGGTCAAGGATGCAAAGCGCGGACGTCGTGTCACCCATGCTGTGAAAGTGCCACAGGTAGAGGGACTTACCGGCAAGCACGCCATCTATCTCGTAGTGGAAGGACCAGAGTACAAGCAGCCGGAGCAGCCGCGTTGGGGCGCAAGGGCGCAGCAGAACCCGCGTCCTCAGGGACTCTTCGACCTCCACGGAGTGGCTTTTGCCAACGATAATATCAGTCCAAAGGCAGAGAAAGTGCCACAAATTACAATCAATGTCGATGGCTCTAATCTCGTCATTCCTTCAATGCCGATCCTCTCTACCAACCAGAACGGCTATACACAGACTGACCACTACCAGGTATATGGCAGACTGACCGACAAGTCTGTCATCAACGTGAGGTCAGACATTGCTGGTGTTGACATCAAGATAGGCAAGATCAACGATGGACGTGCCGTAGTGACTTGTACATACAAGGGAGTGCCAAAAGTGTTCCTGATTAACTAACAAGTGATTTCCTGAATCCCGTTTGTGGGGCTTCAACTCCCATAAGACGGAGACGGGAAAACTGAACAAATGTCTTTTGCGGAAGCCTGCCTGTGGTAGTCTTCTGCAAAAGCATAGTTATTACAAAATGAAAGCATAGCTTTTGGCTGATAAAAGCATAGTTATTACAATGCAATAACAGCGCTTTTACCTCCCAAAAGCTATGCTTTTTGTTTGTTAATACTTTTCGGACTGAGACTGTAAGCATTTTCCGTATATTTGCTTACGATTTCTTTTAATAATGAAGACAAAACTTATAATTTAGTTTTCGTGCGTCAGCCTCAAGCGTGTCTCCATCCTCTCCTCCGTCACAATTATGGCTTACGGAAAAATGGGACAATGCGATGAATTTCTGGGAAACGCATTGCTTTGGAACAAATAAGGAACTATATGCAACAAAAAATGCATTGATTATCCTTTTTTTTCAATAATTTTGCACGTGCATTTCCCCTTTTTCAGGCAAACTACTAATTATCATACAAAATAAGAATGAGTTTCTACAGGACACTATCAATCGTATTGCTTTTTGTTTCTGCCGTTACAGCGAAGGCGGCACCGGTCATTCTCGATGATTTCGAGAGTTATGAGGTCGGTACGGAACTGACCATGTTCAACTATTGGGGTGGCACTCCGGCTGGAAAGGCCGTGGTGGAGAAAGACCCTGCTAACGCTAACAACAAGGTGCTCCACATTACCATCAGCAATTGGGGCAACTTTGCCCGGTTCACTCTCACGGAAGAGCTTGCCGGCAGCAGTCTCCTTGCCAACAAAGACCGCGTGACGTTCCGTTTCCGCCGTTCCGCTTCCGATCAGAACGACTACAAGAAGATTCAGATATACCAGGGTACTACGCTCCTGTATGAGGACGACGGCTATCCCCATCAGGGCAACAAGAACGAGTGGCAGAACCGCTCCTATAACTTCAACAAGTCTGTTTCTCCCAAGGGAACCGTCCTTGCCCTTGGCATCAACAGCGACAACAGCGACTATTACATAGACGACGTGGCTCTCTATGGCGAGTGGGATGACTATGAGACCATAGAGACTAAGGTGGAGAAAGATTTCTCAATCCAAAATACATCAAGCTCATACGTCACTCACAACCAGTCATACCGCATTCTGGAGCAGGGCAACCTCGTGATGAAGACTGCCCGTTATACCTATCTCACGGGCAAGCTCGTCGGCAACGGACGCCTCGACATCTATTCGGGAGGAGAGCGTACGTATCTCGGCGGCTCAGACAAATACTCTCCTGACTGGACCGCCTATAAGGGCGAAGTACACATATATCCGTACAAGGAGCACTCTTCTTCCAACGGTTTCTACGGTCTCGTGTGGATGCACAACGGCAAGACGTTCAGTCCTTCATCCGCCATCTCCGACCTTGGCGACGGCAAGGCTAACTCCTCGCTGCTCAATTCCCGCGTGACGTTGCATGAGGGAGCTGTCCTTGCCTCAGAGTCGGGCAAGCGGGGAATACGTATCGGACATCTCGATACCGAGGAGGGTAGTCAGATATACGGCTATTGCAAGGAGAAAGACTCCAACGATGCCTACTATGTAGTGGGCTTCTCGGGCGATGACGGCACCCTTGCGGGACGCATCTCGCCTATGGGTGACATGATGAGCATGAAGGTAGGCATCATCAAGGAGGGACTCGGCACTTACCGCATCACGGGCAATACCAACCTTATCACGGGCGGTGTCTATGTACTCCGCGGAGCAGTCATGGTCAATAATGACGCCGAGAAGGCAAAGGCAGGAAAGCTCCCAGGCGCAGTAGGTTATCAGTCATCATCATCTACTACGGGTGCTTTCGTCATGAAGAACGGAGTATTGGGCGGTACGGGCAACATCGCATCGCAGACAGACCTATACGGAGTGCTCCAGCCGGGCGACAACGGCATAGGTACTCTCACCATTGAGGACTACGCAAAAGCCAATCCTACGACGCTTATCCTGCGCCCTGCTTCACGTATCGAATGCGAGGTGAAGACGCAGGCGGAGTATGACAAGGTCGCAGTGGCAGGCCCGGTGATGTACAATCACCTCGATCAGGAGCTTGAAGTCTCTGACAAGATGCCGCGCCTGCAGATTATCCTTGCCGAAGGAGCGTCGCTCAGTGTGGGCGATGAGTTCGTCCTTCTCTCAGCAAAAGGCAGGAAGAGTTATGAGGATGCAGTGTGGGCGATGGATATTATCTATCCGGACGCTTACACATGGGAGGTGAAGGAAATAGAGGATGCTGACGGTTATCGTGTCGTAGCCAAGGTGACTTCACTCGAATACGGCGGTCAGGGCGGTGACATCATAGATGATGAGGATGACAAGCCAAGCACTGACGACGGCGTCTTCGACCTCGAAGAAGAGAAAAAGGATGCTACCCCGCTGAGGAAATATGCCGATGAAATGGGTGCTTTTATAGGTACGGCGGTGCGTATGTGGGAGATTCCTGTCGATAACGACAACAATGCCAAGACGGCTCTTATGGCAAAGGAATATAATGCCGTAGTGTGTGAGAACGAAATGAAGTTTGATGCTACTGAGCCAAGCCGCAATTCGTTCAGCTATACCGAGGGTGACAGGCTCGTAAATTTTGCCCGTCGCCACAATATGCTCATGCGCGGTCACGCCCTTGTATGGCATCAGCAGGTGCCGGGCTGGCTGTCCTCCGACGGAAAGAAGAATGACAAGAACTGGACAAAGGAGCAGTTGATGAGTATTCTCAAGAACCATATCACCAAGGTGGTAACACACTGGAAAGGCAATGTGCATGAATGGGATGTCTGCAACGAGGTGCTTGAGGACGACCAGAGCATCATCTACTCCAATCCTAACGGCTACAGCATCCGTCAGGAGTCAGTGTGGACACGCGTATGTGGTGAGGAATACATCGACTCCGCTTTCGTATGGGCGCACAGAGCCGACCCTGATGCAGTGCTGATTCTCAATGATTACAGCGTGGAAAGCAAGGGCTATGCTAAGACAGAGGCTTTCTACAATCTCTACAAACGTCTCCGCAAGGACGGCATACCAGTGCATGGAGTAGGTTCGCAGACCCATGTCGATGCAGACATCAACTATATCTCAAGCGTGGAAGCCAACGTGTCACGCTTTAATAAGGATGGCGTAAAGTTCCATTTCACTGAGGTTGACCTCAAGAACAACAACGTCACGGAGGCCTCACGCCTGCAGCAGGCAAAGAACTATTACTCCCTTGCCCGTATCGCCATGAAGTACGACAACTGCAAGGAGTTCATGATATGGGGACTCTCCGACAACCTATCATGGATAGGAGAGCAGACGGAGCCGCTACTCTTCGACCGCAACCTGAACAAGAAGCCGAACTACTGGGGCGTTCACGCCGCCCTGCGTCAGGCAGACAACAAGGAGATTACCGGCATCGAAGACATCAACCTCGACGTCACAGGCAAGCCCATCGATGCCCACATCTATAATCTTGCAGGGCAAAGAGTCAGCGTCATGCAAAAGGGAAAGATATACATCCGTAACGGAAAGAAATACCTCGCCCAGTAGAGGTACGCTTCGACCAGGTCGAAGCGTATCTCCCTCTCCCCGAAACCGCCAAATCAATAACCCGAAAACTAACCCAGACAAATGAAAAAAGCAAGAACGATAGCCGCAATGTCGCTCCTATTGTCCCTCTCCCCGATAGCAAGGGCGCAGAATCCGATAATCCAGAACCAGTTCACGGCAGACCCCACGGCAAGGGTTTTCCAAGGCAGGCTCTACCTCTTCCCTTCCCACGACATCATCAGTCCCGTGGAGCCGGAGCGCAAATGGTTCTCCATGGCAGACTATCACGTCTTCTCTTCCGACAACCTGACGGACTGGACAGACCACGGAGTCATACTCTCGCAGGAGCAAGTGCCGTGGGGTAATCCAAAGGCTTACTCCATGTGGGCACCCGACTGTATAGAGAAAGACGGCAAATACTACTTCTATTTCCCCGATGCGCCCAAGCCCCTTGATATTAATAAGGAGGGAAGAAGCCGCGGATTCGGCGTAGGCGTGGCTATTGCAGACAACCCCTACGGACCGTATATCCCCGAGAAAGAGAATATCCGGGGTATTGCTGGCATCGACCCATGCGTGCTGCAGGCCTCCAATGGTGAGAATGTCATCTTCTGGGGAGGTGGCGGTCTCCGTATGGCAAGGTTGAGCGACAACCTCCTCGAACTCGCCCCGGAGGAACTGCAGAACCCTACCGAGGGACCTAACGGCATGAAGTTCTACGGACACGAAGTAAAAGGGCTGCCCGAAGGCTTCAAGGAAGGACCTTTCGCTTTTGAACGTAACGGAAAGTATTACCTCACTTATCCTTGGGTGCGCAAGGAAAACGGCACGGAATGCCTTGCTTACGCCATGAGCGACAAACCGATGGGACCCTACGAATACAAGGGTATCATAATGCAGGAACATGAGAACGGATGCTGGACAAACCACCATTCCATCGTGGAATGGAAAGGGCAGTGGTATCTCTTCTATCATAACAACGCCTTCTCTCCGCACTTTGACAAGAACAGGTCTGTCTGCGCTGATTCCCTTTTCTTTAATCCCGACGGCACGATACAGGAAGTAAAGCCCACTCTCCGTGGCATAGGCGTCACCGATGCCCGCTCTCTCGTCCAGATGGATCGCTACAGCAGCATCGGAGGAGGGGCGACAATAGAGTATAACGACACCGTAAACCGCTTCCAAGGATGGCGCACCGTGCTCCCAAAAGGCGGCTGGGTGGCATACGGCAACGTCAGGATACCGGAGGAGAAATATACCGTCTGGGTCTGCATCCCCGGCTTTTGGGGACGCCCCGAGGTGGTGGATATAGAGACGACAAAGCTCAAGCTCAAGGTGAAGAAGCATTCAAACGGGCTTGCAGAACTTGTCCTCGTCAACGATGGCGATGCCCCGGTGCAGGTAGATTGGCTATCCCTCAACTCCCGCAAGCCGCTCGTGCCCTCCACTCAGGGCGGTCTCTCTACGGGAAGCTACCGCAACCTCTTCGTCGAGGCAGGGCATACCGAAGCAGAGGTCGAGGCAAAGCTGCAGGAAGTCTTCAATGACGTGTTCAAGGGAAAGAACCGTTGCTACTTCGAAGTGGGCAAGGATATGGCGTATATCTCCGACATCAAGAACAACGATGTGCGCACCGAGGGTATGTCCTACGGCATGATGATAGCCGTGCAGTTTGACAGGAAAGACATCTTCGACCGCCTTTGGCGCTGGAGCAAGAAGTATATGCAGATGCAGGACGGACCGATGAAAGGTTATTTCCGATGGAGCTGCAAGCGTGACGGCACGCCGAATGCCAACGGACCCGCCTCTGACGGGGAACTGTATTACATCACCTCCCTCATCTTTGCTTCAAACAGATGGGGAAACAGCGGTGAAATCGACTATTTGAAAGAGGCACAATATATTCTTGAAAGCATACAGCCGCGTGAATCCGAGTTCAAGATGCGCAGGGGAAAGGACGGAAAAATCCTCGACAAACCCATCACTATGAAGCGCACTATCGCTCTCATTGACCCTGAAAGCGACCTTATATCCTTCGTACCAGGCGTACCTTTCACCGACCCATCTTACCATATACCCGCATTTTATGAGGTATGGGCACGTTATGCCGAGGATGGAAGGGCATCATACTGGCGTGAATGCGCAAAAAAGAGCCGTCAGTACCTGCATAAAAGCATACACCCTCTCACAGGACTTAACGATGATTACAATAATTTTGATGGTTCACCGTTGCGCAACGGACAACTTCTGGGTGACTGCTTCCGCTATGATTCTTGGCGTGTACCTATGAATATCGCTCTCGATTATAGCTGGTCATGTGCCGACAAGGAGTGGCAACAGAACTACGGACACACCATCCAGAATTTCTTTTTCTCACAAGGCATTGACACATACCTCGACCAATACAACACTGACGGCACCACGCCCGAGCAGATACTCCCTGCCGGCAACTACGCTCCGAAGCTCCGTCATTCCATAGGTCTCATGGCTACTCTTGCCGCTGCCTCCGTTATGTGTTCGCATGCGAAAAGCTACGATTTCATCGACAGATTGTGGGATGCGAAGCATAAACCAGATGCCGACGGGTATTTCGATGCCTATTACGACGGATTGCTGCGCCTTTTCGCCTTCATGCACCTCAGCGGACACTACCGTGTCATAGAGAAGACACCGCAGTTGGAGACCTATCTCCGCCCGGCAGCAGAGGGAACAACGACTCCCGACAGTGAGGGCTTCGTCAGAAGATGGATGCTTCGTGACCCTATCTCCAAGCCTAACCGCTCGAATACTGTCTTTACAGACTCCTATCTCCATGAGACATTCCCGCAGCCTCTGCAGTGGAACAAGAAAGATAAGGCATGGAATGCATACGATAGCCAACTGTTCAACGTTAAGCTATATCGTCTTGCTACCTGCACTAAGCAGCAGCGTTACGGCGTAATCTTCTGGGCTACGACGGTAATAGAATGCGAGGAGGAATACAAGGACGTGAGATTTGCCATAGGAAGCAACTCCGCTTCCAAGTGGTGGGTCAATGGTCAAGAGATGGCATTGCTCTCCGGCGACCGGAGAATGGTGCGTGATGACGTCGTTTCCCGTCCTGTTACCCTCAAAAAGGGACGTAACGTCATTACGGGAGCAGTCATCAATGGCCCGGGAATGAGCGATTTCTGTTTCCGTATCATCGATGCTGACAAGTATAAGTTGAAGATTTCTGCAAGGTAGCACTTACAGGGAGTAATAGGATAATACACAAAATATCAATTGAAAGAATGAAAAAAACAGCGACATTACCTTTATTATATATCTTGCTTGCCCTGTTTTCGTGGCAGGACAGTCATGCGCAGGCGGGGCAACCTTGGATACATGACCCCTCGACACTCGCTTTCTGTGACGGTAAATGGTACACTTTCGGCACGGGAGGTGGCGGACTTGTCACCGATGACGGCTGGTCATGGCACAGCGGACCCGTGCGTCCCGGAGGCGGAGCAGCCCCCGATGCGTTGAAGATAGGCGACCGTTACCTCATCGCTTACAGTGCTACAGGTGGCGGTCTCGGAGGCGGACACAACGGCAGGGTGCTCACTATGTGGAACGAAACCCTCGACCCGCAGTCGCCGAAGTTCAGGTTCACGGAGCCTATAGAGGTGGCTTCGTCAGATGGTGACGAGGACAACGACGCCATAGATGCCGGACTGCTCCTCGACCCGACGACGGGAAGACTGTGGCTTTCCTACGGCACTTACTTCGGAAATATCCGCATCGTAGAACTTGACCCTAAGACCGGTGCACGCATTGACGGCAACAAGGCGAAGGACATAGCCATCGACTGTGAGGCCACAGACCTCATATGTCGTGACGGTTACTACTATCTCCTTGGCACGCACGGCACTTGTTGCGATGGCGTAAACTCCACTTACAACATCGTTTGCGGACGAAGCCGGGAGGTGACAGGACCATATATAGATAATGTAGGACGTGATATGTTCCATGGTGGCGGTCGTATGGTAGTGGCAGGAGGCAAGCGTGCCGTTGGTGCAGGACACTTCGGGCGCACCATTATCGACGAAGGCGTTGAGGTAATGTCATTCCATTGGGAGGCGGACCTTGACCGCAGCGGACGCAGTTGCCTCGCTATTCGCCCTCTGTTGTGGAAGAACGGGTGGCCTTACGCAGGCGAACAACTGCAGGAGGGCACGTATTCCATCATCTCGGAGCGGCGTGGCTACAGCCTCGAAATGTCCGTTGATTTCGTCAGAATGAATCAGGAACGGCAGGCATGGCATAGAGTCAATCCCGACGAACCCACCAAGGCAATCCCTTGCCAGACCCTCGAAGAGGTGAAGGCAGGTTGGGATGACATGGCAAAACAATGGAATAAAGGCGGAAATATCGGCGTGCGCATAGGTGATTATATGGGACGTCCTCACCAACATTGGACCATAACGGCGGTTCCCGAGGCAGGAGGCTACCTCTCAAACCCATACTTCAAGATTACGATAGCAGGCACTGACCGCGCCCTTTGCGCCACTGCTGACATGGAATTAGAGACCGCTCCCTCCTTTACAGGCGAAGATTCGCAACTATGGCGCATTGAGCAACTGACCGATGGGACGTACCGCATCATGCCAAAAGCCATCCCCGGAAAGGAGGGAGTCAATACAGAGTACGTGCTATATTCCATAGGTGACAGCACGCCCATATTGGCAAAATACGATTTCCAAAGCGATAATTCCAAGTGGAATCTCAGGCAATAAGCAAAAGAAGCAAGGCAGGCAGGGGAATGGTATTCTTCGACCAGGTCGAAGAACACAGAAAGAGAGAGAGAAAGAACACAGAAAAAACAAACAAATAATAACCAATCACCCGATGAAATCGAAGATAATAACCCTCATGATGACTCTCCTTCCAATAGGAAATGTCATATCCACAAGCTCAGCACAGGAGCTGTTGCCATACCAGAACCCGGCATTGACAGCCCATGAGCGGGCAAAAGACCTCTGTTCCCGTCTCACTCTCGAAGAGAAAGCGATGCTTATGCTCGACGATTCCCCTGCTATCCCCCGCTTGGGAATAAAGCATTGGCAATGGTGGAGCGAGGCATTGCATGGCTATGCCAATATGGGCAACGTGACAAATTTCCCCGAACCCATCGGCATGGCAGCCTCTTTCAACGATAATCTCGTCTATAAGGTCTTTGATGCAGTAAGCACAGAGGCACGTGCAAAGTGGAACCAACTGCAGAAATCCGGCGATGACGTGCTGCGCTTCCACGCACTTTCCGTATGGACACCTAACGTCAATATCTTCCGTGACCCGAGATGGGGACGCGGACAGGAGACTTACGGCGAAGACCCATACCTCACCTCCATCATGGGAGCGGCAGTAGTGCGCGGTCTTCAGGGACCAGAGGAGAGCAAATACCGTAAACTATGGGCGTGCGCAAAGCACTATGCCGTGCACAGCGGACCGGAATGGAGTCGCCATACCGCCGACATCAACAATATTTCAGCACGCGATT
>CALZJQ010000050.1 GCA_945787895.1 uncultured Prevotella sp. | reverse complement strand
CAATTCCCTCTGCAAGAGCCGTTCCCCGCATAATGCAGTATGGGACATCCGCAAGGCTCTTGCTCAGGCTGTTGAAAGGCAGGGTGGGACAGTAGGCGGCAAAGATTTCTCGGAGGTGTCTCTTGATGCGCCATGCAAGGCTGGTGGACTTACTACTTATGCCGACAGGATGAAGTCGAGGGACGATAAGAATGCTAACGAGGAGGCTTACATAGCATCGTTCGGATATGGTTTGATGGAGGGGATAGGTGTGCTCAACGAACGTGAAAGGCAAGTAATCATGCTCTATTATGGCATAGGATGCGATGCTGTCACTATGGCTGAAATCGGCGAGAAGATGTCCTTGAAACGCGAACGGGTGCGTCAGATCAGGAAGAAAGCAGAGCGTAAACTGCGCAAACCGCTCAGAGAACTACACTGATAATGTGCGGATAATGGAGGATTTGGTACGAGGCAAAACTGCATGGCCGAAAACCGCAACTACATGCTAATCCCGCATCACTGCTCAATAGAGCCATTATAAAATAAATATGAACACGTATTTGTAGAAAAAATATTACATGTTTATGAAAAGAAGTTTATCAATATTGCTCCTGCTTGTCGCTTGTGTGTGTTGCTCATTTGCACAGAAAGCAAAGATTAGGACAGACATCAACATCTTTGGCGTAGCTGTTTCGGTCACCGATTCTGTAGTGATAATGACTGATTTGCAGCAGATAGGCAAGGTGGAGATGGAGAAAAAGACAAAGTTTATCTCAGACCGTGACGAATACTCGCGCCAGTTGTCTGACTATGTGAAGAAGAGCGGAGAGAAGAATATGTTTACACTTGTCTCCTATGACTTGAATAAGACAAAGTTGGAAAAGAGATATTTGAAGATAAAGCAACGCTACACAAAGGATGGCTTTGTAGTAAAATACATTACAAAGGAGGATTTTGGCTTCGTTCCAGTTGCTCTTGAAGAAGGTGGGCAGTAGTCATGCTGTATGAAATAGCGGAACATAGGGTAAGGATTACCTCTGAGTTGGAAATAGATATGGGTCTCCTGCTTAGGTCGTATTCTCCTTTTGTCGTAGAAGATGATGGGGGAGAGGCTGTCATTGACCTTACGCTCTGCTCTCACATGAAAGCCATACCGGAGGAAGACTGCACCCTCAACAGGGACGTGGAAACGGGAAACGGCATAATCAAGGTGATGAAGATAGAAAATGGTGACCGCTTTAAATGTCAGCGAGACGTGAATGTAAGCGGCGGGTATCAGTTTGTCGTCTTCGACATACATAGCAGGCCTTGCGCTTTGCTGATTACAGATGCATGGTTTCATCATTGCTATTCCGTATTGAGAAATACAGGTGACGGCCTCCATTATGCTCTCAATTCCATACTGATGCTCTGCTATTCCTTCGCTACGGCACCTCATGACACGCTTCTTGTCCATGCTTCCGTAGTGAGGCACAGGGGGACGGCTTATGCCTTTACGGCAAAGAGTGGAGTGGGAAAGAGCACGCAGGTCAGCAATTGGTTAAGGTTCATCCCTGACTGTGACTTGATTAATGACGACAATCCGATATTGAGGGTGATGGATGGCAGGGTATATATATACGGCTCTCCATGGAGCGGAAAAACTCCCTGTTACAGAAATGTCAAGGTACCTCTCGGAGGAATGGCGCAGATATGTCGTGACACGAGGAATTATCTTCTACCCCTGCGGCCTTTCAAGTCGTTCTCACTCTTTACGGTATCTTGCTCCTCAATGAAATGGGATGAGCGGATACGCAGTGCCAATTATGATACAGTAGAAAAGGTGCTGAACGTCATGCCTTTTTACGAGTTGCATTGTCTTCCGGATAAAGAGTCGGCAGAAGTGGCTTCTGCAGAAATGTCAGGAGGTGCGGTAAGATGAACGGCAAGGATAGAAACAATAATGCCAGCCTCTTTCTCGAAAACAAGGAGTTCATACCTTTAGTAGTGGAACTCGTGGAAGAAGGGCATGAGGTGACAATCCCTCTCAGGGGAAACAGTATGCGGCCTTTTCTTTCGGATTATACCGACAAGGCAATTCTCGTCAAGCCGTCGAGACCTCTAAGAATAGGTGATGTCGTACTGGCAGACATGCAGGGAGGCAGGTACGTGCTGCATCGGATAATTAGAATGGATGGTGACATGATACAAATGCAGGGAGACGGTAATCTTCTTCCTGATGCGATTGTCCGTCCGTGTGATGTAAAGGCAATAGCCAAGGGATTCATACGCAATGGAAATGACAGGACAGACTACGCGGAAGACTTCCTTTTCAGATGCTATTCTTTCCTTTGGATGAGAATGCTTCCACTACGGCGGTGGCTCCTTGCAGGTTTCCGAAGATGGGATAAATTGAGAGGGAGACCTTGGTATGTTCAGTAGAGAAGGGTTTTACCTTTCTTTTGGAATTTGCCGTATGTGAAAAAAGCTGAGGTATGAAATAGAAATCCAATAGCGCGACAGAAATAGTGATTAGACAATGATAAAGATAAAACAAGGATTTGAAATAAGGACAATATGCGGAGAAAACCTTATTGTGCCTCTCGGTAAGCATAATATTGATTTCTCCAAGGTCATATATCTGAACGAAACTTCGATGTTTATTTGGCGACTTATAGAAAAAGGAGTGAATGGTGTCGATGAGATTGTTGAGGCTATGACAGAAGTGTATGATGTAGAAAGGGAGACTTGCCTTAATGACGTAAATGAATTTCTTGACTCACTGATAGAGAACAACATAATAGAAAAAAATAATCATGTACAGAACTAACACCTGCGGGGAACTCCGCATTGAAAATGTTGGTGAGAGTGTCACTCTTGCCGGATGGGTACAGAGCATTCACAATCTCGGTGCTCTCACTTTTGTAGATCTTCGTGACAGGTATGGCATTACACAGTTGGCATTCAATGAGGATGCTCCTGAAACTCTTCGCCAGATGGCTGGAAAACTTGGTCGTGAATACTGTATTCAGGCAAAGGGCACAGTTGCGGAGAGATACTCAAAGAACAAAAATATTCCAACTGGAGATATTGAGATACTTGTCAGCGAACTCAATATACTCAATTCTTCTGAAGTGCCTCCGTTCACTATTGAGAACGAGAGCGATGGAGGTGATGACATTAGGATGAAGTACAGATACCTTGACCTTCGCCGTCCTGTCGTAAGGAAGAACCTTGAGCTGCGTCACAAGTTTGCATTGGAGGTGCGCCGTTATCTTGATGGACAGGGATTCCTTGAGATAGAAACTCCTATCCTTGTCAACTCTACGCCTGAGGGTGCAAGAGATTTCGTAGTTCCTTCACGTATGAACCCTGGCCAGTTCTATGCTTTGCCACAGTCTCCCCAGACTCTCAAGCAGCTGTCTATGGTTGCAGGCATCGACAGATATTTCCAGATATGTAAATGTTTCCGCGATGAGGACTTGCGTGCTGACAGGCAGCCTGAGTTTACCCAGATAGACTGTGAGATGTCGTTCGTAGAGCAGGAAGATATTCTCCAGACTTTTGAAGGGATGAGCCGTCATTTGTTTAAGACAATACTGAATATCGACATTCCTCAACTTCCACGCATGACTTGGGCTGACGCAATGAAATACTATGGTTCGGATAAGCCTGACACCCGTTTCGGAATGGAGTTTGTCGAACTGAAAACTACTCAGACAGACAATGCGTCCAAAGAGATTGTGCCGAGTCTTTTTCCTGAAGGCTTCCAGGTCTTTGATTCAGCAGCATATATTGGAGGTATATGTTGCGAGAATCAGGCGGTGCTCACACGCAAGCAGATTGACCAGCTTACAGACTTTGTCAAGCGTCCTCAGATAGGAGCAAAGGGACTTGTATATGCTCGTGTGCAAGAGGATGGCAGTGTAAAATCAAGCGTTGATAAATTCTATACTCAGGAGACGTTACAGAGTCTTAAAGCGAAGATGAACGCACATCCTGGTGACCTTATCCTTATCCTGTCAGGAGATGATGCTATGAAGGTTCGCAAACAGCTCTGCGAGCTTCGCCTTGAGATGGGCAGTCGTATGGGATTGCGCGACAAGAACAAGTATTCTTGTCTTTGGGTCATTGACTTCCCGATGTATGAATGGAGTGACGAGGAACAGCGTCTCATGGCTATGCACCATCCATTCACGTCTCCAAAGCCGGAGGATATTCCTCTTCTTGATACAGACCCTGCGAGTGTCCGTGCCAATGCGTACGACATGGTAATCAATGGTGTGGAAGTAGGCGGAGGATCTATCCGTATTCATGACGCAGTACTCCAGCAGAAGATATTTGAGATACTTGGTTTCACTCCAGAGCAGGCACAGAGTAAGTTTGGATTCCTTATGAATGCGTTTAAGTATGGAGCACCTCCTCATGGCGGACTCGCTTACGGACTCGACCGTTTTGTGAGTCTTTTCGCCGGACTTGACTCTATTCGTGATTGCATTGCATTCCCAAAGAACAACTCCGGTCGTGACGTAATGCTTGATGCTCCAGGTTTCCTTGATGACAAGCAACTGGAAGAATTGCAGATAAAGGTTGATTTGAAGGAGAATTGATTGTTTGTCGTTTGGTGGTTTTGTCGTTTGGTTGTTTTGTTGAGTGTGGCACAAATGAGTCAAATGCATTCAACAAAACCACCAAACTATAAAACCATAAACTTGACCTATATCAAAACTGATATATTCTTTTAACGATTTGTCAGTCAAATGTTTTCTTGTTTGGAAAAAAATCCATACCTTTGCATCGCATTTGAGAAATCAAAGCACAGGAAATAATATGGTGGACGTAGTTCAGTTGGTTAGAGCGTCAGATTGTGGTTCTGAATGTCGTGGGTTCGAGCCCCACCGCCCACCCAAAAAGACCTTGGAAGTTTTTCCAAGGTCTTTTTTATTATCTCAAAGTGAAATTGTTATTCTGCGGAATGATTGGAGTCTGAATGGAAAGTCGGTTCTGCGGATTGTTACCCTATGCCTGCGTTGTTTTTCTGAAAGTCAGTGATAAATTCCACGGCTTCGTATGGACTGTCTGTGATGAAGAGAATGAGATTCTTGAATTTTCCGGTATCTGAGAGATGTTTGAGTAAGGTGAAGGCAGGCATTTCCTCCGTCCAGTATCTCTTGTTGAGGAATACCATAGGACTGGACATTCCGAGGGTAAGGTAATGATTCTGTACGATTTCCTGGAATATCTCCTGCATGGTACCTGCACTTCCCGGTGCATAAATCAACCCACCGTATGATAAAGACAGCAACAAATCTTCTCTTATACTGTTTTCAAAGAGCTTTCCTATCTTTGAAGCAAAGGGTGAGGTGGGTTCATGTCCGTACAACCATGTAGGAATGGCAAGGCATTCGTATTTGTCTGATTGAGGGAATAAGTCAAGTACATGGTATGCTGTCTCGATATATTTCTCGTTTAAGTAGTTAGGTGCTTCAGACAGGATGCTCAGTGCTTCATCTAAACATCTCATATCTCTTCCTGCCATCAGCGCACCGAGGCTTGTTGCTTCCATAGCACCGGGACCACCGCCATTTATCATCAGTGTCCCGTTTTCAGTAAGATGTTTGC
Source organism: uncultured Prevotella sp. (assembly GCA_945787895.1). Classification (GTDB taxonomy): domain Bacteria; phylum Bacteroidota; class Bacteroidia; order Bacteroidales; family Bacteroidaceae; genus Prevotella. Next base: position 11,858 of record CALZJQ010000050.1, on the reverse strand, counting down.
TTATCAGGGCGACGTTCCTGTATGAGTCGTCCGTCCTAAGCATTGCGCTGCCACCCATGACTCCTACAATGTGTTTTTTCTCGTAACAGTCACAGAGACTTAGTATGCCTTTCCTGATAAAATGGTCATGCAGTGAACGGGCGATGCTTTCCAACGGGTCTCCTGTTATCTTTCCCGTTGAGAGAAAGTGCTTGTACACTCTACTATCGTAGCAGACTGCAAGTGTTTCAGGTCGTGTCGGATTGTAGCCGTCGTACAGAGTGCCGGCATCGTACAGTCCCGCCATTGTAGTGTTGTAAGGAACTGCATCAATATACTTTCCGAATGACATTATGTCAAAATCGAAACGTGTAATCATGGCTGTAAGAATAGTTTTGTGAAAAGAAGTACGAGCAGAAGGATTGCGAATGATGCGATGCAGAGATAGAGTATCGAGTTGTCCCTGCGTTTCTCTGTCAGTCTTTCGCTGATGGAGTAATCTTCTTCTTCATCATCTTTGTTCCCTTTTCTTTTTGTATTGCTTTGAGATGTTTTTAATGAAGACAGTTTGCAGGAAGCGCAGTCGGCATCATTCTTTCCCATATTGCAGCTGTCGCATGAGTGAAGGGTGGAATGTGTGGTAGTCATGATAAGTAGGGTGTGCGTGATTGTTTTATCAATGATAATGTTGGGCAGTGTTGCAGAATCGGCAGATTGTTATCGTAATCATCGCCCGGAAGTCAAGCATCCAAGCAAAGGGACTTTATTCATGGAAACAAAAGCAAAGAGCGTTTTCGTTTCGCCGGTTTTCTCATCAATGCTAACATTGCATGAGTCATCAGGCTTAACGGAAACGCTCTTATTGAATTATTGCAATTCAGATGCCGTTGTTGAGAATTATCCCAGCACGGCTTCTGAAGAGAGAATCATTTGACTTAGAGTTCTTCAGCCCAGTCCATCTTTGTCTGACGTACATAGGTCTGATAGCGACGCTTAGCCATCTTCTGTGCCTCAGCGAATAGTTCGTCAGCCTCTTCTGGGTAAGCCTTCTTGACAGAGAGGTAACGTACCTCACCCATGAGGAAGTCTTGGAACTTATCCCACTGTGGCTCCTTGGAGTCGAGGGAGAATGGGTTTTGACCCTGCTCTGCAAGTTCTGGATTGTAACGCCAGAGATGCCAGTAACCGCACTCTACAGCGCGACGCTCTTCTTCCTGTGAGCGACCCATGCCGCCCTTAATCTTCAGACCGTGGTTGATACATGGTGCGTAAGCGATGACGAGAGAAGGTCCATGGTATGCTTCAGCCTCGCGGAATGCCTTGAGACACTGTGCGTTGTCAGCTCCCATTGCAACCTGTGCAACATAAACGTATCCGTAGGTTGTAGCAATCATACCGAGGTCTTTCTTCTTGATGCGCTTACCTTGTGCAGCGAACTGTGCGATAGCACCAAGAGGAGTAGCCTTTGAAGCCTGACCACCAGTGTTAGAGTAAACCTCAGTGTCGATAACGAAGATGTTGAGGTCTTCACCAGAAGCGAGAACGTGGTCGAGACCACCGTAACCGATGTCATAGGAAGCACCGTCACCACCGATAATCCACTGTGAACGCTTTACGAGGTAGTGGTCAAGGGTCTGCAGTTCCTTGCATACCTCACAGCCCTTGGCTGCGCTCTCAGCGATGAGTGGCTTGAGGATAGCTGCCAGACGCTTTGTTTCCTCGGCATCCTCGCGCTTCTCTATCCATTCGGCTGCTGCTGCCTTGTACTCGGCAGAGGTCTTGTCAGAGTCAATCATCTTCTGGAGAAGTATAGCAACGCGCTCCTTCATCTTCTTGTTACCGATTACCATACCGAGACCGAACTCACAGAAGTCCTCAAACAGAGAGTTGTCGAAAGCAGGACCCTGACCTTTTTCGTTCTTTGTGTAAGGTGTTGATGGGATAGAAGCTGAATAAATGGAAGAACATCCTGTAGCGTTTGCGATAATCTCACGGTCACCGAAGAGCTGTGAGATGAGCTTTACATAAGGTGTCTCACCGCAACCTGCACATGCGCCTGAGAACTCGAAGAGAGGTTTAGCGAACTGAGAGTTCTTAGGAGACTGCTTGATATCTACGAGATCTTGCTTTGTCTTTACTTCCTTCACGAGGTAGTTCCATCCTTTTGCAAGTTCCTGCATGTCCTCCGCATCTGGGTTGTAAGGCACCATGGTGAGAGCCTTTTCGCCCTTCTTGCCTGGGCAGACGTCAGCACAGTTGCCGCATCCGAGACAGTCGAGAGGAGAAGGAGCGATGACGAAGTGCATGCCTTTCAGTGCGGCAGGAGCCTTGATGTCCTGTGTAGCGCCATTGAAGCCAGCCTTCTCTTCGTCTGTGAGAACGAAAGGACGGATAGCAGCGTGAGGACAAACGAAAGAACACTTGTTACACTGGATACAGTTCTCTACGTTCCATACTGGTACGAATGCTTCTACACCACGCTTCTCGTAAGCTGCTGTGCCGTTCTGCCATGTACCGTCAACGGTATTGTGTTTTACGAAGTCAGATACCTTGAGAAGATCACCAGCCTGTGCGTTGATAGGACGAACAAGTTCCTTTACGAATGCTGGAGCATCATCTTCCTTGATTGGGTCGTCAGCAAGGTTAGCCCATGCTGGGTCAACGGTCAGCTGCTTGTATTCTCCACCGCGGTCAACAGCAGCGTAGTTCTTGTCAACTACGTCCTGTCCCTTCTTGCCGTAAGACTTGACGATGAACTTCTTCATCTGTTCTACGGCGAGGTCAACAGGTATTACCTCTGTAATGCGGAAGAAAGCAGACTGGAGGATAGTATTGGTACGGTTGCCGAGACCAATCTCCTGAGCAATCTTTGTTGCGTTGATATAGTAAACCTTGATGTTCTTCTCAGCGAATGTGCGCTTTACCTTGTTAGGGATAAAGTTGATGAGTTCCTCACCGTCAAAGATTGTGTTGAGGAGGAAAGAACCATTCTCACGGATACCACGAGTCACGTCGTACATATTCAGATAAGCCTGAACGTGACAAGCTACGAAGTTAGGTGTGGTAATCTGATATGTAGAACGGATAGGTTCGTCACCGAAACGGAGGTGAGAACAGGTGAAACCGCCTGACTTCTTTGAGTCGTAAGAGAAATATGCCTGACAATGCTTGTCAGTGTTGTCACCGATAATCTTTACAGAGTTCTTGTTGGCTCCTACAGTACCGTCAGCACCGAGTCCGAAGAACTTACATTCCTGAATAGAAGCACCTCCGAGAGCCATCTCTTCTACTACAGGTAGAGAGAGGTTGGTAACGTCATCTACGATACCTACAGTGAAGTGATTCTTTGGTTCTGGGAGTTCAAGGTTATTATATACAGAGATAATCTTCGCAGGAGTTACTTCTGAAGAACCGAGACCGTAACGTCCGCCAACGATAAGAGGACGGTTTTCTACATCATAGAATGCAGACTTAACGTCGAGATAGAGAGGTTCGCCTTCTGCTCCTGGCTCCTTTGTACGGTCGAGTACTGCAATCTTCTTGCAGGTCTTTGGAACAGCCTGAAGGAGATACTTGACAGAGAATGGACGATAGAGGTGTACGTTTACCATACCTACCTTCTTGCCCTGAGATACGAGGTAGTCGATAGCCTCCTTGGCAGCCTCGCAGGCAGAACCCATGAGGATGATGACGTTCTCGGCGTCCTCAGCTCCGTAGTAGTTGAAGCAGTGATATTCACGGCCTGTGATTTCTGTCATCTTCTGACAATATTTCTCTACTACGTCAGGAATAGCGTCATAGTATGAGTTGCAAGCCTCACGGTGAGTGAAGAACTCGTTAGGGTTCTCGGCAGTACCGCGTGTTACGGGACGCTCTGGGGTGAGGGCACGGTTACGGAAGTCCTCAACGTACTCCATAGGAGTGACAGCCTTGATGTCTTCCATATCCATAACCTCAATCTTGTGATACTCGTGAGACGTGCGGAAACCGTCGAAGAAGTTGACGAAAGGTACCTTAGTCTCGAGTGTAGCAAGGTGAGGAACAGCTGTAAGGTCCATAACCTCCTGTACAGAACTTGAAGCGAACATGGCGAAGCCGGTCTGGCGGCAAGCCATTACGTCCTGGTGGTCACCGAAGATACAGAGAGAGTGGGAAGCAAGCGTACGTGCAGATACATCGAACACGCATGGCAGCAACTCACCGGCAATCTTGTACATGTTGGGAATCATGAGAAGGAGACCCTGGGAAGCAGTGTAGGTAGTGGTCAGGGCACCAGCCTGCAGAGAACCGTGAACAGCACCGGCAGCACCGCCCTCTGACTGCATTTCCTGTACGAGAACTTCCTGACCCCACATGTTCTTACGGCCGCGAGCAGACCAGTCGTCTGTATGCTCAGCCATAGGAGATGATGGAGTGATAGGGTAGATGGCGGCTACCTCGGTAAACATATAGCTTACGTGTGCGGCTGCCTCATTACCATCACAAGTGATAAACTTTTTTTCTTTAGCCATTTTTGTTTTGTTATTATAAAAAAAATGTAACGATTGAATGTTTTGTAAACTATGTAGCAGTATATGTTAGTATCTGTTTTGTGGCTTATGTCCCTTCCTGGCCTTCACGGGCGATGTGTGTTTGTCGGCAACTTGTGGACGGACCCTGTTCAGTAGATGAACCCTAACAGCCAGAGAGGTATGAGGTTGTCTTTTCCCACTTCGGTGTTGTATCTCATGTAGATGATGTCGGAATTGTACCTCGCCTTGCGTTCTGTCTCGGCATTGCAGATGCGGAATCTCTTTACTCCGTCGATATAGTAGTAGGTGTCGCGCGGACTCTGGTTTACCTTATGGTCTTTCCACATTGCGTTGACGAAGAACGTCTCCATCTTTGTCTGTTCATCCACGTTGATAGGATAGATGGCATGGAGGAGGTTTGAGTTGTGGAGCATCACCTTAGTTGGCTTCTTGGGAAACATCTGTCCTACGGGATAGATGATATTGATAAGACGTGCATCTGCGAGATACTTGATGTAGTTCATCACGGTAGCCCTGCTCGTCTGTATCTCATGTGCCAGTTGACTGATGTTCGGAGTCTTCGGACCATCCACTGCAAGCAGGTAGAATAGTTTCTTTATCTTTGTCAGGTATTTCAGCTCTATCTGTTTGATGAGGAGAATATCGACTTCCGTTGTCATGTTCATGGTCTTGAGCAGGTTTTCACGATAGTCGGAGTGCTCGCGGTACAGTGGATAGAACCCGTGCTCGATGTATCTCTTGAAGTACTGCGCCGGACTTACTTTCGGCAGTATCTCCTTTATTATGTGCTCGTGGTTGTGGATTATCTGGTCGAGGGTATAGGGGCGGAAATTGTTTCCTGTCTCGATGTTCAGGAACTCTCTGAACGAGAAACCTCTCAGGTTGTAGCTCTTCACTACTCCGTTAAGTTCGGGATTTTCATCCTTCAGCCTCATCACGCTTGACCCGGAAAATACTATCTGCAGTTCGGGATAGAGGTCATAGCAGTTTCTCAGTTCCCGGCTCCAGTCGCTCTGCTTATATACCTGGTCAATGAGCAGCACCCTGCCTCCACGTCTGTAGAAATCTCCTGCAAAGTCGGCAATTCCTCTTCCCTGGAAGTAGAAATTGTTCATGTTGATGTACAGGCATCGCTTGTCGAAAGGGCCATAGTTTTCCTTCGCATACTGTAGCAGAAAGGTGGTTTTTCCCACACCCCGCGTACCTTTGATGCCTATCAGGCGGTCGGTCCAGTCTATTTCGTCCATTAGACTGCGGCGAAGAGCTGACGAGGTATGCTCTACGAGATATGAATGTGTACGAAAGAAAACTTCCATCTATTGTGACTGGTAATTATTGTTGTTTGTATTTTTTCAGTGGTCTTCTAAATATTCTGCAAAATTACGTATTATTTTCTTATTTGCAAAGTCAAGTTGGCAAAAAAGATTATATTTTGCATTTTTTAGCAAATAATTTGTCAATATGGTACAATCAATGTTAATAAAAGTCCTTTTTTTTTTAACTTTGCAACGGAAATCTTGATAAAAGCCGAAATGACGATACGAATTTTCAATCCCGAGCATGACCTTGCCCTCGCTTCTCGCCTTGAGAGATTCACTTCTCCTCATGCGGGGCGACAGTTGAGGAACGACCTCTCTTTCCTGCCTGCCTTGTGGTCGGAAAGCGGAGATGTGGTCGTGGTGGATGACGTGGATTTTGCCGAGGCATCGTGGAAGGCGTTGCGCAAGGTTGGGAAGGAGCAGGTGGAGTTCTGCGCTCTCAGCCAGTTGTCCCACGTGATAGGGCAGGAAGACGCGGATTCTCTCTCCGTGGATGTCTGGGGATGGGATGCGGCGATACGCTGTCAGTTGGCAGATGCAGGAGTGCCTGAGGCCCTGTTGCCTGCAAGGGAGATGCTCTCCGAGGTAAGGCGGCTGTCAGGCAGGCAGGTGACTGCTCCGCTCCTTTCCTGTCTCCGTGACGGACTTAAAGTAAATACGTGCGGTAGGAGTATGTATGTTACAGATAAAGAGGTGTTTAATAAGATTTTATTAAAGGAAAGGAATATAGTAGTAAAAGCCCCTTGGAGCAGTAGTGGACGGGGAATAAGGTACGTCATTGACGGTGATGTCTCAGCGAATACGTCTAACTGGATTGCCAACACTATCCGTAATCAGGAGGGAGTCATGGTGGAACCGTTATATAATAAGGTGAAGGATTTTGCCATGGAGTTCGTGAGAGATGCTGCGGGGGATGTGAGGTATGCGGGGCTGTCGCTTTTTGAGACCCGCAATACAAGCTATACCGGCAATCTCCTTGCCTCGGAAGAAGAGAAGCGCGGCATTCTCTCGCAGTATCTCGACCTTTCACTCGTGGATGAAATATCGTCGCGTCTCGAACGCCTTCTCACCTCACTGCTCTCTCCTCTGTCCTGCCTTCCTTTATGTCTCGGAGTGGATATGATGGTAGTGTCTGATGAGAATGCCGGCGGCTTCCTCCTGCATCCGTGCGTGGAACTGAACCTTCGTCGCACTATGGGTCATGTGGCTCTCAACCTTTATACTGCATTGCTGTCACCCATGTCGTCAATGTCAGTAGTCTTTGAGAACAAGAGGTATCATCTTCGAGTGAGATAGGTGGTTTAGTTGAAATTTGTTGTTTAGTTGTTTGGTGGTTTTGTTGTTTTGTTGTTTGTCTTCGCAATGGAGTCAATTTCTATCAACTAAACCACAAAACCACAAAACCACAAAACAACAAAGCCACCTGGTATTCTTCGACCTGGTCGAAGAACAAACAATCTAAAAACAACAAAAACAACAAAAACCTAACTGACAACTATGTTGAAAAAAGCATTATTATTCATTTCGCTCACATCCGCTCTCGGTATGTCAGCGCAGCCAGACTACAAGTCGGCAGTATGGTCGCCGGACAATGGCAACGGCACGTTCACTAACCCTGTGATAAATGCGGACTACAGCGATCCCGACGTATGTGTAGGGGCAAGCGGAGAGGACTTCTACCTTACAGCCTCGTCCTTCAACTGTATTCCAGGTCTTCCCATACTTCATTCCAAGGACCTCGTCAACTGGGAGATAATCAATCATGCAGTGAAGAAACTCCTTCCTGCCGACCGTTACTCCCAGCCACAGCACGGCAACGGCGTATGGGCACCGTGTATCAGGTACAACAGTCATAACGAGACGTATTACATCTACTGGGGTGACCCCGACCTCGGTATCTATGTGGTTACGGCAAAAGACCCGGCAGGGGAATGGACAGAGCCTCGCTGCGTCATAGAGGGAAAAGGCATGATAGACCCTTCGCCGTTATGGGATGAGGACGGGAAGTGCTATCTCGTGAATGGATGGGCAAACTCCCGGTGTCAGTTTAATTCCGTACTCACCGTCAGGGAGATGACCGCCGATGGAATGAGCCAGAAGGGCAACCCAGTCATTGTCTTTGACGGCAACGGCACCAACGACCGCACTGCGGAAGGGCCTAAGTTCTATAAGCGTGACGGATGGTACTGGATAATGTGTCCGGCAGGCGGCGTGCCTACGGGGCATGAGTTGGCAATGCGCAGCAAATCGCCCTTCGGACCATACGAAAGCAAGATGGTGCTCGCCAAGGGAGAGACAAACGTCAACGGACCGCATCAGGGAGGATGGGTGCATCTGAAGAGTGGTGAGGACTGGTTCCTGCATTTTCAGGATAAGGAGGCATACGGACGCGTGGTATGGCTCGAACCTGTGAAATGGGTTGACGGATGGCCTGTAATGGGAGAGAAACAAGGTGTCAAGGCGTATGGCAAAAAGGAAAAATACTGCGGTCAGCCTGTAATGAGTTACAGAAAGCCTAACGTAGGAAAGGAATATCCGATAGTCAATCCTGCGGAGAATGATGAGTTTGACAGTCCTTGTCTCGGCAAGCAATGGCAGTGGCATGCCAACTACGACCAGACATTTGGAATGCCGACCCCAGACGGATTCTTCCGTATCTTCTGCCACATACAGAGTGCTGACTACAAGAATATGTGGGAGGCCGGCAATCTCCTGCTCCAGAAGACACCTGCAGACAACTTTACCGCCACTACCAAGTTTACCCTTACCGCCAAGGATGAGGGGCAGTACGGCGGCATCATCTGCATGGGAATGGACTACTCCGCTCTCGTGGTGAAAAGGGTAGGGAATGAGTTTCAGGTGCAGCGGCTGACATGTAGGCAGGCTGACAAGGGAAAGCCTGAAAACGCTGAGGTAATAGCAACATTGAAACCAACGAAAGCTGACAAAATAGACTATCAGCCTTCGCTTCACGAGACTATCTATATGCGCCTTAACGTAAGCTACATAGGGGGACTTACCTCAAGTGGGGAAAACAAGCATGAGGCAAGGGTGACCTTCGCATATTCCACGGACGGAAAGAAATGGCGCGAGGCAGGCGCTCCTTTCACCATGCGTCAGGGAAAATGGATAGGAGCCAAAGTGGGATACGTAGCGGCTGAGCCTGCCGGCAAGAAGGTAAGGGGATGGATAGATGCCGACTGGTTTCGTGTGACAAGGTAACAGAGTACATGACAACCATGCTGACCAGAATAATAAAATTCTACGTGCAGGGATTCAGGGAGATGACCATAGGCAAGACGCTGTGGGCTGTCATCCTGATAAAGCTGTTCATCATTTTCGCCATCCTCAAAGTCTTCTTCTTCCCCGACGTCATAAAGCAAAAAGCAGAGGGACATGAAGCGGAATATGTGGCGGAGAAGATGCTGCCTGTATTTTGATGTTTTGTTTCAATAAGCAATCAGCACCCAGGTATTCTTCGACCTGGTCGAAGAACAGAAATCCACCCCAGACGTCGAAACCAAAGAAAACAACAAAACCACCATACGACGCTTATAAGGTTATATGCTTGTGCGGAAGTTAGAATCAGCCTCTTCAAACCTCCGTAAAACCGTAAAACCGTAGAGAAAACAACAAGACCACATTAATGCCCAACAATCTTCATCCATCACTGAGAAGGACAGGACGCGTGCTCCTCATCTATACGGGAGGAACGATAGGCATGGGACGCAACCCAAGGACGGGAGCTCTCGAACCACTGGACTTCAACCGCCTCCTCGCCTTTCTGCCCGAGCTCGGGCAGATACAGGTGAGCATCACGGTGCATCAGTTTGCACAGCCCATAGACTCCAGCGACATGAACTGCGAGGTGTGGACTGAGCTTGTCGGGATAATAAGCGCAGGCTACAGCCTATACGACGGCTTCGTCATACTCCACGGCACCGACACCATGGCTTACACCGCCTCCGCACTGTCATTCATGCTCCAGAACCTTACCAAACCTGTCATCCTTACAGGGTCACAGTTGCCGGTAGGACAACTGCGGACAGACGGCAAGGAAAACCTCATCACCAGTATAGAGCTGGCATCCCTCTGCAATGAAAGGGGAGTGACGCCAATACCCGAGGTGTGTATATACTTCGGAGGTCACCTCTTGCGTGGAAACCGCAGCACGAAGCAGGATGCAGAGCAGTTTAACGCCTTCGAGTCATTCAACTACCCTCACCTCTGCGAGGCAGGCATCGACTACACCTTTGCCTATCACCACATACTACATCCCGACTTCTCGCGTCCGATGATACCCCACGCAAAGATGAACCCTCACATCCTCGTCTTCTCTCTCTTCCCGGGAATACAGAAGGAGGTATTCAAGCACATACTGGACAATCCGTGCCTCAAGGGCATCGTCATGCGCAGCTACGGTTCGGGCAACGCTCCCCAGCAGCCTTGGCTGAGCGATATGCTGCGCAACGCCGTGGACAGGGGAGTGGTAATAGTCAACATATCCCAATGTATGGCAGGAAGGGGAGAGATGGAACGCTATGGGGCTGGACTGCACCTCACGCAGGCAGGAGTGGTGTCGGGCTACGACAGCACCATCGAAGCTGCCACCACCAAACTGATGCACCTCACGGCTCTCCACCAAGACCCCTCCGTCGTAATATCCCACATGCGCCGCTCGCTTGCCGGAGAGGTGACGGTGCAGGTCTCTGGTCGTTGACTCAGGTTTTGGTCTTTTCGGGTATCTGCCAATAAAAGAAACGGCACACCCAGTGTTCTTCGACCAGGTCGAAGAAAAATCCCACCACCCCCCAAATTCTCATTTTGTCCTATCCCGCAGTCTAATCCATTGTCAGTGTAACATCTTGCAAGTCAAAGGAATACAAAAAGCGTTGAGATTACGTGGCAAAAGCAGTGCTTTTACCCGGTAATCTCAACGCTTTTGCATTGCAATCTCAATGCTTTTGTCACGCAATCTCAACGCTGTCAGTTTTGTCCTATGCGCCACAATGCTCGGAATGATACCACATTCCTAATGTATGGGCATGAGTAACAGCCGTTCTGGTTCTCTCTTGCTGTCAGTACTATCGGAGGGTTGATTGTCTGTGTCATGCCACTATTGATGTTCTTGCCTCAGGCAATAAAAATTAAAATCTCAGAATTATTCAACTATCGCTAATGGCTTGCTCAGTGGGCTTTGTGGTTTTGTTGTTTTGTGGTTTTGTTGTTTAGTTGTTTTGTTGTTTAGTTGTTTAGTTGTTTAGTTGTTTAGTTGATAGTCTTCGCAAGTGAGGGGCTATCAACAAAACAACAAAACCACCAAACCACCGAAGAAGCTGAAGCCGTACCTGGCGGCTGTCACGCTTCAGTTGTTCTTGATAGCATAGACTATGGTCTGGTCCTTGTCCATGTAGAAAGTCTGGTGGAGCGTGTCCGTCGTGCCGTCCGTATGGGTTACCGTGTATCTTATCATCGTGAAATACAGGGTCTTCGGACAGTCAGACGGGAAGTCCGCCTTCAGGTTTCCGTGTCTGGCAAAATCCCTGCGCAGCCTGGTTAATGCCTCGGGGGTTATGAGCCTTGTGGAGTCAGGTTCTGTAGCTGAGAGGAAGCGGACGCTGCCGTTCCCCACGCCTTCCTCCACGCAGCGTCTTGCGGCAGTGTCGGGAACACCGCCGCACGATGCCGCGGCATACAGGAAGGGAAGAGATAGTAACAGTAGCTTCATCATTTCTTCAGGATGGCAAGAAGGTGACGCCAGACCATATCCACGGTAGGGATGAGGAGACGCTCGTCAGGCGAATGCACGCCGCGCAGGGTCGGTCCCATGCTCACCATGTCGAGGTCTGGGTAACGCTCAGCGAACAGTCCGCATTCAAGTCCGGCATGTATTCCGAGGACCTTAGGTTCCTTGCCGAAAAGTTCTTTGTATGTCTCGACGACTGTCTTGGTGAGTTTGCTGTCAGGGTTCATCTTCCATGCGGGGTAGCCGTCGCTCATCTTCACCTCTGCTCCAGCCAGCTCAAAT
>CALZJQ010000049.1 GCA_945787895.1 uncultured Prevotella sp. | reverse complement strand
AAAACGTCCGCCAGCTTTGCTGACTCGGACTATTTTTCAAGTACGAGTCTTCGACAAATTTGCACTTGAAAAATTAAAACGTCCGCCAGCTTTGCTGACTCGGACTATTTTTCAAGTACGACAAATAATTTCAAAGACCGAAAGAAAAGACGACAGACGAGATTATCAATCTTCTCCAGAACCATAAACAATGACAACAATGAGGAATATTTCTAAGAAACAATATCTGTATGCGAGAAAGAGAGTAATCGCACTGTTGGCACAGCTGAACGACCTCACGCCGTAGAGCGACTCGAAACGCATCGAACTGCTCAGGCTTAACGACTGGCTGAGGAGCAGGGAAGCAGAGATTAGCGGTGGGGCAGGCGTGAGACTCCAAATCGGCCGCCACAGACATGACCGATAAACATACAAACGGTACACATTATTTATTATAATATAATACAACAATTATGAAACATCTATTTACCTTACTGGCTTTCCTCGCAGTGTTCGTGGGAAGCTATGCGCAGGGGAACAATTCTCCTGATGATAACGGTAGTGCAGCCAACAGCAAGCGAACATCTGTCTTTTCGGCGGTTGCTGCCAATGATAATGGAACAACTGTTTTCACGGGACCTGTATCAGGTGATTATGCAGACGGTTTCGTTGTCAATGCCCGATTGCATATAAACGGGGAATTGTGTTCCAACCTTGAAGGCATCGAACTTGCCGCCTTTGTCGGTGACGAATGTCGTGCCGTGATTTCTGAAGGTTTCAGTAATGACTTCGATCAGACTAACAATATCTTCATGTTGCGTGTCTGGGGATCAGAGAGTGACAACGGCAAGGAGGTATCCTTCAAGGTCGTTGTTGACGGAATTGCTTATAAATTTACTAATACAGTGACATACCAATTTAATGGTACCTACGAGCCTTACCCCCTCGATTTATACCTTGACAAGATAACTGACATCTCTCTCCCCGATGAAATCAACATCTGTCAGGAAATCGGTAGTACGTATGACATCTCGAAAGACGTTACATATATCTACGGTGGCGCTGATTATACACCCAAAAATCAAAGTTCTCTCGACACGGAGACTACTCCTCTCCAATACATTTGGGATTGTAGTGATGCTGTCATCGGCTATGAGGAAAACAGCCCGATATTTACAATCAATAATACAACAAGTGTAGAAGGGGAAGATGTGTACATTGGAATCCAAACAGATTACGGTGGTTTTGGTTCTGTCTATACATTAATAAAAATCACAGTCCCCGTAGCTAAGATTACAGTTCCCGAGAGTATCTCATGCTGGAAATTCGACAATCTGTTTAACGTGCTGGGTAATAGTATTACTGTTTCTCCAGAAGGAGCCACCATTTCTCAATTAGCATGTCAGGTGATTGAAGGAGAAACAGACGGAATAGGTGCCGACGGATACTGCACTACATCCGGAGAATATAAAGTCAGAATCTATTATAAGGATAACGAGAATGTATATGCGGACATCAATGTAACAGTTAAGGAACCCGTATCAGATATAGAAGCTTCTCAGACGACGGTGACGGTAAATGTAGGCGAGAACGTCTATGATGCCATCAAAAAACTTGTCACCGTATTACCTGAGAATGCCACCAACAAGGAACTTACTTTTCTCGTACGTGATGAAGAGTATATCTCCGAAAAAGGTGTGGCTTTGAAAGAGACGGAAGCAAATTCCCCCATCACAGTATTGGTAGGATCAGCTGAAAATGAAAATATCCAAAAACTCACATTCAACGTAACCATTACCAACAATGTGACAGAAATACAAGTCGATAACAACGAAATTACTGTCTATGTGGGCGATAATGTTTACAAAGCAATAAAAGATAACATAAAAATCAGCGTATTACCTGAGACAGCAAGCAACAAGGAATACACACTTGCTCCGAACAAGAATTGTGAAGACAAATTCCCTAACAACACCGCAACTGAGCGTGGCACATACGAATGGATAGTAACGAGCTCGCAGAACGAGAATGTCTCTACTGTCATCACAGTCAAAGTTAAGGATCATGTGACACTTTCATGTGACGCATTGGTAAAGGCAACAATCTTCACACCATCCGTAATAAACATCACGGTAACGTCAGGAGCAGAAGATTTCGATCCAGAACAACTCATTATTGAATACGATCCTTCCATTGCTGAAATCACGAAGAGGGATGATGGAAAGGCATTTGACGTGATGGGAACCCAGATAGGCAAATCAGGCTTTTTCATAAATTACGATGGCACGCAAGTTTGCGAAGGCATCCTCGAAATCGGTACAGAACTGCGACTCAGAGAGGGATGGAACTGGATTTCCAACCACCTTTATACTAACGTGCCTCTGATGAATGAATCTAATGAGGTGCTACCTGATGATCCGACTGCAGAGTCAGATTATTTCGGGGGAAACACCAAGATAAGGGAGGTGCGCTCAGAGGAAGCACTGCTATTCAACGACGACACTTATGGCGTGTTCGGAAGAATATCAGCCTTTGAAGGAGGAAAGATGTATAAGGTAATGGTTGAAGGCAATGAGGGGATAAACATCCCGGTATATGGTGATTTGATAAGTTCAGTTATTCCTATCAGCCATGCAGGCTATTCGTGGATAGCTTATCCAATCGTAGGCAGTTACAGCATGAACGCTTTCACCCGTCTTGTTGCCGTAGAAGGTGATGTAATCATTGGCAAGGATGGATTCGCCGAATACACAGGAGGCAAATGGAATTCATCATCTGGCTTCAAGCTCGAGACTGGCAAGGGTTACATCTATTACACGGAAAGAGAAGACATTAGACTGGATTTCACACCGGGAAACAATGCGGAAGAACAACTTTCAGCCAAGAGCTTCGGAGCTGCAAGTAATGTGTGGGAGTACAATGCCGCTGCATACCCCGAGACCATGTGTATCGTGGCAAAGGTAAAGGGAGTGGAGCCTTCAGACAAGTATTCCGTAGGAGCCTTTGTCAATGGAGAGTGCCGAGGCAAGGGAACCTATGTCACTGACGACGTAATGTTCATCACAGTGGCAGGTCAGAATGGTGACGTCGTAAGTTTCAAACTCTACAACAGCGAGACAGAAGACTACACTGACATCCCAGAGATGATGAGCTACACGCTGAAGAAGGGATCACTCGCTTCCCCCGTTCAGATTACCGCAACGGAAACAACAGGCATCAACGAACTGCCAGCTGCTGACAATGAGGAAGGTCCTGCTTACAACCTTGCAGGTCAGCGCGTAAGATCTTCTGCCAAGGGTATCGTACTTCGTGGCAACAAGAAGTATGTGAATAGGTGATAGTTCCTGATTGTTGGTTTTGATTGTTGGTTGTTCAAACCAACAACCAAAACCGACAACCAGATACTATACAACCAAACAACAAAACTATCAATTATTCAACTTTCGCAAGTTACTGACTTGCTCAGTTTCATACGGTTATGCGGTTTTAAGGTTATACGGTTATGCGGATTATAGCGTAACCTCCGTAAAAGCGAAGCGACCGTATAACCATATAACCCTAAAACCGAAGAAGTTGAAGCTTGCGAAACTTCAGTCAATTATGAAAAGAATATTTCTGTCATTGTCGTGTACATTGATGCTCACATCGGTGGCGAATGCCCAGAACATATCCGAGATAGCCAAGAGCGACCCTCTTATCATCACGGGAGCTGTGGGCACGCAGAATACATATCATTACACTTCCGCAGGCGATGGTTATGCATCGCCTATGAGCAATTCTGTATATGCCAATGTGGATATTAGTATCTATGGCATGAGTATGCCGTTCTCGTTCTATTATACCAACGACAACACGTCATTCTCATATCCACAGATTTCATTCAACCTTACTCCGCAGTACAGGAACTGGACAGGACACATCGGACAGTCATCGATGGAGTTTTCCCAGTATATCCTCAACGAGTCGTTCAACGGCATCGGCCTTGAGTATGACGGTTCACGCCTTCATGCCGGCGCTTTCTACGGCACGCTGCGCAATGCCGTCAACGACAACCCCGCCGACCCCTCTGCACGCACTCCGCAGTTCAAGCGCAAGGCGTGGGGATTCAAGCTGGGATACGGCAACTCTTCCAGTTACGTCAACCTCTACCTCCTCCGTGCATACGACTGTCTCAACAGCGTGGATGAGGCTTGGCGCGACAGAATCTCGCCCGAGGAGAACATCCTCGTGGGAATAAAGGGATGCGTCACGCCCGTCAGATGGGCTTCACTCTCTGCCAACGTGGCTACGTCGGTATTCAGCACCGATACGAGAATGGATAAGATAGACGACCCGAAAGCCGACAAATGGGACAAGGTATTCGACGTGCGCTACTCCTCACTCATGCGATTTGCAGGAGATGCCACGCTCAACCTCCTCCTCCCCTTCGGCATCAACACAAGCATAAGCTACAAGATGGTGCAGCCCGACTACAAGTCACTCGGCACCTACTACATGTCAAACAACTACCAGAGCCTCGGAGTCACAGCCTCCACGACGCTCTTCAAAAGGATTTCCCTCTCTGCTACCTACGCAGGACAGAACGACAACCTTACAAACAAGCAGCTATATACCACGTCGGGATACATCTACTCTGCCAATGCCAACGCCCGTCTCGGCAACCACTTCAACCTCTCTGCGGGATTCAACGGATATACCCAGCGGCAGAGTGACGGCACAAGCCAGGTCAACGACACGTCAAGGGTACACCGCAGGATGTCAAGCTACAGCATCACGCCGACGTACATGACGGAGACCGACAATTTCGGACACTCCATATCCCTGTCAGCAAACTATACGGAAAACAAAGACCTCAACAGATATACGGAAGCCATCAACCACACTGACGTCACGACCAAAGCCCTCGGTTTCAGCTACGGTCTCAACGTGAAGCCGTGGGAAATGGACTTCTCGCTCACCCTCTCTCATCAGCAGACAAAGGGCTACAACTCAAAGTACCGCAGCGAGGTGGCGTCACTGGGAACCAGCCGCTCTTTCCTCGAA
The DNA here is from genome assembly GCA_945787895.1 of uncultured Prevotella sp. GTDB lineage: Bacteria > Bacteroidota > Bacteroidia > Bacteroidales > Bacteroidaceae > Prevotella. The sequence continues at coordinate 12,444 of CALZJQ010000049.1, read as the reverse complement.
GACAGGAACCTCCATGTCAGCGGTACGCTCAACTTATGCTACAACGAGGTCTATCGACAGTCAAAGTCATTGTCAATGGGCGGCGACTTCTCGGTGGGCTATACTATAAATAAGGTGCATAATCTCTCGGCTTCAGCCAGCTTCAACAAGTACGGAGACGTCAATATCTCCAACGTGCGGTCTGACCTTGACTGTCTGGACATTTCATGTTCACTCAACTATTCATACACCTTCACACTCCTTGAGATGAAGCGCAAGGAAAAGAAACAGGAAAATTAGTGAATAAAGGTTGTGAGGATTTCTGTTTTGTTGTTTAGTTGTTTAGTTGTTTAGTTGTTTAGTTATTTTGTTGTATGTCTTTGCAACTGAGTCGATTTCTATCAACAAAACAACAAAACCACAAGACAACTGAACAACATATCTCAAACCTCCTTAAACCCGAAAGGAAAATCCCCCTCGAAAGGAAAGAACAACATATATGCGTACTACAAGATTATTCCTCTTCACATTATTATCCTTCCTGTTCACGGCAACGGCCGTGGCGCAGGAGGTGATAGTCAATGTCACTCCCGTACAGCAACTGCTGCCGCCGCAGGCATTGCTTTATGTCAGCGACCCGGGAAAGTATTTCAACATCACCTTGACCAACACGTCGTCACAGGTGCAGAACGTATATCTCACCTTGTCCGTGCAGCAGGTGACACCATCTACTACGGTCAGCGTGGTCACGCCATCGACGTATCCGCCGAAGACACCGTTCGTAGTTCCGGCAAACGGAACGAAGACGTTGACCCCGACGGAGATGAAAACCATGTTCAACCATATCCCTGCCAATCAGATAAAGACCACCCGAGGCCTCTTTGATGATTACAGGAACGGCTCGTTCGGTCTATTGCCCGAAGGTGACTATGAGGCGCAGATTACAGCCTACCGCTGGACTAATCCCAAACTGCAGACACCTGTAGTGGTAAGCAGTCCTACGGGCGGCAAGACATTCTTCACCATCTGCTACAAGGCGCAGGCGCCGCAGTTCCTGATGCCTGTAAAGGCAGGAGCTTTGTCGTCGAGCGATGAAGTGGCTGACCTTGAAGTGCTCAATCCTATCTTCACGTGGACACCGCCAGTAATCACGTGTGCTGGTTCTGCCAACCAGTACAGGTATTCGTTCAAGGTGGTGGAGGTGTTGAAGAACCAGAGCCCTACCGAGGCAATGGCGAAGAATCCGGTAGTCTATAAGGCTGAAAACATCACCGTGGCTCAGTGCGTCATTCCGATAAACATCCTCAAGTCGCAGTTCTACGTTGACCGCACCTATGCGGCGCAGGTCACGGCGCAAAGTGCCAGCACCAACGTGCTCAACTATGTGATGATAGAGAATGAGGGCAAATCCACCTACCGCCTCTTCAAGCTGAAGACTTCCGACATGGAGGAAGAGAAAGAGGAGACTGCGGAGGAGAAAGAGAAGGCAGAAGAAAAGGAAGAGGAAAAGAAGGACGGAGAAAAAGAGAAAGAAGAGAAGAAGGACGGGGAAAAGAAAGAAGAAGAGAAAGACCCCTTCCTCTGGATCAGCGAAGACATGGCAGAGGGCATCAACGAAGACTCCCTCTACACCTTCTCTTATCCTACGATAGAATATCCTATCTTCCCTTCCACCGGCGGCGCACGCAAGATGTTCACGGGTAACGGCCTGAAGGTAGGATGGATTTCATCCTCCCACATGGGCGGAGAGGGTAAGGACCCGCAGAAAATAGAGATAGAGTACGACGTGGAACTCTTCACCTTAGACACGTACGACCTCGAAAAGGCTCTCGCTTCCGACCCTATCTACCACAAGCGCACGTCAGCCCTTGAGGACAGCATACCGTGGGTTGATATACAAGACCACGTGGAGAAAGGCAACTACATGGTGCTGCGTGTCAATCCTATAGTCACTAAGGGAGAGTCAGTGGCTTTCGGAGGCGAGAAGAAACATATCAAGGACTTCGCATTGGCTGAGCTTCTTTCCAAGAAGTACTTCCAGTGCTCCAACATGATAGACAGCCTCAACACCGAACTGACAAAGAAAAAGGCTGAGGATTTCAAGGGAAAGACCATACCTATCGGAGAGTATCAGCTCACCATCGACGAAATAAAGAAAGGTGCAAAGGAAGGCACCTTCGAAGGAAAAGGTCACGTATTGTGGCAACCTTTCGGATTTGACATCGGTGTATGCGTCAAGTTTACCGAATTACAGATAAATATCAAGGACATCGTATGCGGTGGCACTGCCGTATCATACAGCGACGATACGGAGTCAAGCGACATTGACGTCGTGGAAAAACTCTTCTCCGACTGGGGCATCGACAGCCTTATCGCCGATACCGGCATCCCGTACGCCAGCGAACTGTCAAGCGTGGCGAAGGGAAAGGTGAAGGACATAGCGAAGTCCATCGACCTCAGCAAGTACTACGGCTATGTGAAGAAAGGTAATGCCATAGTCAACGCACTTAGAACAGGAAAGGTGGATGACCTGTATATGCCTCTCTCCATACCGAAGGAAATCAACAAATCGCCCGTAGATATACAGATAGCAAGCATGAAGTTTGCGGCTACCCATGCCACGATGGACATCGTAGCGGAGTTTACCTTGCCTAACAGCAAATACACGAAGAACGATATCCTCGTTTTCGGTGCGCCCCGTATCTGTATCTCTCCAGAACGTCTGTTGCCAGAGTCAGGAACCATTGCCCTGCTCTCCGACTTTACCATCCTCGACCCGAAATCTACGTACGAGATGACCTTCAAGGCTCCGAAGAACGTCATCGAGCCTACCAACGGATGTTTCGTCAGCTGGCATGACGACAAGTTTGAGATGCTGGGTCTGGACCTCGACATGAAGATACCGGGATTGCTTAAGGACAAGAACGGTGAAGCCACAGAGGAGATGCCAGTCTTCAATGCCCAGACTACTATAAGCGACTGGGACGACTGGATGGCAGAAATCACCATTGATCCTTTCCAGGCAGAGGCTCTACCAGGATGGACGTTCACGGCTTCAAACATCATATATGACCACTCCCTCTATCGCAACTCTGCCAACATGGGAAAATTCCCTACAGACTACGACAAGGATAAGGCTGGAATCAAACAAATCGTGACCGACAGCGAGGGACAGGGAGTTGCCGTATCAGGCGACAACTCATGGCAGGGACTTTATATCAAGGAGATTGGTATCAAATTCCCGAAGGCTCTTGAGTTCGGCACTTCAGGCGATAAGCGTCTGAGTGTCTCTGGAAAGAATATGTTCTTCGATAAGTCTGGTGCGACACTGGAGATAACTGCTGCCAATCTCCTGTCTGCAAAGACGGGAAAGGCAGGCGGATGGGCGTTCTCCCTCGACAAGGTATATCTCTCATTCATCCAAAGCGACTTCACAAAGTGTGGTTTCTCTGGAAAGTTTGACGTGCCTCTTCTCGAAGGCGAGATAGGCTACGATTGCAGAATCCAGAGGTTGTCTTCCGACCCGAGCAAGGCAGGACAGTATGGTTATATATTCAAGACTCAGCAGCTTGACAGTCTCTCGCTCGACTTTATCCTCGCAAAGGCTGATTTCAATAAGGATCAAACGTACTTTATCCTTGAATCCGTGCCGACATCTTCGGGAAAGCAGGATGTCACTTGCGAACTGATGCTGGGTGGAGACATCACCATCGGCGGAGCTGACTACCTGAAAAAGAAACTGAAACTTGACATCGAGATACCAGGAGTACACTTCTGCGGAATGCGTCTCTCCAACAAGAAGAGCGACTGGGAGTCGCGATTTGAGGCAGAGATGCAGGGTCAGGCGAAGAATGCTGATCTGAAAGGAAAGGTGCTTTACGAAGGAAAGGACATGAAATGGGGCGACGCCTGCTACTTCAACCCCGGCAAGTGGTCGCTGGCATCTCAACAGAAGAAGATCGGACCTTTCGAGTTTACGCTGAATAACTGGGATTTCACCAAGGAAGGCGACGACCTCAAACTGTCTTTGCAAGGCAAGATAGGTCTCGTCTCGGGTATAAATCTCAGTGCAGAGTGCGGTGTGGATATTATAGCCACGGGAAAGATACCTACGAGTTTGAGTAATATCTCAGACATCGACCTGTCATATAAGGAGACAAATTTCTCAGACATCACCGTTGATGCCACCTTTGCTGATATGGGTCTGAAGGGACGTCTGAGTATCTCTGATACAGAGGATAAAAAGGGATATGAAGGCTCTTTGTCATTCACCATGCCAGGCAATCTCTTCCAGGTGGATGCAACTGGTGGCTACTTCCAAGCTATCAGCGATACTGAGAAGTATTCATACGGTTGGTTCTACATCAAGCTGGGCAGCAAGTCAGGTATCAACATCCCGCCTGTTCAGATCAACAGCATCTCGGGCGGATTCTACTACAACTGTAAGCAGGACGGCGAAAGTGCCATACCAGAGAAGGGACTCATCGGAGTCATTGCAGGCTTGAAATTGTCAACGACGGCAGGAGAGGATGCTCTCAATGCCGATGTGGAGATGACCGTGGTCTATGACACCAAGAATAAGCGTCTCTCTTCATTTATTTTCACGGGTACGGTAAAGGCTGTCAACGATCTTGTCTCAGCCAAGGCAAACCTCGTATATGAGAACAACTCAAGTTCAAGGTATCTGCAACTGGACATCACCGTGGATGCCACTGCCGACACGAAGGAGATTACCAATTCCATGACAAAGATGAATACATCTCTGGGAGACTTGAAGAAAAAACTCAACTCTGCTTATAAGGAAGTACAGAATTTAGCTCCAAAGGGAACGCTTCAGGATTTGAATGACGAGAGCAGCACTCCCGACGAGTCTAAGGGCGACAAGGAAGGAGAGGACCTCTGTGTGGAAGCTGGAACTGAAATCAATCTCCAGTTTAAGATTACGTGGAAGGAGAACGGCAAATCGTTTGCCAAGCCAAAATGGCATCTGTATCTCGGTGAGCCAGAGCTGAGCAAGCGTTGTAAGTTTACATACCTTAAATTCAAGTCGGATATTGTCAGCGTGGATATCGGTGCCAACGGCTATGTCTGCGTCGGCAATGAGTTGCCGAACAACGGCAAACTGCCTGCCATCCCAGAGAAGGTTGCCAATTTCCTCAACGGCTCAAACGACGGTAAGGGCATCGAAAGCGCATCGCTGTCGGAGGCAGACAGGGCTCGCGCAAATTCGCTCAGCGAGTTTGAAAGCCAGATAGATTCGATTGGCGGTGGCGTGATGTTCGGAGCGCAGGTATATGGTTACCTCGACGTAGATCTTGGCATCTTCTATCTCAACGCCGGAGCTACGGCAGGCTTTGATATCTCTATCATCAAGTTGCCTCCCACTGCTTACTGCACCAACTTCGACGGTGATCTGGGTTACAAGGGATGGTACGGCTCGGGACAGCTCTATGCCTACCTCTACGCGAAGTTCGGCGTCCGTATCAACCTCGGCTTCTGGAAAAAGGACTTTGATGTTTGCGATGCAGGCATAGGAGGATTGTTTGCCATGCAGGGACCGCGTCCTTCCCACTTCGAGGGAAAGGCACGTGTGAAGCTGAAGCTCCTCGACGGTCTGGTCAACATAGACCGCAAGTTCTCTTTCTCATGTGGTCAGAGCTGCGACCTCTTCTACGGCAATGCCCTCGACCAGTTCAAGCTCTTCGGCGACCTCAGCATCGGTTATTCCGACAAAGATCAGGGATGGTCAGATAAGAACCAGATTGCGCCAGACTTCGTACAGCGTCCGTATTTCACTACGGAAGCACCGCTGGAAGAACCTTTCCGTGTGCTCGACGAGACAGAGAAGGAACGTCTTGCCAAGAATTATTCTGGAAATAAGGATGACCTTGACATGGAGGCAAGCCGCACGTTTATTTTCCGTTCTAACGTAGGATCTTACGTTACACTGAATGAATACAAGTCAAAGAATGACAAGCATCCTACAGTACGCACGTTCTACATAAAGGGAAAGAACAGATTTGCAAACTATCTCGACATCACGAAGCTCAATCCTAATCGTTACTACTCAATGACCGTCACCGGTTATGCCAAGGAGATACAGAAAGGCCAGGAGGTGGACCCGGTGAAGTACAACGAGAGCGCCAAGAAATATTACAACGAGGCGTGGAGCCAGAGCAAGACCTACTATTTCTGTACGGGAGATCGCAAGGAGGTAGAGGATTGTCCTTCTGACCTCAGGGAACACGTGGCAATAGCTTATCCTTCTCACTACAATCAGATTAAGGAATGTGGCACCCAGACGGTTACGGCTTATGTGGGCGACATACAACGTCCAAACATAGCATTCTACTCCGACGTAAGTAACAAGATGTTCCAGAAGGGCAACCTCAAGTGGAGGCTGTACGTTAGAAACACTCCTGCTGAAAGCACTACTTCTTCCAATAACAGCACCGCTACGGCAGGCTCGTTCTCTACCGGCAAGACCTTCACAGGCAGCAGTCCTGTCAGCAATACGCTCACCTCTACCAGCTTAACGAGAACCACTTCGCTCTCATCTACCGGCACAACGAGAACCACTTCGCTCTCATCTACCGGCACAACGAGAACTACTTCGCTCTCATCTGTCGGCACTGCGAGCAACACTCTCAGCAATGGCAGCGGTATGACATTGTCCAATAGTCTGGGCGGCACGATAATGTCCCAAAGTCTGGCTGTAAATAAAGAGTTGAAACTTGTCTCTGAGCAGGCTGCAAAATGGTTTGTCACAAGTTCTACGTGCAACCTCACTACGGCTGATGCCATCAGCGGTGTGGAGCCTGACAATTCCTATGTGCTGAGGTTAGAGTATGAGACTTCCAGTTACAACAGTGAATTGAAAAAGGTGGAGACTCATACGGAGAACATCGTCGATCTCAATGTCTATGCGGTAAAAGGCGACTGGCGCGAGGGCTACTCAGGTCAGTTGTTGGATTACGAGAGACCTTTCGTCGGTTCAAAAATCACTAATATTGTCTATACAGCCAAAGAACTGAATAGCTCCGTCACACCTGATAAATACAACGATGACTATGCAATAGCAATTGGAAATAGTTACTACTCCAATGCAGTAAATCGCAAGTTCAACGACCCGTACATGTATATCGCTTATCTGTCCAACTATGCTCTGTTTGGCGGATGGGAGTTTGATACCGACCGTCTTGACGTGAACATCACTACAGCGCAGTCATGTATCTATACCGATAAGGGTGGCGTATATGAAGGAAAACTGACTGCCGGCGGACAATCATATAACATGATTAAAGACTGGGCAAAGATTCGCGACTTGTCCACTTACACCCCAGCTCAATACGAGGCAATCACGAAATATCCGTTGCCTGAGATTGAAAACGGTCGCTACAACTATACGCTGGCGGGTCTCTCTCGTGTGCCAGAGTATTGTCCGAGCAAAAAGAATCCAAGGCGTGTCAGTGGTTACATCTCAGATATGTATAACCCGATAGAGGCTTGCTCTAATATATGCAATAGTATAAAGAATGTACTCAAATGGTTTGATGTGAACATCAACGTCAAGTTCGAAGGAGAGTCATGGAGTAAGGACATGAACGCCGTGGAGGATTGGTATGCAAACCACCGTGGACAATATTTCACGGGGGCTTGGAAGAATGCCACAATTCAGGTGCCTGCATATCAGTTCCCCATCGTTTGGGGCTCATGCCTGAACAATGCTGGCGCACTAAAGAAGGTGACAGCATGGGGCACGCTGAAAGGATTAAGCGCAGCAGACAAAAACAATCCACGCTCGCGCGGTCACAGCGACACTTCGCTGCAAATATTCTTTTCACTGCTCGGTAAGGAAAATATGGCCAGAACTGACGGAGTATTCAACAAGAACGGTGCTCTTGCTCGTTCATGGGATAATATTCCTAAACATATTGAACAGATGAAGAAATGTATTAATAAGATGAATTTCATGTGCTACCGTGTCAATGGCTACGATTTCAACAGTTGCACATATACATGCGTTAGTGGCATGAATGGCATCATTACGTCTGATCCTTTCACAATAAACTATCCTTTGCAATATTGGAATAATTATGACAAGTGATTTTCATTGTTCTTAGGATATCCGGTTGTTTTGTGGTTTCTGGTTTTTGGTATTTGGTTGTTGGTTAGATGTCCTTTTCACCTTGAGAATTTCTCAGTCAGAAAAGCATTATCAACCAAAAAACCAAAACCAAGAAACCAAAACCAAAAAACCAAAACCAAAAACCCAAAACCAACAAGTCTGCTTTATGAAAAAATTACTTACTTTGCTGTGTGTTGCCCTATGCTTGGGTAATGTCCACGCATTATTGACCAACAACCTTAATCTGACTACCGATAATCAGGTTCAAGATGACAAGACTGCCAAACCTCAGAAAAGGCAGTGGCTTCCCGGAGAGGTGAAAGACACTGCCCAGATGAACCGCGAGGCGCAGGCAAGGATGAGGCGTGACTACACCTCTTCGATAAACCTGCTCTCAAGATCTTACGGAGACAGCATCGTGCTCAGATGGGCTCCCGATGACTACGTCACGTGGAAGTTCCTGTGCAAGGTGGGCGTGGATATAGTGAGATACGATGTGGAGGAATCAGTCTCCGACACGCTCTGCCGCAACCTGAAGCCTTCCACGCTTGAGCAGTTCCGCAACGCTTACAGCGAGGAGGACTCCCTTGCCGGAATGGCAATGGGAACCTTATACAATCAGGATGCCTTGCGCCCCGACCAGACCAAGGAGCCAGAGGGCGAGGTGACCTCGCTGTTCGAGATATATCAGGAGCAGCAGATGTCGTTCGGCGTGGCAGTCTTCGTCAGCGAGTTGCGCCCCGACCTTGCCGACCGTCTGCAGATGCGCTTTGCTGACAGAAACGTGAAGAAAGGAAAGAGGTATGAGTATCGCATCATCCCTTCTGAGCCCGACCCCACGGGTCACATCATGGTCTATGAGACAAGCACGGGAGAGATAGTGAACGAGAAATACCGTCCCGAACCATACGATGTGGAGATAGGAGACTCCGTCAATTCTATTCGCGGCGTAAGGTTGTGGTGGACGCGCAAGAACTATTCCTCCTACGAGATAGAGCGGCGCAGGGAAGGGGAAACTGCGTGGACACGCATCAACAAGCATCCCTACGTAGTGCTCATGCCCGAACAGGAGCACATGGACTGCTTCTTCAACGACGAGAACCTCGCCCCAGGCGCATACGAATACCGCATACTGGCTCATGATCCTTTCGGCGACCTCACTGAGCCGTCGCAGACTCACACCGTGGTGATACCCGACCGCATAGCTCCACGCGCTCCACAGCTCACGTGGATAAACATCGACCGTCCCAAAGAGGATGACCCCTCAGCGGAGGTGTGGGCAGATATACACTTCGAGAAAGACACCATGGAGGCTGACCTGGAGGGAATAGACCTCCTTTATTACCACGAGCGTATTACGCAGGGAGAATGGAGGTCGCTGCTTGATGGACAACTCATCAACCCCACCGACACTGTATGCCGCATCAACGTGACCAACATACCTACGGGCATGATATGCGCAGCGGCAGTGGATACGGAAGGCAACTACGGATATTCCATCCCGCAACTGCTGCGTGTCAGCGATATGCGTCCTCCTGCAGCTCCCCAGGGACTGAAGGCAGAGACGAGTCTGGAGAACGGCACCATCACGCTCACGTGGAATCCAGTGGAGGAAGATGACATAGCCTACTATGAGGTGGCTTTCGCCAATGACACCACGCATAAGTTCCTCGTGCTCAACGAGGGAAAGCTCCGGGACACGGTCTATATAGACACAGTGGCTCTCGATGTCAACCAGAAATACATATACTACAAGGTGCGGGCAATAGACTATTCCACCAACATAGGAGAATACTCCGAGGTGCTCCCCGTCATACGTCCGTCTTCCATTCCCCCATCAGTGGCTCACCTCGACTCCGCCTATGTAGATGGCAAGGGAGTATATATGAGATGGATAGCAGGCAACGACGAGCAGATGGCATACCATAAGGTCTATCGCCGCCTCGTGTCGGAGAAGGAATGGACGCTCATACGTCTATGCGACGCTGACTCCGTGAAACTTGCGGGAGACGTCATCGAACTGAAGGACCATCCGAAGGAAAACTCATACGGGCAATATGCCTACGCCGTGGAATCGTTCAACTATTCCCACGTCTCAAGCGGACTATCCATGCAGTATCTCACGCGCTTCACGGGCGACCCAGTCTTCAAGCTACCCATAAAGCTCTCAGGCTATTATGACAAGGACAAGAAGATGACAAAGCTGGCTTGGGAGGCAGACAAACTGCCGGAAGGAAAGGACTGGTATTTCTGCATCTGGCGCAAGGGCGCACAGGACGACCGCTTCATGTTCCTCCTGTCAGCAGAGCCTGACGAGCGTGACTTCTCCGACCGCCTGCTGCAGGCAGGAGAGAATGCCGAGTATTTCATCCAGATACAGATGGAAGACGGCAGGGAGAGCGAACCTTCCAACACCATTACCGTCAGTGCGCCGGCTGACAAGCCTATCCCTGCCGACAATGGGAAAAAGAAGTAAGCATCCCGACATTATCTGAACCTACTTATCTGAACCTTTTTTTTTACAAAGAAGAAATGAAGAAACTGACCTCTTTTCTATGCTTGACACTGCTCCTCTTATCCTCCTGCGAAATGATGGAGATGGAGGAGGAGACGGTAGTGTCGCCAGTAAGCATGCGTCTCGAACGCGATACGATATACGTGATGGAGGGCGAGACATTTATCGTGCGCCCCGTCTTCTACCCGGACAGCGTATCGGTCAGCGACATTTATTGGACTACGAGCAATGATGACATTGTCAGCATTGCCGACAACACGTTCACGGCTGTCAGCGAGGGTTGGACGACGGTAATAGGAATGAGCGTGTCGGGGCAGATGGCTGACACCTGTCATGTCTGCGTCTTTCCTAACAGAAACTATTCCGTGCCCGTTTTTCCTTACGAGACGGTGTTCTACTGTAGCCCCGAGATTGACGGCAAGACTTTCGATTCCGACAATATGGTGCTTCTGGCTTATATCAACGACATGGTGCGCGGCGTGGGCGAATATTACGAACACAATGGCTTCGGATACATAGAGTTGAGGGTGGGACACGATATTTTCGATGAGGATGACCCCGACGGTGAATACATAAAGTTTATGATTTATGAAAAAACACAACTGACGGGCAAATACCTGGGCTTCGCTCGCTTCGACGGCAACACCCACGGATCTTTGAACAGTTTGTATTTATTCAAGAAATAGTACCTTGTTGTAGGTTCCTGGTTGCAGGTATTTGGTTAGGTTACCTGTAGTTCAGGTTATGGTTTTTTGGTTAATAATGCTTTTCCAATGTAGGATCTCTCAAGAAGCAAAGCAAACCTAACCAAAAACCTATAACCCAAAACCAACAACCATGAACAAAACCTATCACCCCCAACAAAAAACCAGACACTAAAACGCCAAACATAAATCCCCTTATGAACAATAAAAAGACGAATACAACGCTGAGCGCAATCGCAGCACGCTTTACGGCACTCTTACTCATCCTCACAATGGCATCATGCACGCTGAGTATGGAGGACTGGGTGGAGACGGAGGAAAACAAAGGATACGACGAACTCGTCACAGAGGAAAATGATTTCTACTCCGTAAAGTATCAGTATAAGGACTATACCCGCTCCATAACCGACCAAATACGGGAATACATAGTCTCAGTGGAAGCAGACAGCGTCATTTATTTCCTCGACAACCTGCCAGAGGAGTGGACTCCTCAGGTGGGAGGATGTGTCGTGGCCAACTGTTGCACCACGTTCCCGATGGGACTCCTCGCCCGTGTGCTTGACGTGGAGAAAGAAGCAGGAATGATAAAGGTCACCACTACTCCCTGCGAACTGGAAGACGCATACGAGGATTTCGAGCTTGACCTGGACATGGATGTGATGAGCAGCAAGAATCCGCAGATGAAGAGCACTACAAGGTCTGCCTGCTCAAAGACAAGAGGGGAAGACGGTCCAGACTCTATTATATCAACCATTGACTGGACAATGTTCAATCTTTTGTCGAAGGATGAAAAGGTGAAATGCATCGATGGTAACATCACGCGTGCTGATGATGACGAATTCTACGATCAAGATATTGATAGTGACACTACAACAGAAAATGAGATTCCATTATTCGAATTGAATACTGATAACGAACCTCTGAAAACTATTGCAAAGAAAGTGAAATTTCCCGGGGAGGCAAGTATTTCGGCAAAGTTCGTTAATGTGATAAATATAAAGAAAAAGTTGAATGTCAAGTCCGACTATGAATATACTAAGCAACATGAGAAAAGTGGAATAAAAATTAGGGTGTCCAGTTAACCGTTCCAAATTCAGATAGCTTTTCTGAATATCTTG
>CALZJQ010000048.1 GCA_945787895.1 uncultured Prevotella sp. | reverse complement strand
GAGATGCTCGGCAACTGGTCTTTCGGTGACTATTTCAAGGAAGGTGCCATAGACATGGCTTGGGAATATCTCGTGGACGTTCTCAAACTTGACCCTGCTGACCTCTATGTCACTATCTTCGAAGGCGATGAAAAGGAAGGACTTGCACGCGACGAAGAAGCATACGGCTACTGGTTGAAGCACGTACCGGCAGACCATATCATAAATGGAAACAAGCATGACAACTTCTGGGAGATGGGAGATACCGGTCCATGCGGCCCATGCTCTGAGATACATCTCGACTCACGCACGACAGAAGAAAAGGCTGCTGTGCCGGGTCGTGAACTTGTCAACAAGGATAATCCACAGGTGATAGAGATATGGAACATCGTCTTCATGCAGTATGAACGTAAGGCAGACGGACATCTCGAAACGCTCGGCATGAACGTTATTGATACCGGCATGGGATTTGAGCGACTCGTACGTGCCATACAGGGCAAGAACTCCAATTATGACACTGACATCTTCCAGCCTATAATCAAGGAGATTTGCCGCCTTTCCGGGATGGAATATGGAGTAAAGGAAGATACCGACGTGGCTATGCGCGTCATTGCTGACCACCTGAGAGCCGTTGCCTTCTCAATAGCTGACGGACAGCTGCCGGGCAATGCCAAGGCTGGATACGTCATTCGCCGCATACTTCGCCGTGCAGTACGCTATGCCTATACCTTCCTCGGACAGAAAGAGGCTTTTGTATATAAACTGCTCCCTGTCTTGATTCAGGAAATGGGAGATTCTTATCCGGAGCTTCCAGGTCAGAGAGAGCTTATCGGCAAGGTAATCAAGGAGGAGGAAGACTCTTTCCTCCGTACCCTCGACAAGGGTATCACGATGCTCAACGAGGCTATTGCAAGCCTGAAGGCAGAGAGCAAGACCATGCTTGACGGAAGCAAGGCATTCCGCCTCTTCGACACTTACGGCTTCCCTCTCGACCTGACAGAGCTGATCTGCCGCGAACAGGGCGTTACCGTTGATGAAGAGAAATTCAACGAGGAGATGGAGGCACAGAAGGCAAGGGCAAGAAATGCCGCTCAGGTGGAGAGTTCCGACTGGGTAGAACTGAAGCCGGGCGAGCAACAGTTTGTAGGATACGACTTTACGGAATATGAATGTGAGATACTTCGTTACAGGAAGACAACCGTAAAGAAGTCTTCTTATTATGAGATAGTATTGACAGCCACTCCTTTCTATGGAGAAATGGGTGGACAGGTAGGAGACAAGGGTGTGCTCGTGTCAGAGAATGAAACGGTGGAAATAATTGATACACGTCGTGAAAACGGACAGAGCATACATATCGTGAAGGAGATGCCAAAGGACCCGTCCGCTCCTTTCATGGCTTGTGTAGATACAGACAAGCGAAACAGTTGCGCTGCAAACCACACCGCAACCCATCTCCTTGACTACGCTCTCAAGCAAGTGCTTGGTGACCACGTAGAGCAGAAAGGTTCTTATGTCAGCCCTGACACCCTGAGATTTGATTTCTCTCATTTCGAGAAGGTGTCTGATGAGCAGCTCCGTGAGGTTTCACGCCTCGTAAACTCAATGATACGTGAGGACATTCCTCTCGATGAGCATCGTGATACGCCGCTCGAAGAGGCAAAGAAACTTGGAGCCATCGCACTCTTTGGCGAGAAATATGGTGACAAGGTGCGTGTCGTAAGGTTTGGTCCTTCATGCGAGTTCTGCGGAGGTATTCATGCGCAGAGCACTGGTCGCATAGGACTTTTCAAGATAGTAAGCGAGAGCAGCGTGGCTGCAGGAATACGACGCATTGAAGCTGTTACGGGAAAGGCTTGCGAGGAAATGCTTTACGCTATGGAAGACGTTTCCAATTCTATTCGTTCTATGTTCAACAATGCGAAGGACTTGCAGTCTGCCATCGCAAAGTTTGTTGACGAGCATGACGCTTTGAAGAAGGAGGTAGAAGAGTTGAAGGCTCAGAGTGTTCTCCGTATCAAGGAGAAGATGCTGTCAATGGTGCAGGAAATAAACGGAGTAAAGGTGCTGAAGGCTGTGGTTCCTTTGGATGCACAGGGATGTAAAGACCTCGCATTCCAGTTGAGGGAAACTATGCCTGAGTGCTTTGTATGCGCACTTGCCACAAACGTGGGTGGAAAACCGAACCTTACCATTATGTTCTCTGACGACATGGTCAAGGAGAATGGGCTGAATGCTGGCAAGATAATCCGTGAGGCAGCAAAACTGATGCAGGGAGGTGGAGGAGGACAACCTTTCTTCGCTACTGCGGGTGGAAAGAATCCTGATGGAATATCTGCCGCTTTGGACAAGGTCATCGAGCTCTGCGCTCTCTAACAGGAGCGCAAAGTCCCCTGCCTGAGATTGGAAGCACTTTCGGGTTGTGATTGGCTTGTTGCATGAACAAAAAGACACAACTGCATACATTCTTCTATATTCCATATCTTTTTACCATATCAATTAACTCCTTAACCCCCGAGAAATTCTATGTCATTAAATACGGATAAGAACCTAAAGTTGTACTATTCCATAAGGGAAGTGGCTGAGATGCTTGGTGTCAGTGAGCCAACGTTGCGTTATTGGGAAACGGAGTTTCCGCATATTCGCCCCAAGACGACGGCAAACAAAGTCAGACAATATACGGACAAGAATATTGAAGACTTGAAGGTGATTTATAATCTTATAAAGGTGCGTGGTTTTAAGATTGCCGCTGCAAGGAAGATGATAAATGCCAACAAATCGGGAGTGGATGCCAAGGCGAAGGTAATGGAAAAGTTGCAGAGCGTCAAGGATGAACTCATGGCTTTGAAGCGTCAGCTTGACACGATAGTATAATGACGGAAATGATTCTCTTGACTCGAATGTCAGCCTTGTGGTAATTGGGCAGGCGGTTGATTCCTGCGGTAGAGAGCAGTTTTTTGAGGGATAAAAGAAAACCAGTTTGCAGTTACTTCCTTACGTAATTGCAAACTGGTTTTCTTTATCCTATGTAAATAACTTAAAACCGACAACCAAAACCAGAAGTTGAATCTTGCGAAACTTAACCCACTTATAAGATGCTGATGGTGTAGATGTAAACGACAGACGCAGGAATGGCCATGAGAGAAGAGTCAAATCTGTCAAGCATTCCGCCATGGCCTGGCAGGATGGTTCCACTGTCCTTTACCTTGAGTGTCCGTTTCAGGAGACTCTCGACAAGGTCGCCCCATGTGCCGAAGAATACTACTACTATGCCGAGACCTATCCATTGGATGAGAGTCAAGCCTGTTTCAGTGCAGCCGAGAGGCGATAGGATGCCGGAATGATCTACGTGAGCCACGAACATTGCAAGCATCACGACAAAAAGACCTCCTCCGATGCTTCCTTCCCAAGACTTGCCCGGACTGATGCGGGGAAAGAGTTTGTGCCGTCCGAGCAAGGAACCTGTGATGTATGCTCCAGTGTCATTAATCCAAAGAAAGACGAATACACTCAGTGGCAACAGCATGTTGAATATGACATTCCCGTCCGGCGTGCCACGAAATGCAAGGATATTGATACAGGAAAGGGGTAGGGCAATGTACATTTGTGACAGCATCGTGTATGCCCAATCCTGTATGGCATCTTCATTCTTTGCGTATAGTTCGCTGATGAAGAGATAGATTATCGTAACGAGATAGGGTAAGAAAACCGACGAAGGAGTCAGCCCACAGCAGAATCCTGCCACTGCAAGGAAGAAATAGACTCCTGCCACCGTACAGATGAAACGATTGATTGTCACGTTCTCACGTCGGTTGACCAGTCCGGTAAACTCCCAGACGGACATACCGGTAATCAGTGCAAACAGGGCTATCATGGATAGGCCTTTGAGAAAGCCGGTTACTACTATAACGACGAAAAGCACGCCTGTTATTGCACGAGTGATGAAATTTTTCATTTTGTCAAGCGTTAGCGTTCTTGTTGTAATGGTCTCCTCCTTCATTTATGCTGTCATTGCCTTGTGACGGCTTGTCGGAGGTGTCGTCTCCATTTTCCCGTTTTTCCTTTTCTTCCCGGGCTGCACGTGCTTCCGCCACTGCCTTTGCATACACTTCTGCCTCTGCGGCATTGGCGTCAATAATCTCCTGCGCACGTGATGTCCACGGACGCTTGCCGAAAATCCGTTCTGCATCTTCTGCAAAGATTACCTCACGCTCGATGAGAAGTTCTGCCAAAGCATTGTGTCCCTCCTTGTGTTCGGTAAGGATAGCCTTGGCTCTTTCGTATTGCCCGTTAATCATCTTTATGACTTCTTCGTCGATAAGTCGTGCGGTGAAGTCGGAATAAGGCCTCTGGAACTGATATTCTTCATTGTTGTAGTAACAGATGTTCGGCAGTTTGTCACTCATACCGGCATACGCAATCATGCCGAACGCACTCTTTGTGGCACGCTCAAGGTCATTCATCGCACCCGTAGAGATATGTCCTGTGAACAGTTCTTCTGCCGCGCGTCCTCCGAGAAGCGAGCACATCTCATCGAGCATCTGCTCCTTTGTGGTCAGCTGTCGCTCTTCGGGAAGGTACCATGCCGCACCGAGGGCTCGTCCACGAGGCACGATGGTCACTTTGATCAGTGGGTTGGCATATTGGCAGAACCATGATATTGTGGCATGACCGGCCTCATGAAGGGCGATGGCGCGCTTCTCTTCATCTGTCATGACCTTAGTCTTCTTTTCCAGTCCGCCGATAATCCTATCTACGGCATCAAGGAAGTCTTGTTTGCTTACGAGCTTGGAATCGTGACGGGCTGCGATGAGTGCAGCCTCATTGCATACATTAGCAATGTCAGCTCCGGAGAATCCTGGGGTCTGCCTTGCCAAGAGGTCAATATCAACGCTGCTATCTATCTTTATCGGCTTCAAGTGAACGTTGAATATTTCCTTTCTTTCTGTAAGGTCAGGTAAATCCACATGTATCTGACGGTCAAATCGTCCTGCTCGCAATAAAGCCTTGTCCAGCATGTCAACGCGGTTGGTGGCAGCAAGGATAATTACTCCGGAGTTGGTTCCGAAGCCGTCCATTTCTGTAAGTAAGGCGTTGAGGGTGTTCTCTCTCTCATCGTTTCCTCCCATAGAAGGGTTGTGGCTGCGTGCTCTACCTACTGCATCAATCTCATCGATGAATATGATACATGGACTTTTCTCTTTTGCCTGACGGAAAGTGTCGCGTACTCTGGATGCACCTACACCTACGAACATTTCAACGAAGTCGCTACCTGACATAGAGAAAAAAGGAACTCCGGCTTCTCCTGCTACGGCTTTTGCAAGGAGGGTCTTTCCTGTTCCCGGAGGTCCTACGAGAAGTGCTCCCTTAGGTATCTTTCCTCCAAGTTCGGTATATTTTTCCGGGTTCTTGAGAAACTCTACGATTTCCTGTACCTCCTGCTTCGCTCCTACCTGTCCGGCAACGTCCTTGAACGTGACGTTCAGTTCGTTTCCTTTTTCATATACCTTTGCCTTCGACTTTCCGACGCTGAAGACTCCGCCGCCTCCTACACCGCTGCCCATTCTTCCCATGAAGAAAAGCCAGAAGATGATAAGCAGAGCCATTGGGGCAATGTTGATGAGGAGGTTGAGAAATGTGCTGCTCTTTTCGTTGTTGTATGATATTTCGCCCTTGAAATGTCCGGCTTTGTTTTGTGTATCGAGAAAGCTCTCTACCTGATCCACGCTGCCTATTTCTACCTCAACGTAAGGATTTTGTCCTACTTCCTGCGCAGACTTGTGGAATACGTCCCGTACGTTTTTGCCGTGTACGTACATACGGAGAAGGTTCTCGGTCTTGTTTATCTCTATCTTGCTTGCATATCCTCTGCTGACATATCCCTTGAAATTGGAATATGATACCTTTGTAGCTGAGGTCTGCCCGAGTATGGAACCTCCATCCGAAAAGAACATCACCATCAGTACCAATATGATTACGCCGTAAAACCAGTTCATGTTGAAGCGCGGCATTTTTGGTTGCTGGTTGTTATTTTGCTGATTTTGTTGATTCATTTTTTTCAAGTGATTAAGGTTTTTCTTGTCTTTTGCCTTAAGCCTGTGTGTCATGTGTGGGCTGTCAGCCTCCTTTTCAGTCGAGGTCTGCAATTTCTTCTATCGGCGCATCCTGCCATAGGTTCTCGAGGTTATAGAACTCCCGTGCTTCGGGAATGAAGACGTGTACCATCACATCTACATAGTCCATCGCTATCCATTGTGCATTCTCTGTGCCTACGACGTGAGTAGGTTTGTCATGTAGTTCGATACGGATCATGTCCTCTACAGACTCTGCAATAGCTTCTGTCTGTTGAGGGTTGTTTCCTTCGCAGACCACGAAATATTGGCAGATTGCTCCGTCCATCTCTGTGAGGTCAATAATCTTTATACCCTTTCCTTTTTTTTCCTGAATGCCTTTTATGGCAGTGTTTACTAATTCGTTTACTGTATTCATTTACCGTTAATTGTTATTTTTTCCTGTTTGAAAAGAAATAATTGAATTATTTTGATTATCTGTGAGGGTTGTCACCCAAGCGAAAACCGCAATCAAATGCAAAGTTACATTATATTCTTGAATTTCTATGCTTTGGTACGTGTTTTTTGTGTTTTTTTATTAATTATATAAGGTGTAAATGACAAAAGTGATTTTTTTTGAAAAAAAGTTTCGGAAAAATTTGCACGGTTCGCAAAAACTTCGTAACTTTGCATCGCAAATAAGAAACAAGGATGTTTCAAGGTTATTGGGATATGGTGTAATGGTAACACTGCAGATTCTGGTCCTGCCTTTCCTGGTTCGAGTCCGGGTATCCCAACGAAATCGTCAGGCAATGCTTGGCGATTTTTTTTATTCATCTATTCTCTGAAATATTCTTTCAAGGTAATGTCGTGGTGATTTCCCGATTTGGATGCGAAGGCGCAGTGCAGATAAAGTTGTGATATATCTAAGGTATAAACATAGAAAGAGGCATACCCTGGAAGGAGCATGCCTCTTGATTTTATTGGTTGTTGAAGTATCGTGAATATAGGAGTGTGACCTCTATATCACGATGGCGGATATTTGGCAACACGTACCATTGTCTGTCTGGTGTCCGCCGTTATTTGTACAAATATCGTTTTATGCTCTTTTTAGGTGTCTTTTCAAACTCTTCTTCATATATTTCCATTCCTGAGAGCTTGCAGTAGGCGGGCTGTGTCTGGTTCAGGACCTGCCTGTTCTGCTCCATGATGGCCTTTATTTTCTCCATGTCGAGGTTGTGGGCTTTTGCTTCGTCCATGTCGGGATGGACGAGACCGATGAGTTTGTCTCCGCGCTGTACTACGATGCTCTCCATTACAAATGGGAGGGAGTTGAGCGAATCCTCTATTTCCTCGGGGAAAATGTTCTGGCCGCTTGCTCCGAGCAGCATGTTTTTGCTGCGGCCCTTAATGAAGACGTTGCCTTGGTCGTCTGTTATGCCAAGGTCGCCGGTGTGATACCATCCCTCATTGTCGAGTGCATTCTTCGTAGCTTCCTCGTTCTTGAAATATCCGAGCATGACATTAGTGCCGCGTGCGAGGATTTCTCCCGGTATGCGGCTTGGATCAGGGGAGTCAATCTTCACTTCCATGTGTACTACAGCCTTGCCGCACGAACCTGCCACATGGTCACGCCAGTCGTTGTAGGTAATGATGGGAGCGCATTCAGTTGCTCCATATCCTACGGTGAAAGGAAAATCGATAGACTTCAGGAACTGTTCTATTTCCTGATTGAATGCGGCACCTCCGATAATTATCTCGTAGAGTTTTCCTCCGAAGGCCTTAAATACCTGTTCCCTTATCTTTTCCCTGATTTTCCTTGAGATGAAAGGAGTCCTGAGCAGTACTTTCATCGCAGGTGTCTCAAGTTTCGGCAATACTTTCTTCTTGATAATCTTTTCGATTACCAGCGGCACTGCAATGATAATTATTGGTTTTATGTCTGAGAAGGCCTGTGCCACTACTGCCGGGGACGGTATTCGGGTAAGGTAGAATATGTGGCAACCTGAGGCGAACTCTTTGATGAATTCGAATGCCATGCCATACATGTGAGCCATCGGCAGGATGCTTATGGTGTTGTCGCCCGGAGAGAATACCTTGTCGAGTACCTTGCTTGCAAAGTCGAGGTTGCCCCACATGGCACGGTATGGTATCATCACGCCTTTGGAGAAGCCTGTCGTGCCGGAGGTGTAGTTGATGAGGGCCAGTTCGTCAGGACTTTGCTCTTTGTAGTAGCTGACCATTTCTTTCCTGAAATACTTTGGGAACTTCTTTCCGAAAAACTCGTTGAGGTGTTCTCTCGCATAGGTAAGCTTGTCCGTCCGGGAAATCATCAGTGAATAGTCTGGAATGTTGATGATTCCCTCTAAGTCAGGCATCTTTGCCGGGTCTATCTGTGTGGCTACCACGTCTCCTACAAACAGCAGCTTGGCTTCCGAGTGGTTGACGATATTGTGAATCTGGTCCGGTGTAAATTCGTGCAGTATGGGTACTGCTACGGCACCGAAGGTCAGTGTTCCGAGGAAGGCGACTGCCCAGTTGCTCATGTTGCGTCCGCAGAGAGCAATTTTGTCGCCCTTCTGTATTCCGCAGTTCTCAAACAGTATGTGCAGCTTCTCTATTTTGCGTGCCACGTCCTGATATTGCAGGGTAGCCCCTTTATAGTCCGTGAGTGCATCGAGATTCCAATGTTTCTTGATGCTCTCTTCTATGCACGCATTAAAACTCTTTATTTCTTCCATGGTGTGTATGGTTCAACGTTTTCATTTGACTCTCTTGACCTTTTGTTCAAAGTTTGAAAAACACGAGGGCAATGGAGTTGATTCAGTCAAGTATTAGAGGTCTTTTGTGTAGATAACTTTGCAAAGGTACTTATTTTTTTGCTCATTTCAAAAATAAATGTGCATATTTTTGTAATCTTATCATTTTTTTCTTGTTCAGGACGCACATATTTTGCAGTTTGTGCATTACTTTTGCCATAAAAGTCTGTTTTTTTTCTTGATAAAGTCAATATCTCACTTTTTTTTCTTACTTTTGCATTGAATTTTTAACAAAAAAGGAGAAAAACAGCAAAAATGGGATTTTTCGGCTTATTCAACAAGGAGAAGAAACAGACGCTGGACAAAGGTCTGGAGAAGACCAAGCAGAGTATGTTTGACAAGATTGCCCGAGCCGTTGCCGGCAAGAGTAAGGTGGATGATGACGTGCTTGACGACCTTGAGGAAGTGCTCATTACGAGCGATGTGGGTGTAGATACCACATTGAAGATTATCGAGCGCATAGAGAAGCGTGTGGCGCGTGACAAGTATGTTTCTACAAGCGAGCTGAATGGTATTCTCCGGGATGAAATAGCCGCTCTTCTTGCCGAAAACCATTCAGACGACCTTGATGACTGGGACTTGCCGGCAGGTCACAAGCCTTATGTCATCCTCGTAGTCGGTGTCAACGGCGTAGGCAAGACTACTACCATAGGAAAACTGGCGTGGCAGTTCAAGCAGGCGGGTAAGAAGGTCTATCTCGGTGCTGCTGACACGTTCCGCGCCGCTGCCGTGGAACAGCTCTGTATATGGGGTGAAAGGGTAGGGGTCACGGTGATAAAGCAGCAGATGGGTTCCGACCCTGCCTCCGTAGCCTTCGATACTGTTTCTTCTGCAAAGGCAAACGGTGCGGATGTCGTGCTTATCGACACGGCGGGTCTTCTCCACAATAAGGTGGGACTGATGAACGAGCTGAAGAAAATCAAGGATGTGATGAAGAAGGTGATGCCCGAGGCTCCCGACGAGGTGATGCTTGTCCTGGACGGCTCCACAGGCCAGAATGCCTTTGAACAGGCGAAGCAGTTTGCAGCTGTCACGGATATTACAAGCATGGCCATCACGAAACTTGACGGCACTGCGAAGGGGGGAGTGGTGGTAGGCATCAGCGACCAGCTCAAGGTGCCTGTCAAGTATATAGGTCTTGGAGAGGGAATGACTGACCTTCAGCTCTTCAACAAGCGTCAGTTTGTAGATAGTCTCTTTGGCAAGGAGTAGTCATCCTCTATCGTTTCTCGAAGATGAAGAAGAATCAGATTGACATAATAACGCTTGGATGTTCCAAGAATCTCGTTGACAGCGAGTCGCTGATACGCCTTTGCCGCAGTAAGGGCTACGCTTGCGTGCATGATGCAGAGAACGTGGAAGGCGAGTACGTGGTCATCAATACTTGTGGCTTCATACAGGATGCTAAGCAGGAGAGCATCAACACTATACTGGAGTTTGCCCAGGCTCGTGAAGCCGGACTCATCAAGGGTCTGTACGTGATGGGATGCCTCTCCGAAAGATACCTCAAGGAACTGGAGGAGGAAATACCGCAGGTGGATAAATACTACGGCAAGTTCAACTTCAGGGAACTGCTTGGTGACCTTCCCGATTTGGGAAAAAAGCCTGATGACGGCACCGTTGCCACAAGGTATAAGACAGAGGCTACGCCTCCACATTATTCATATATCAAGATAAGCGAAGGATGCGACAGGCGTTGCGCCTATTGTGCCATACCTGTCATTACCGGCAAGCACGTTTCAAGACCCAAGGAAGAGATACTTGATGAGGTGAGGCGGCTTGTCTGTGAGGGTGTCAGGGAGTTCCAGATCATTGCTCAGGAACTGACCTACTACGGTGTGGATATTTACGGCAAGCGTCACATCGCACAGTTGATTGACGAGATGGCAGGTATAAAGGGCGTGAAATGGATACGCCTGCATTATGCTTATCCTAATCAGTTTCCATTTGAGCTCCTTGACGTGATGGGTCGTCACGACAATGTATGCAAGTATCTGGACATTGCCTTGCAGCATATTTCAGACCGTATGCTTGACCGTATGCACCGCAATACCACCAAGGCTGAGACCATGCAGCTGATAGAACGGTTGCGTGAGGCGATGCCTGGAATCCATCTCCGCACGACTCTCATGGTGGGTTTCCCAGGTGAGACGGAGGAAGACTTCCAGCAACTCGTTGACTTTGTCAAGTGGGCTCGTTTCGAGAGAATGGGCGCGTTTGCATATTCCGAGGAGGAAGGTACGTACAGCGCAGAGCATTATGAGGATGACATACCGCAGGAGGTGAAGGAAGCCCGGCTCAGCAAGCTGATGCGAGTCCAGCAGTCCATAGCCGCAGAGATAGAGGCGGAGAAGGTCGGCAAGACGTTCCGTGTAGTCATCGACCGCAGGGAAGGGGATTATTACGTAGGAAGGACGGAGTATTGTTCTCCAGAGGTGGATCCGGAAGTGCTGATTCCGGTATCGTTCAAGAGACTCCGTAAGGGATGTTTCTATGATGTGGAGATAACAGGTGCGGAAGAATTTGACCTCTATGCCCGGCCTTTGATGAGATGAGGAGCAGGAACTGCATTCCAACCCAAAACCAACAACCCAAAACCAACAACTCAAAACCAACTACCAGGAACTACAGCTTATGAACAACAAGGATTTCATATCATCGCTCTCCAAGCGTACCGGATATAAGACTGACGACGTGCAACGCATGATACGCACATCTGTGAGTGGCATCATAGAAACGCTTGCCGCAGGAGATTCCGTTGCCATTGCCCGGCTTGGCTCCTTTGAAGTGAAGAAGAGGATGGAACGTATCATAAACAATCCCGGGACAGGTCAGCGTATGCTCGTGCCACCGAAGCTCGTCGTCAATTTCAAACCCGTAAGTTCGGTAAAAGATACTTTGAACAGTCAGGAATAAACCATGTCGTCTTTTTTAGACTTCATAAACTGACCTTTGCTTTGTTGTTTAGTTGTTTGGTTGTTTAGTTGTTTAGTTGTTTAGTTTATAGAAATCGACTCCATTACGAAGACAAACAACAAAATAACAAAATAACAAGACAACAAAACAACAAAACAACGGTTCTAAGGTTATAAGGTTATAAGGTTGTGCGGAAGATAGAAACAATCTCTTCAAACCTCCGTAAAACCATAAAACCGTAAAACCGCAAAACCGTAGAGAAAACAACAGAACCACCAAACAGGTTGAAACTTGCGAAACTTGAGTTACTTTTTTTGTTGTCAAACAGAATAATTACGTCAAATGCCTACACTGAAAGATATTGCTAAGTTACTCGTTCAGAAGCATGAGTTGAAACAACGGGATGCTGACACGTTCATGACAGCATTCGTTGATACGATACTTGATGGATTGAAGACTGACCGTCAGGTGAAGATAAAGGGGTTCGGCACGTTTAAGGTGACTGCTGTCAGGGAGCGTGAGAGCGTCAATGTCAATACGGGTGAGAGGGTTGTCATCTCCGGACACGACAAGATTTCCTTCACGCCCGATGCCGTAATGCGCGACATCGTCAACAAACCTTTTGCGCAGTTTGAGACTGTCATCCTGGCTGATGGGGTCAATTTTGACGATATGCCAGAGAGTGTTGACGATGCTGACAATGAATCTACAGGTTCCGAACAAAATTCCGTGGAAGAGAATGTGGCTCAGATTATTCCCCTGAATGCTGACGTAGAACAGCAGGAGCTTTCTCCTGCAGGGGAAAGCATGACAAAAGATGATGTTATGACCTCACAGCCAGAGACTGAGGAAACTGCTTTGCAGGCAGAACCATTGTCCGCTGCCACACTTGTATCAGACCAGGAACCGGAGATTGAGGAGGAACAACCTCAGCAGGCAGACGAGACACCTCAGCAAGCAGAGGAGACACCCCAGCAAGCGGAGGAAATTGCTCCCCAGACGGAGGAAGAACCGCAGCAGGAGAAACAGGAAGCGCAGCAAGATACTCTGCATGACAGACAGGCTTCTCAACAGGAAGAGGCTCCCGGCAGCGTGGAGGAAAACACTCATGGGGAACATCATAGAAAGTCGCATCGGAGGCACAGAAAAGGCGACGATGATGATTGCAGAAAGATATTTATCGTTTATGCCGTAGTTGCTAACATCATCTTTGCTTCCATAGCCTTTGTGCTCGGCTATCTTTGTGCCGAAAACAACTGGTTGGGGCTGAACAACGGTAATGACAGAGTGGCGGTAATGCCAGCCGAGTATGTAGAGAATGCCGCACCTGCGGCACAGCAAACGTCAGCACTGAGCAATGACTCTCTTGCCAAAAAGACAGAGAAGGACGCAGGCAAGTCAGGTGACAGCGTCAATGTCAATGACAGACAGCGACAGGAAAAGGCTCTCCCTGAGAATAATGATGCTAAGGACAACAAGGCAAAAGAGGAGAAAAAGCAGGCGGGGAAACCCGTGACTGCGAATCAGGCAAAGCAGACGGAGCAGGCTTCATCATCCAAATACGATGCAGACCCGAGGGTGCGTACGGGAGCATATACCATTACGGGAACTGCCGCCACGGTGAAGGTGCGTGCAGGTCAGACTTTGAAATCCATCTCCAAGTCATATCTCGGAGAGGGTATGGAATGCTACGTGGAGGCATACAATGGCGGAATAAAAGAAGTTACAGCCGGACAGACTGTAAAAATACCGCAGTTGCAGCTGAAGAAGAGAAGGAAGTGATTCATGCGGTTATAAGGTTTTACGGTTTTCTGTTCCAGTTATGAGGTTATAAGGTTTTACGGAAGTTACTAACAGCTGTTACAAACCTCCGCAAAACCTCAAAACCGTAAAACCGTAGAGAAGACAACAAAACAAAAACAATACAAAAATGGAAAAGATTATTCTTACTGGCGACCGTCCTACAGGAAAACTGCATATCGGACACTATGTAGGTTCGCTTCGCCGTCGTGTAGAACTACAGAATTCAGGAGAGTTTGACAAGATTTTTATTATGATAGCGGATGCCCAGGCATTGACCGACAATGCTGACAATCCGGAGAAGATACGTCAGAATGTGATAGAAGTGGCTCTCGACTACCTCTCTGCAGGACTCGACCCCGAAAAGTGTAATATATTCATACAGTCCGCAGTACCCGAACTGACGGAACTGACATTCTATTACATGAACCTCGTTTCCGTACAGAGACTGCAGCGGAACCCTACGGTGAAGACAGAGTTGGAGATGCGCAAGTTTGAAGGTGGCACGCCTACGGGCTTCTTCTGTTACCCTATCTCGCAGGCTGCCGACATCACCCTCTTCAAGGCAACGACGGTTCCGGTGGGTGAAGACCAGAAACCTATGCTGGAGCAGACCAACGAGATAGTGCGACGCTTCAACCATATATATGGTGAAACTCTCGTGGAGCCAAAGATACTCCTTCCTGACAATGCGGCGTGCCTCCGTCTTCCCGGAACTGACGGCAAGGCAAAGATGTCAAAGTCTCTCGGCAACTGTATCTACCTTTCCGACACTCCGAAGGAATTGAAGAAGAAAGTCAATTCCATGTTTACCGACCCTCTTCACCTCAACATTGAAGACCCCGGCCATCTGCAGGGAACATATACCGACGAACAGGGTGTAGAGCATCAGTATCAGAACACGGTGTTTGTATATCTCGATGCTTTCTGTCAGGACAGTGACTTTGAGAAATTCCTCCCGGATTACAAGAACCTCGACGAGATGAAGGCTCACTACTGCCGTGGAGGTCTTGGAGACGGAACGTGCAAGAAATTCCTTCTCAACGTGCTCAATGACCGCCTGGAGCCAATGCGCAGGCGCAGGGCGGAATATGAGAAGGACATCCCGGGAGTTTATGAAATACTGAGGCGCGGAACAGAGGCTGCACGTGAGGTAGGCAAGAAGACCCTCGATGAGGTGCGCCACGCCATGCGCATCGACTATTTCGACGACAAGGAACTTATTGCCGAGCAGTCTTTGAGATTTGCCGGGGGGAGGAAGTAGTATGGGTACGGATTTCCCTACGGTTAAGAGGTTTTACGGTTATAAGGTTTTTACGGAATATACAACCAGCTTCTCTTCAAACCTCCGAATAACCTAATAACCTCATAACCGTAGAGAAAACCTCTACTTCAACTTATTCTGAATATAATTATTGATAGCCTTCACGTGCTTTACGGGATGTGAGGCCTCGGAGGTAAGGCGTTCCACGTTGGAACGCACGGAGTTGATTTCGTTGAAAAGTTCGCTGAAAGCATTCTGCACTTTGTTAGGTCTGCGGCGTCGCTTGTCAGCATTAGGATTGACTACGATGCGGATGCCGCGGTGTATCAGTTCGATGTCGAGGTCAGCAGGAGCTTCCACGGGGTCGCCGTCATAGTGTATCACCCCGGGATTGGTACGGTGGACGTGAAGCCTTTTCGTACGGAACGTCTTTATCTTGGAGTTTTTGTTCAGCGTCTTGTTGAACATCTCTATGCTTATCTGTGGAGCTTCCAGTATGTCGAACGGCTCCATTATTATCACGTCCATCAGTCCGTCAGCCATACTCGCTTGCGGGGCAATGTAGGCGTCGTTGCCATACTGCGAGGCATTCGCGCAGGAAATGAGAAATGCCTTGTATGAGGCAGTGCCGTCATCAAACGTCACCTCATATGTCTCTGGTTTGTATGACAAGCCCTCCTTCAGGATAAACTCTGCATAAGTCATGGGTCCCCGCTTGCCTGCGGCTGCAAACTTGGCACTGATAAAAGCATCAAAGCCCATACCGCAGGTGCAAAAGAACGGATGCCCGTTGATGATTCCATAGTCAAGGTCGTGTATCTCGCAGGCGTTGATCACCTCCAGCGCACCCTTTACGTTGAGCGGCAGCATCAGGTGGCGAGCCAGTCCGTTGCCCGAACCGCACGGGATAATGCCGAGAGCCGTCTTGCTGCCCGTTACCGAACGCGCAACCTCATTTATGGTCCCGTCACCTCCGACAGCCACGACGATGTCAATCCCCTCTTCCTTTGCACGGGTGGCAATCTCGGAGGCGTGTCCGGCATATTCGGTAAATCTGATTTCCACGTCATACTTCCCCATGTCAATGTGCTTCTCTATGAGCATCGGCATGGACTCCTTGTTTGCAGTGCCGGAAATCGGGTTTATGATGAATAGAATTTTTTTCATTGTGGTTGTGGGTAGTATCAGGAATTGCAAATTTACAAAAAAAACAGGGAAATTATACATAAAATTACCCCAAATTAACAGAAAAGGGCATATTTA
Organism: uncultured Prevotella sp.; assembly: GCA_945787895.1. Classification (GTDB taxonomy): domain Bacteria; phylum Bacteroidota; class Bacteroidia; order Bacteroidales; family Bacteroidaceae; genus Prevotella. The sequence continues at coordinate 1,383 of CALZJQ010000048.1, read as the reverse complement.
TTGACGGAAATATAGTATGATAACATTTTTTTTTGTATCTTTGCACGCTGAAATGATTATAACCCAAACAAAAAGATGGGACAGTTACAGAAAAAATTTGAAAGTTACCGCTTGCCTCAGAAGTTCATGGAAGCAGGTGTCTATCCTTACTTCCGTGAGATAACCGGCAAGCAAGGCACAGAGGTAGATATGGGAGGACATGAGGTCCTTATGTTTGGTTCCAATGCCTATACGGGTCTCGTGGGAGACGACCGTATATGTCAGGCAGCCAAGGATGCCATAGACAAGTATGGCACCGGCTGCGCAGGAAGTCGTTTCCTCAACGGTACTCTCGACATTCATGTCAAGTTGGAGAAGGACCTTGCCGAGTTTGTAGGCAAGGACGAGGCTCTCTGCTTCTCCACGGGCTTCTCCGTCAACGCAGGAGTAGTGGCAATGGTATGCGGACGTGAGGACTACATCATCTGCGACGACCGTGACCACGCATCCATCGTGGATGGCCGCCGTCTCTCCTTCGCCCGCCAGCTGAAGTACAAGCACAACGACATGGACGACCTTGAGAACATCCTCAAGAAGCTACCGTACGAGGCAGTGAAGCTCATTGTCGTTGACGGAGTATTCTCCATGGAGGGAGACCTTGCAAAGCTGCCCGAGATAGTAGAGTTGAAACATAAGTACAACTGCTCAATCATGGTGGATGAAGCTCACGGTATAGGTGTCTTCGGTAAGAATGGTCGCGGTGTCTGTGACCATTTCGGACTGACTGATGAGGTAGATCTCATCATGGGTACATTCTCCAAGTCACTCGCCTCAATAGGAGGATTCATAGCAGGCGACTGGGACACCATCAACTTCCTGCGCCACAATGCGCGTACATATATATTCTCTGCCTCCAACACTCCTGCAGCCACTGCAGCGGCGCAGAAGGCTCTCGACATCCTCAAGGAAGAACCGGAAATCATCGACAGGCTGTGGGACGTGACAAAGTATGCCCTCAAGCGATTCAAGGAAGAGGGCTTCGAGATTGGTGATACCGAATCGCCTATCATACCTCTATATATACGTGATGTAGAGAAGACATTCCTCATCACTGCGCTTGCCTTTGAGCGTGGTGTCTTCATCAACCCCGTAGTGCCGCCAGCCTGCGCTCCGTCAGATACCCTCGTGCGTTATGCCCTCATGGCAACCCATACCAAGGAGCAGGTGGACCGCTCCGTATGCATCCTCAAGCAGATATTCACGGAGCAGGGGATAATATGATGGCTGTCTGCGGTTTTCTTTTGTTGTTTAGTTGTCTTGTTGTTTAGTTATTTTGTTGTTTGTCACTCTTGTTGTTTAGTTGATAGCTTTTCTCATTTGCGAAGACAAACAACAAAATAACAA
>CALZJQ010000047.1 GCA_945787895.1 uncultured Prevotella sp. | reverse complement strand
CGCGCAGGGTGGGACCAATGCTCACCATGTCGAGGTCGGGGTAACGCTCTGCGAACAGTCCGCATTCGAGGCCTGCATGTATCCCGAGCACTTTCGGTTCGCTGCCGAAGAGTTCCCTGTATGTCTCCACCACCGTCTTGGTGAGCCTGCTGTCGGGGTTCATCTTCCATGCTGGATAGCCCTCCCCGGTATCTACGTCAGCCCCAGCAAGCTGGAACACAGCCCTTACCGTGGCGCACATATTGTCGAGGGCAGACATGACGTTGCTGCGCTGTGACGTTGTGACGAGGACGCTTCCGTCCTCCTGCGTCTTTACGCTTGCGAGGTTGCTTGAGGTCTCTACGAGCCATTCGATGGCTTTGTCCTGACACATCGACATGATGCCGTTGTCCACGCCCTGCAGCGCACGGACTATCCTGCGGCTGTCCTCTTCCGTGATTATGCGTTCAGGCTCGGTAGATTCCATGTAGAAATCCACGTTGGGTTCCGTCACGTGAAACTCTTCCTCTACGTTGCAGGCAAAGACGTTGAATGCGGCGCGCACGTCCTCCTTGTCTGCCCATGGCACGGCGATTGTCATCTCCCCGTCTCGTGGGATGGCGTTGTGCAGTCCGCCCGCATTGAGTCTGCCCAGCCTTACGCTTCCCCGCTCCATGATTGAATAGACGAAGCGTGAGAGCAGCTTCACTGCATTCGCCCTCTTCTTGTTGATGTCGTCGCCCGAGTGTCCTCCCGTGAGAGCCCTCACTCCGACCTTCATGAAGAACAGTCCGTCCGCCGCTTCTTCATAGCGTGGATGGAAGACTGCCTGCGTACGCTTGCCTCCTGCGCATGACACGAATATCTGTCCCTCGTCCTCAGAGTCGAGGTTGATGAGCATCTTGCCCGTCATGAAGCCCGCCTTCATGCCTTCTGCCCCGGTGAGCCCCGTCTCTTCGTCTCGCGTGAAGACGCATTCTATCGGTCCGTGCTCTATGTCGTCAGCGTCGAGCAGGGCAAGCTCCATGGCCATGCCGATACCGTCGTCAGCACCCAGCGTGGTGCCTTTCGCCCTCAGCCATTCCCCATCTACGTAGGTCTCGATAGGGTCGTTGTCGAAATCTATCTGGCAGTCGGGCAGTTTCTCGCACACCATGTCCATGTGGCTCTGCAGTATGATGGTCTCCCTGTCTTCATAGCCTGGTGTAGCTCCCTTGCGTATGAGCACGTTGCCCGTCTCGTCAACTACGGTTTCCAGTCCGCGGCTTTCGCCAAACTCTTTCAGGTATGCTATCATCTTCTCTTCACGCTTGGAAGGGCGCGGGATGGCGTTGATTCGGGCGAATTGCCCGAATACGCAGGCAGGTTTTAATTCTTTTTTCATAATTAATATAGTTTTACAATAGAATGTCAAATCTTTTTCTTACCTTTGCACCGTGTTTCGCTCACGTATGTCGGAAGCGGGCTTCGATGCTCCAGCCATACAACCCAGGTGCAAAGATAATACTTTATGTCAAGACTGCAAAGGGTTGCAATGTTAATAAACAATAATGTTGTTTTGTTGTTTCGTTGTTTCGTTGTTTTGTTGTTTGTCTTTGCAAATGAGAGAAGCAGGCAACAAGACAACTAAACAACAAGACAACTAAACAACAAGACAACTAAACAACAAGACAACCAAACAACAAGACAACCAAACAACAAGACAACCAAACAACAAGACAACAAGACAACAAGACAACAAAAAAACATATTACTCCAATGAACAAGAAAACATTCTTATCGGCTTTTGCTGCAGCAGCATTTGCCCTCGCAATGACCTCATGTGACAACAGTGCAAAGAAGGAGGCTGAGCCTGCCGCAGTGCAGACCAATCCCATCGAACTGAAGATTGCCTACGTGGAGGTGGATTCCATCATGACTCAGTATCAGTTCTGCAAGGATTATTCCCTCGTGCTCCAGAAGAAGAGCCAGAACATCCAGAACACACTCCAGCAGAAAGCTGCCGCACTCCAGAATGCGGCTGCCAACTTCCAGCAGAAACTGCAGCAGAATGCCTACACCGAACAGCAGGCACGCTCCATACAGGCGGGTCTGCAGAAACAGCAGGCTGACCTTGAGGCCTTGCAGCAGCGTCTCGGTAATGAGTTGCAGGCAGAGAACGAGAAGTTCAACACTGCCCTCCACGACTCTATCCAGCATTTCCTGGCCGCCTATAACAAGGACAAGAAATATACCCTCATCCTCTCCAAGGCAGGCGACAACATCCTCTATGCTGACAAGGCACATGACATTACGCGTCAGGTGATTGCAGGTCTCAACAAGTCTTACAAGAAACCTGCCGACCTCGGCAAGGCCGCCGCAAAGAAGGAAGACAAGAAGTAACAGACAGACGGCATGAAGCAAATAAACTGGGGCTTCATCGGATGCGGTGAAGTGACAGAGATAAAGAGCGGCCCGGCATTCAATGAAGTGCCGGGCTCTCGCATAGTGGCTGTAATGAGCAGGAGGGCGGAGAAGGCAAAGTCCTATGCCCGGCGGCACGGCATACCGAAATGGTTCACGGATGCCCAGGCTCTCGTGGATGACCCTGACGTCAACGCCGTCTATATAGCCACGCCGCCTTCGAGCCATGCCACATACGCCATCATGGCAATGCATGCGGGAAAGCCAGTCTATGTGGAGAAGCCTCTCGCAGCCTCGTATGACGACTGCGCCCGTGTGAACCATGTCAGTCAGGTGACGGGAGTGCCATGCTACGTGGCTTACTACCGTCGTTACCTGCCTTACTTCGACAAGGTGAAGGATATTGTGATGACGGGAAGGATAGGCAAGGCCATCAACGTGCAGATACGTTTCTCCTGTCCGCCGCGCCAGCTGGATTACAATAAGCCTGAGGACCGTCCATGGCGGCTGCAGCCGGACATTGCAGGGGGCGGATATTTCTACGACCTCGCACCGCATCAGCTTGACCTGCTGCAGAATATCTTCGGCGTCATCACCCATGCTGAGGGATATAGTGGCAACAGGGGCGGACTATATACGGCAGAGGACACCGTCAGTGCCTGCTTTCGCTTTGAGAACGGACTGCCTGGCAGCGGGTCGTGGTGCTTCGTAGGTCACGACTCTGCCCGGGAGGACCGCATAGAGATAATCGGCGACAAGGGGATGGTGTCGTTCTCCGTATTCGACTATCAGCCTATCGAGCTTATCACTTCTTCCGGGCGCGAGCTTCTCGACGTGCCCAATCCCAAGTATGTGCAGAAGCCTCTTATCAAAGCCGTTATTGAGTCCCTGCAGGGCACAGGCAACTGCAAGTGTACCTCCATATCGGCTACTCCCGTCAACTGGGTAATGGACAGGATTCTTGGAAAGTTCTGATTTCCGTCCATCATTCTCCCGCCCAATGATAATTGCAATGAAAAGAAAGCTGCTCCTTATTATATATATATTATGCTGCGCCGTGGCTGAGGTCAGGGCAGGGGATGGAGATACCCTTTTCGTTGCAGGGGAGGATACGCCGGCAAGGGCAGGGACTGTCTCTGCTGAGTGTGAACGACGGGGATTGTCAAAGGTGCTTGCCTCGGTGCTGGGATTCTTTTCGCCGGAACCTGACAGCAACTATATAGAGAGCCAGAAATACAACTTCACTGCCATGGCTCAGATGACGAACACGGATGATCATTTCGTGCTGACGGGAGAAAAGGAGAACTCCATCACTTTCTCCCCTCAGAGAAAGACCAAGGTGGGTCCGTTCTTCGGATGGAGATGGCTCTTCTTCGGATATACGTTCAATCTCAACAACCTCGACATCGGGCATTCCGACATCGACATCAACACCTCAATATATACTCCTGCAGTAGGAATTGACCTGCTGTACAGAAAAATGGGAGGCGGCTACAAGATACGTGAGTTCAGTCTGGAAGGAATAGGAAAGATTGATACATTCAACGGACTTTCTACCAACTCCCTCGATATCGACATCTTCTCGCTCAACCTGTATTACGCCCTCAGCAGCAGGAGATATTCGCATCAGGCCGTGTTCAACCAGACCAACAGGCAGATAAGGAGTGCAGGATCGTGGATAGTGGGGACGGGATACAACCAGTGTCGGGTCACGATGGACTGGGTAGGCTTTCACGACGAACTGAGACAGAAACTGCCCACCCCCGACGTCTCTAAGGAGTATAACGACAGTGCCCTCTTTTTCAAGTCGCTCAGTTACAGGAGCCTGCCCCTCACCGTAGGCTATGGATACAATCTTGCATTCGGGAAAAACTGGAGCGCAGGACTGCAGTTGCTCGCCTCCTTGTCTTATATATGGTCAAAAGGCGATGCATACGACGACAGGGTATTCATCGACTCTATACTCAAGGATTTCAGTTTCTCCAATTTTACCTTTGATGGAACAATACGTCTTGGAGTCGTATGGAACAACTCTCGGTGGTTTGCAGGCGCCAATGCCATCTATCACACTTATCATTATCATCAGAGCCATCTTGAAGCAAACAACATCTTCGGCACCATCAATTTCTATGTAGGATTCAATTTCTGGAGGAGGTAGAGTTGTTGATTGTTTCTGATTGTGGGTTGTTGGTTGGAATGCCTTTCTTATTGAGGTTTTCTCAGGAGGAAAGACTAATTAACCGACAACCAAAAACCGACAACCAAAAACCGACAACCAAAAACCGACAACCAATTACCACGTACTTCCCACAACCCACAACCAAAAACCAATCCCCCATGCCACTGACAAAAATAATACTGGTCCCGCTGCTTTCAATGATATTCCTGACTTCTTCTGCCGGGAATGCTGCAGACAGCGTGAGGATAGAGAAAATGCTCCGGGATGCGTCTGACCTGAAGCCCACAGGCAACAGGATGCTTTTCTTCGCAAGAAAATTCATCGGCGTGCCGTATGTTGCCCATACACTGGACAGAGAAAAGGAAGAAAGACTAATTGTCAATACACGGGAACTCGACTGCACCACGCTTGTCGAAACCGTGCTCTCGCTGGCCCTGTGTTCGCAGAGAGGAGAGACGTCGTTTGCTGACTACTGCAATCAGTTGAAACAGATACGATACCGCAGGGGAAAAGTAGCTTATACTTCACGGCTTCACTATTTTACAGAATGGATAGAGGACAATGCAGAGAGCGGATATGTGGAAAAGATAGAGAATGACAAGCCTCCGTTCACTGCAGTCCAGCACCTTAATGTCAACTATATGTCAAGGCATCGGTCTGCTTATCCCATGCTTATGTCGCATCCACAATGGTGGAAGGAAATAGTGGCAACGGAGAACGGGCTGACTGGCAGAAAGTACAGGTATATCCCAAAACAAGCTGTCGCCGACACTCCACTCATGAGGAGTACAATCCATGACGGTGACATTATAGCTATTCTCACGTCGAAGGCAGGTCTCGACACTTCCCATATAGGTATTGCCGTATGGCAGGATGACGGACTCCATCTCCTCAATGCCTCGCAGATACACAGGAAGGTAGTCCTTGAACCGATGCTCTTCTCTGACTATATGAAGAAGCATCCTTCGCAGACAGGTATAAGGGTGTGCAGGATGCAAAGGCAGATTTTGCCTCCCCGACCTTGAATAACTCAATATTTTTTAGTAACTTTGCACCCGAAAATAGAAAAATCGTCAAAATACAGGAAATGATAACAGTTACCAATCTCGCCATTCAGTTTGGCAAGCGTGTCCTTTACAAGGATGTCAACCTAAAGTTTACAGCAGGAAATATCTATGGAGTAATCGGTGCTAACGGAGCAGGAAAGTCAACGCTCTTAAAGGCTATCAGTGGAGAACTGGAACCTAACAAGGGAACAATAGAGATGGGACCGGGAGAACGTCTCTCTGTATTGGAACAGGATCACTTCAAATACGATAACTATACCGTTATCAATACTGTACTCATGGGACATCAACCTCTCTGGAATAATATGCAGGAAAGAGATGCCCTCTACTCAAAGGCGGAGATGACAGAAGAGGACGGAAACCGTGCTGCCGAATTGGAGGAAGCATTTGCAGAAATGGACGGATGGAATGCTGAAAGTGATGCTGCGCAATTACTCTCTGGACTTGGCATCAAGGAGGATAGCCACTATAAGATGATGTCAGAATTGTCAAACAATGAGAAAGTGCGTGTCATGATGGCAAAAGCTCTTTTCGGAAATCCTGACAATCTCCTGCTCGATGAGCCTACCAACGACCTTGACCTTGATACAGTACAATGGCTCGAAGAATATCTTTCAAATGTAGAACAGACAGTACTCGTTGTCTCACACGACCGTCACTTCCTTGATTCTGTCTCTACTATGACCGTAGATATTGACTTCGGAAAGGTGACTCTCTTCGCTGGTAACTATTCTTTCTGGTATCAATCATCACAACTTGCTCTCAAACAGGCACAAAACCAAAAAGCTAAGGCTGAGGAAAAACGCAAGGAACTCGAGGAATTCATACGCCGTTTCTCTGCCAATGTGGCAAAGTCGAAGCAGACAACCTCAAGAAAGAAAATGCTTGAGAAACTGAATGTCGATGAGATTACTCCTTCTACAAGAAAGTATCCTGGCATCATATTTACTATGGAACGTGAGCCTGGTAATCAAATCCTTGAAGTAGAGAACCTAAAAGCTCTCGACTCTGACGGTACCGTGCTCTTTGATAACGTCAGTTTCAATATTGAGAAAGGACAAAAAACGGTTTTCCTATCCCATAATCCTAAAGCTATGACAGCTCTCTTTGAGATTATCAATGGAAATCGTGAAGCTGATGGAGGAACATACAAATGGGGAATAACCATCACTTCTGCATATCTCCCTCTTGACAATACAGAGTTCTTCCAATCTGACTTGAATCTTGTTGAGTGGCTCTCACAATATGGTACAGGCAATGAAGTGGCAATGAAAGGATTTCTCGGACGAATGCTCTTCAAACAAGAGGAAGTAGAGAAGAAAGTCAATGTGCTGTCAGGTGGTGAGAAAATGCGTTGTATGATTGCACGTATGCAACTCAGGAATGCTAATTGCCTGATACTCGATACCCCTACCAATCACCTTGATCTTGAGTCTATTCAGGCTTTCAACAATAACCTCGTGAGCTTCAAAGGTAATATTCTCTTCTCTTCTCATGACCATGAGTTCATCAATACCGTCGCTGACCGTATCATAGAACTTACTCCAAAAGGAACCATCGACAAGCTCATGACTTACGATGACTATATCTATGACGAGTCAATCAAGGCTCTCAAGGCAGGAATGTATGAGTAAAGGGAGACTCTCCCATGCCCTTGGCACGGCCTTTGCCTTAGAAAGGTAAAAAACAGAATAAACTCATAACTTATGGCAGAGAAAGAAATAGACATCGACGAATTGCTGAAAAAAGCTGATGCTCAGCAAAATAATGAGGAGAATATCGAAAATGACGAGACTCCGGTAGAGGATAACGGCGATAATGCGACAGAGGAAAACTCTGGAGAAAGCCAAGTGACAGAAAGTCAAGAGGACACTGAAAATGTGGCAGAGACTGCTGACCCTTTGGCAGAGGCACTGGCACAGGTGGAACAGCTGAAGAGCGAAATGCTCTACAAGCAGGCAGAGTTTGAGAACTACCGCAAGCGTACGATAAAGGAGAAGGCAGACCTGATACTTTCAGGAGGAGAAAAGACTATCAAGGAGATTCTGCCCGTACTCGATGACTTTGAGCGGGCACTTGCCGACAAGACAGAAGATGCCCAGGCCATCAGAGAGGGAATGAACCTGATATTCAACAAGTTTGTTTCTATCCTCGAAAAGATGGGAGTGAAAAAGATTGAGACAAAGGACGCTGATTTCAATGTCGATTATCATGAAGCAATAGCTCTCGTACCAGGTCTTGGAGACGAGATGAAGGGAAAGGTCATCGACTGTACCAAGACAGGTTATACGCTCAACGATAAGGTAATCAGGCACGCTCAGGTAGCTGTGGGACAGTAGAGCTGACGTTATGGAATTGTAATTTACATAAGTTTCGCAGGCTGCAACTTATTCGGTAGCTCAGTTGTCTTGTTGTTTAGTTGTCTTGTTGTTTAGTTGTCTTGTTGTTTGTATTCGCAATGGAGTCGAATGCTATCAACCAAACAACTAAACAACTAAACAACAAAGCAAACTGAGCAAGTCGTTGGCCTAGTGAAAGTTAGATAATTTATGTACACCTACATATTACGACAATGGCAAAAAGAGACTATTACGAAGTGCTTGGCGTTGACAGAAAAGCCAGTACTGCAGAAATAAAGAAAGCATACCGTAAGCTCGCAATAAAATACCATCCGGACAAGAACCCAGACAATAAGGAGGCTGAGGAAAAATTCAAGGAGGCTGCAGAAGCCTACGCAGTGCTGTCCGACGACCAGAAGCGTCAGCAGTATGACCAGTTTGGATTCGATGGTCCAAGTGGCTTTGGCGGCGGAGGCTTCGGCGGCGGAGGCTTCAATATGGATGATATTTTCTCTATGTTCGGAGACATCTTTGGAGGTCACAGTGGCTTCGGAGGGTCAGGATTTGGAGGTGGAGGCAGGGGGCGCCAGCAGTTCCGCGGTGCAGATCTTCGACTGAAAGTGCGCCTCAACCTCAAGGAAATATCCACGGGAGTGACAAAGAAATTCAAGGTGAGGAAAGACGTGCCCTGCTCTCATTGTCATGGTACAGGAGCTGAGGCGGGCTCTTCGCCTGAGACTTGCCAGACTTGTCACGGTTCTGGAGTTGTCATTCGCTCACGCCAGTCTATGTTCGGTATGATGCAGACACAGTCACCTTGTCCTACCTGTGAAGGGGAAGGCAAGGTAATCAAGAATAAGTGTAAGTATTGTAACGGCAACGGAGTAGTCAGCGGAGAAGAGGTAATCGAAGTGAACATACCTGCCGGAGTACAGGATGGAATGGTAGTGACCATTTCGGGAAAGGGAAATGCCGGAAAGCACAACGGCGTGAACGGAGACATTCAGGTCTTTATCAGCGAGGAACAGAATGACGTTTTCGTCAGAGATGGCAACGACCTCATATACAACCTCCTGCTTGACTTCCCTACGGCGGCTCTTGGAGGAGAGGTCATCATCCCGACGGTAGAAGGAGGAAAGGCAAAGATTAACATTCAGCCAGGCACACAGCCCGGTACGATGATGAGACTCCGCGGCAAAGGACTGCCTGCCGTTTCAGGCTACGGCTACGGCACAGGTGACATTCTCGTAAACATCAGCATCTTCGTACCAAAGGAAATGAGCAAAGAGGAGCGGAAAGCCATCGAGGCATTGAGAGAAAGCGAGAATTTTAAGGGAGACAACTCTACAAAAAAGAGTATTTTCGACCGTTTCAAAAACTATTTCTCTTAATCTGTTTGTATAGTTGTCGGGTTATTATGTAGTCTGGTGGTTTTGTTGATAGTTCCCATCGTTTGAATAGACAATCAACTAAACAACCAAACAACAAGACAACTAAGAAACAAGACAGGCAACCAACGACAAGACAACCGAATAACCAAAAATGACCTACCAGCAGACGATAGAATTTCTATACAGCAGCACCCCCGTTTTTGAACGTGTGGGTGCTTCTGCTTATAAGGAGGGACTGGACAATACGAAAGCACTCGACGATTTCCTGAATAATCCACACAGAAAGTACAAGACAATCCATATTGCAGGAACCAACGGAAAGGGTTCCACGTCCCATACCCTTGCTGCCGTCCTACAAAGCGCAGGGTTGAGGGTAGGACTCTATACTTCTCCTCACCTCGTGGATTTCCGAGAGAGAATACGAGTCAATGGAATGCCTGTATCTGAGCAGTATGTGGTGGATTTCGTGGAAAAAGTCAGTGACTTTATCATGCCTCTTCATCCCTCTTTCTTTGAATTGACCACGGCAATGGCATTCAAGTATTTTGAAGAGGAACACGTGGATGTGGCTGTCATAGAGGTAGGTCTCGGAGGGCGACTTGACTGTACTAATATAATCCAGCCTGTTCTCTCAGTCATCACCAACATTTCATTCGACCACACGGGATTTCTCGGGGACACTCTCGAAAAGATTGCACTGGAAAAAGCCGGTATCATAAAGTCTGGCACGCCTGTAGTGATAGGAGAATATACTGCCGAGACAAAACCTGTCTTTGAGGAAAAAGCCAAGCAGCTGCAAGCTCCTCTCGTATTTGCTCAGGACAGGGGACACGGAAAGGTGATTCCTGAATTTCAACTGAAGGGGGCTTGTCAGCGTCATAATGCCGTGACAATACTCACAGCTTGCAACGAACTCGAAAGAATGGGAATCCTGCCCGAAAGCATTGATGATGATAATGGGGCGGAAAAGAGTCCTGTCGTAGAAGGCTTCGCTCACGTATGCGACCTGACAGGGCTCAGAGGCCGGTGGGAGAAGATAAGTGATAGCCCGCTCGTCATCTGTGACACAGGGCACAATCTCGCAGGTTGGCAATACCTTGCAGGTCAGATAGTGAAGGTGTATGAAGAAAGAAAAGCGATAGATCCGCAGTCTTCACTTCGAATCGTATTCGGCATGGTGGATGATAAGGACATCCACAGCGTGTTGTCACTTCTGCCTCACTATGCAAAGTACTATTTTTGTCAGGCAACGACACATCGTGCCATCCCTGCCGAGAAGGTGGCTCAGATGGCAAACGGGTGTGGATTGTACGGAGAGTCATACTGTTCTGTAAAAGAGGCTTATGTGAAAGCCAAGACAGAATCCTCGTCATCTGACTTCATCTTTGTGGGTGGAAGCAGTTATGTGGTGGCGGATTTACTTACCTTTTTGTTGACTGTCAAAGATTTATGAATTATCTTTCCCTGTCTTTTATCCTTGGAATAGCACTCGGTTCTTACATTTATCATACACATCCCATCATGACTCTCGTGGCGATAGGGTGTGTACTTCTCGTCGCCGTATGTTTCATCAGGACAGAGGATACAAGGATTTATCTTCTCCTTTCAATTTTTGGAGTTCTCGGTTCTGTGCTGGGTAGTTATCGGATGCTGGGATTGGCAGACAGATATAAGACGGAGGACAGGCAGACGCTGATTTATCTCTTTCATCAAGAATCAAGTCAGGACATGAGTCACTTCCAAGGCTTTCGAGAGCGGTTGTCAGCAATGTATGATGATTTCCAGATGTCAGATGACAATCGCTCCTTGGTTAAGGCCATGACTCTCGGCGACAAGTCGAAGGTCACGAAAGATATGCGTCTTATGTATTCTCGTACTGGAGCGTCTCATGTCCTTGCACTCTCGGGAATGCACCTTGCAATTATCTCTGCAATACTTCATTTCCTCTTCCTGAAGCTTGCGCTGCTGCTGTATTACTCCGTAGATTGGATGTGGGAAAAGCGAGGAGACAAGAAAGTGGTTAAGTATATCATAAGGCGAAGAATATCAGAAATTTTCTTGAAACATATCGTCAACGCACTCCTACTGACAGTAATCTGGATTTACGTATTGATGGTAGGAATGCCCCTTTCTCTTGTCAGGGCAGCTGTCATGCTGACAGTGTGTGGGCTGTCTTCTTTCTTCTTCAGGGCCAGCACCACGCTCAATCTCCTTGCAATCTCTGCATTGATTATTCTTCTCGTCAGTCCGTTGAGCCTGTTGGATGTAGGTTTTCAGATGTCATTCATGGCAGTATTGGGTATTTCTGTGTATTTCAGACCAATGCAGGAACTTATGAGAAAAGGGCTGGCGAGACTGAGTAAAAACCATGAATGGAACAGGCAGCCTCTTTACCTCTACTTGCCATTGAGACTGACAGAACTGACATTTGAGTGTATTCTCATTTCTGTTTCAGCACAGATACTCGTACTTCCAATAGTGGCTTTCTATTTCGGAATAGTCTCCCTGTCAAGTCTGTTGACCACGGCGATTATATCCCTTACAGCCATGCTTATAGTGACTATTTTCTGCATCTGCCTTACGATAGGATTTGTATTTTCAAAGTCAGTGGCTGTTTTCCTCTCTCCTCTGCTCAACTATGTTGCAACAATCCAGCAGTCAGTATTGGGATGGCAGTCGCACCTCCCGCTCTCATACATTGAAGGAATCGAGGTCTCAGTCCCACAACTGTTCCTATTGTATGTCATCATCATCTGTATTACTTTGGCAATGAAGATAATGAGGACTTATTTGCGGTTTTGAGGAGTTGTCTTGTTGTTTGGTTGACAGTATCCCTCATTTGCAAAGACAAACAACCAAACAACAAGACAACCAAACAACCAAACAACAAGACAACATCACCCCCTTAACTCCCTACAACACACCAATTATCTCATGTACGGAAGAACAGCCGTGAGTGTCGAGCCAATGGTTGATTCCATCCTTCACCTTGAGAGTTATTGCAGGGTCTATGAAATTGGCTGTGCCGATTTCTATGGCAGTAGCTCCAGCCATGAAAAACTCAATCGCATCCGTAGCCGAGGATATGCCACCAAGACCAATGACAGGAATTTTCACTGACTTTGCCACCTGATAAACCATACGCAAAGCTACAGGCTTGACGCATGGGCCACTGAGTCCGCCAGTGCCGATGGAGAGGTTAAAGCAACGCTTTTCGATGTCTATGCTTGTACCCATGAGAGTGTTGATAAGCGATACAGAGTCAGCACCTTCTGCCTCCACGGCGCGGGCTATCTCTGTAATGTCAGTCACATTGGGTGAGAGCTTTACGATAAGAGTCTTGTCGTAACGTTTCCTTACCTCACGTACCACGCTTGCTGCTCCCTCACTCGTCACTCCGAATGCCATTCCGCCTTTTTTCACGTTCGGACAGGAAATGTTGAGCTCGATGGCTCTGATGTTTTCCAGAGTATTGACTCTTTCGGCACATTCAGCATAATTGTCAGGAGAGTTCCCGCTGACGTTGACAATCATCTGCGTGTCAATGTCCTTGATTTGGGGATAAATATTCTTGCAGAAGTAATCTACTCCCTTGTTCTGCAGTCCGACACAGTTGAGCATTCCCTGTGCCGTTTCTGCCATACGCGGATAAGGATTACCTTCACGATGCAGCAGGGTAGTGCCTTTGACGATTATCCCACCAATCTCCTCCAAAGGTACGAAGTCCTGAAATTCTATTCCATAACCGAATGTTCCTGATGCTGTCATGACAGGATTCTTCAGTTTCAGATTACCTATGTTTACACTTAAATTTGCCATTTCAACTTATTTATGTTAATTACCGGACCGTCCTTACAGACACACACGTGACCTTCTGTAGTATCTTCCACGCAACAGAGGCAAGCACCTACGCCGCAGGCCATCTTGTTCTCCAAACTCACCTCACAGCCAATTCCTGCCTTTCTGGCATATCGCGCCACTGCAACCATCATTGGTTTTGGCCCGCACGTGCTTATCATGTCAAAGCGTTCCTTTTCCAAGATAGAATGGTTTGTCACAAATCCCTTTTCTCCATCGGAGCCGTCCTCAGTGGTAATACATACCTCGCCTGTTTTCCTGAATTCGTCCAAGAGCAGAAGGTCCTTGCTTGAACGTGCGCCAAGGAGGAAATATGGTTTGCCGCCCATCTTCCTTATCTCCTTGCCTAAATACAGGAGAGGTGCAACGCCTACTCCTCCGCCTATAAGCAGATGCTTCTTGTCAGCAGATGCCGGCAGGGTGAAGCCGTTTCCGAGTGGCAAGACAACGTTGACCCTCTCTCCGGGGGTGAGTTTTCCGAGCCTTTTCGTTCCGTCTCCGATGCAGGCTATCAGGAGATGCAGCTCATTATGTTCACGATCGACGTCGTTGATGGAGATGGGACGGCGGAGGAAAGTATTCTCCGAACCCTCCACTTTTACTTCGACAAACTGCCCTGGAACCATTTCGGGAAGGGGAGCGGTCTGTGTCAGGCGCAGAAGAACATATTTGTCATTAAGATGTTCCAATGCCTTTACTTCAAGGTCTAAGCAGTATTTCTTCATATTTTCTGTAGAATGAGGGGATTTGATGAAAATATCCCTTTATGACACAAAGGTAATGGAAATATTCCAAATATCTGCGTTTTTTTTCTGAAAAAAATGAAAATGAGATAATTTTTCTCCTCTTTGTTCCAGAAATCACGTCAATATTGTAACTTTGTGGAAAAAATCATCCATGTCACAGTATATCGTAAAAGGACGCTTTGCTCCCTCGCCTTCGGGCAGGATGCACCTCGGGAATATCTTTGCAGCCCTCATGTCGTGGTTCTCAGCCAAGAGCAAGGGGGGAGTGTGGCTGTTGCGTATCGAGGACCTCGACTCTCAGCGTTGCAGGATGGAATATGCCCTTCAGTTGGAGGACGACTTGCGCTGGATTGGACTCGACTGGGATGAAGGGGGCACGGAGAACAGGGGAAGCAATGTCTGTGTAGGGTCGTACATACAAAGCCAAAGGAGCGATGTTTACCAACATTGCCTGACTGTCCTTTCTGAAAAGGGACTTACATATCCCTGTTACTGCACCCGTTCGGAGATAATGGCAACCCAGGCTCCTCACGAAAGTGACGGAAGAATAGTGTATAAGGGAACCTGTCGCCCAAAGTACATTTCAGCCGATGGAATCCGTGCCGACGCTTTCCACTGCCCGAAATTCTCTCCCGATGACAATTCTACGACAAGGATATTTGTTCCCGACCGGGAGATAACATTCACGGATGGGCACTTCGGGAGGCAGACTGTCAATCTGGCAAAACATTGTGGGGATTTCGTCTTGCGTCGAAGGGACGGAGCCTGGGCTTACCAGCTGGCAGTCGTCGTTGACGATGCCTTGATGGGCGTGACAGAGGTAGTACGCGGGAGAGATCTCCTCCTCTCAGCTGCCCAGCAGGTCTATATCTTTGAGATGCTTGACTTTCAGCCGCCCGAGTTCATCCACCATCCGTTGATATGCAATGACAGGCTTCAGAGACTCTGCAAACGTGACAAGAGCATGGACATGGGCTGCATACGGAAAAGGATGAGGCCGGAACAGGTAATAGGGGAGTTGGCGTTCCACGCAGGAATCATAGATACTCCTGCAGAAATCAGCCTGATTGAGGCATTGCAGGAATTTTCATGGAATAAGGTCAGCAAGAATGACATAATTTTGCATGAAATATAAAAAATCAGCGGGAAAGGTTTGTCATGTGTGCTTTTTTTATTACTTTTGCAATCAAATCGTAAAACGGAAGAATGAAACTCGCTATATTGACTCAACCGACGTTTTTCGTCGAAGAAGACAAAATACTCAGCGCACTCTTCGAAGAAGGACTGGACATACTCCATTTGCACAAGCCAGACTCCGAACCAGTATATTGTGAAAGACTCCTGTCGCTTCTTCCCAACAACTGTTACGACAAGATAAGGGTGCACCAGCATTACTATTTGAAAAATGAATATGACCTTCACGGCATACATATTGACAATGCGGACGATAATATCCCGGATGGGTTCAGGAGGCACGTCACGAGAAGTACGCCGCGAATATCCGACTTGAAGGAATTCAAGAAAAAAACTGACTACGTATTCCTGCATTCGCTTTTCGACAGTCTGCATGACAACGTGAAGGCTTCCCTGACAATACAGGAAATGGAGGATGCAAGGGACAAGGGACTCATTGACAGGAATGTCTTCGCCCTTGGAGGGATGAGTCTGGAAAACATCGGTTATGCCAAGGAACTCGGGTTTGGAGGCGTATGTGTTTGCGGTGACTTGTGGAACAGGTTCAATATCCAGCATGAGATGGATTTCAAGGCACTTCTGCAGCATTTCATAAAACTGCGCAAGGCCCTTTCCTAAACGGAGGTGTCTGGAAGATGAATGTTTTTGTTGTTTAGTGGTTTAGAGGTTTAGTACTATGTTTTTGGTTTATGGTCAGTTAGTCTTTTCATTTGAGAAACCTCCATTAGAAAAGCAAATCAACCAACAACCTACAACCCACAACCAAAAACCAGGTACTACAACCAAACAACTAAACAACATGACCACCAAAGAACTAAACAACGAGACAACTAAACAAATAAAAAGTTGAATCTTACGAAACTTCAGTAATTTAACAATCAAAATATAATAATGAGTAATCAAGACTCTTTCATGGTTTTCTCTGGCACGGCGACAAGGTATCTTGCTGAAAAAATATGTGCCAGCTTGGGTTGCCCCCTCGGCAACCTGCAAATTACAAGGTTTTCGGATGGAGAGTTTGCCGTCTCATACGAAGAGAGTATCAGAGGACGTGACGTGTTCCTCGTACAGAGCACATTCCCCAACTCCGACAATCTCATGGAAATGCTCCTCATGATTGATGCGGCGAAACGTGCTTCTGCACGACAGATAATTGCAGTCATGCCGTATTTCGGATGGGCTCGTCAGGACAGGAAAGACAAGCCGCGTGTAAGCATCGGGGCAAAACTCGTGGCTGACCTCCTCAGTGTCGCCGGTATCGACCGGCTCATTACCATGGATTTGCATGCAGACCAGATACAGGGATTCTTTGACGTGCCCGTGGATCATCTGTACGGCTCGGGAGTCATCCTGCCTTATCTTGCCAGTCTGAATCTCGAAAATCTGTGTATTGCCAGTCCTGACGTCGGTGGTGCAAAGCGTGCCAAGACCTTTGCCAAGTACCTGGATTGTCCACTCGTACTCTGCAACAAGACGAGGGCAAGGGCAAATGTCATCGAAAGCATGCAGATTATCGGTGACGTAAAGGGAAAGGACGTGGTCATTGTTGACGACATGGTGGATACTGCAGGCACTATCACGACTGCCGCTGACCTGATGAAGGAAGCAGGGGCGAGAAGCGTGCGCGCCTGTGCAAGCCACTGCGTAATGTCGGGTCCCGCCAGCGAACGGGTGCAGAACTCTGCCTTGGAAGAAATCGTCTTCACTGATTCAATACCTTATTCACAGAGGTGCGCCAAGGTGAAGCAGTTGAGCGTAGCCGATATGTTCGCAGAGACAATACGCCGTGTCATCAACAACGAGAGCATCAGCAGTCAGTATCTTGTGTAGGTAAAATTGTTGTATAGTTGTTTGGTGGTTTAGTGGTTTAGTGGTTTAGTGGTTTGGTTGATAGCATTCGACTCCATTGCGAATACAAACAACAAGACAACCAAACAACCAAACAACTAAACAACAAGACAACCAAACAACAAGACAACCAAACAACAAGACAACAGAATAGTACAGCCAAAGGTGGGAGTCATTCAGATAAAGGGCGCACGAGCCAACAACCTCAAGAATGTAAGCATCGATATTCCCCGTGACAGCTTTGTTGCCATTGCAGGAGTAAGCGGTTCTGGAAAATCATCTCTCGCATTCGACACTCTCTACGCAGAAGGACAACGTCGCTACGTAGAGAGTCTTTCATCATACGCACGGCAATTCCTCGGGCGTATGAGCAAGCCTGAGTGTGACTTTATCAAAGGACTCCCTCCTGCCATTGCCATCGAGCAGAAGGTGATAAGCGGCAATCCGAGGAGCACGGTAGGCACATCCACGGAAATATATGAGTATATGCGTCTCCTTTATGCAAGGGTGGGGCGCATTTTCTCTCCCGTCAGCAATGAAGAGGTGAAGAAGCATACCGTCGAGGACGTCGTCAGCAAGATGCTGGAATTTTCCAAGGGCACGAGGTTCCTCCTGCTTGCCCCGCTCTTCGTCCCAAAGGACAGGACTCTCGGAAGGCAGTTGGAGATGCAGCGGCAGCAGGGATATTCCCGCATCTTCGCCGATGGAGAGACCTTCAGCATAGATGACTATGTAGAGTCACACCCCGAAGAAATCCTTAAAAGCGAGGCAGGCGGCATATACCTCGTCATCGACAGAATGTCGTGCGATGATACGAAAGATGCTGTTTCCCGCCTTTCCGACTCTGCCGAGACTGCTTTCTTTGAAGGAAGGGGGGAATGC
>CALZJQ010000046.1 GCA_945787895.1 uncultured Prevotella sp. | reverse complement strand
ACGGAATGTATTGTTGAATCCGAACGTGTATTTAGGCAGAGGTGAACCGATATTCGTGCGGTCGTTCTCGTCAATCACTCCATCTCCATTCAAATCCTTGTATTTTATGTCACCTACATATACTGTGGAATTTTTAGTGAAGACACCGTTTGTAGGATATGCCGAGGGCTTTGCTGAAGACTCTATATCCTCAAGCGACGTATATACACCGTCACATACATATCCATAGAAATTGAAAAGTGACTCCCCGACCTTGGTCAGTGACACGATATCTGTCCATTGACCATAACCTACGAGCGGCTGGGCATTGGCACCAGAACCCAATGAAACAAGTTTGTTCTTGTTGAAAGAGAGTTGCAGCTCAGCATCCCACTGGAACTCTCCCTGGAATGGATGTGCTCCGAGAGTGATTTCGAGACCTGTATTGCGGATTGTACCATAGTTGCCGTAAGGAGCGTTCAGTTTTGAGGAACCATTGCCTTGTGTTCCCATATATGAAGGCAACTGGAGTTGCATCAACATATCCTTTGACTCCTTGCGATACCAGTCCATCACGAGTGTGATGCGGTCATTGAAGAAACCGAGGTCAAGACCAACGTTGATCTGCTCCTGCGATTCCCACTTCACGGAAGTATTGGCAATCTGTGCAGGACGATATGACTTTCCGAGGTCTGATTCCATTACAGAGAGAGGGCTTCCCCACTTGTAGCCACCGATGTTCGAGTTGCCGGTCTGACCCCATCCAAGACGCAGCTTGCCATTTGACAACCATTTGCCTACGACATCCTCTACGAACTTCTCGCTGCCAAAGCGCCATGAAGCTGCTGCTGAGTGGAAACCTGCCCAACGGTTATCCGTACCGAAATTGGAAGAACCGTCACGACGATACGTATAAGTAAGGTTATAGAGGGAGTTGTAACTGTAGGTGAGACGTCCAAAGAATGATGCCATTGATGAAGAACCGAAGCCATGGCTTATGGAAGGTGTGCCATCACCGAGAGCTGGGTTGTGAACATAGTCAGACGGCAAATTGGTATTTGATATTGCACTATACTCATATTTGCTTTCCCAGCACTCCTGACCGAGCATGGCAGTCACTGAATGTTGGTCAAAAGTATGATTGTAAGTAATGTAATTCTTTAGCTGCCAGAATTTGTTAGTATTATTCTGAATACGACTGGAGTTGGTAGTGCGCTTCCAAGCACCGAGACTTACCATTGGCTCATAAGTCTCACCCTTGGATGACCCGAGGTCAAAGCCAAGCTCTGCATGCCATGTCAAATCCTTTATAGGCTTCACCTCAAAGAATATGTTTCCGTTGAGCTTCTGACGGTTGAGAAGTATGTCATCATACATCGCCATGGCTATCGGGTTGGGAGAAGTGAAACCCTCCTGTGACACGGAGGAATACTCACCGTTAATGTCGTATATCTGGATATTTGGAGGCGTAGTCAATGAATAAGTAATAAGACCCTCCTCTGAGTCAGCGAGCTTCAGATCATCGTTGGTATTGGAATAGGTAACAGAAAGACCAAGTTTCAACCAGCTCTTCAACTGTGCGTCAAGATTGGTACGCAAAGAGAGACGGTCGAATTGCGAACCAATAATCGTACCCTCTTGATTCATGTACGAACCTGATACATAATATTGCACCTTATCCGTTCCACCCTGTGCGCTTACCTGATGTGAGTGTTGGATAGCAGTCTGGAATACTGCATCCTGCCAATTGGTACCTTTTCCGAGGAGCGAAGGGTCGATGAGTTCCGGAGTAATAGTGCCCTCTCCTACCCTGTAGAAATCATTGGCATACTCTGCAAACTCACGGAGGTTGAGCATATCAAGACGCTTTGCCTGACGATTGACAGCAAACATGCCGTTGTATGAGAACTTTGCCTCACCTGCCTTACCACGTTTTGTAGTAATCAAGACAACACCGTTGGCACCCTGCGCACCATAGATAGCGGTGGCAGAAGCATCCTTGAGGATTTCCATACTTACGATGTCAGCAGGATCGATGGTGGAAAGTGGAGAGATTGTTGAGTTAGAACCATTACCGAGAGCATCTCCAAGACCGTAGTCAGCACCTGAAGTACCCTGGCTCTGAACTATCACACCGTCAATAACATAGAGAGGTTCTGCTTTTGCATTGATTGTCGCCGTACCACGCACGCGGATTGCAGAACTTGAACCTGGAGCACCAGAGGTCTGCACTGCCGTAACACCAGCTGCTCGTCCTTGCAGCGACTGGTCGAGAGAAGTGATGATAGAACCCTTGATGGCGTTCTCACCTACGGAAACGGAAGAACCGGAGATATCACTCTTCTTCATCGTACCATAACCTACGACAACCATCTCCTGAAGTGTCGTCTCGTCGCCCTTGAGGACCACCTTGATTTCTTTACGACCTGCCACCTTCACTTCCTGTGTCTGGTAGCCGACATAAGAGAACGTCAGGACGGCGTCAGCATTCCTGACCTTGACGGTAAACCTGCCGTCGAAATCCGTCACCGTACCATTCTGAGTACCTTTCTCACGTACTGTCGCACCTATTGTCGGTTCACCCTGTTCATCCATGACGGTACCAGTCACCGTGACCTGTGCCGTCACTGAAGCCGAGAAGAACATAAACAGCGAAAGCAACGCGAGCTTAATGCTGAAAGATTTTTCAGTCTTCATAGAATAATAGTTTTAGTTATTGAATTATAGAGAAATATATTGTCTGATGTTCGTTTATTTAGGTAGTTAGGTTCAGTGTAATGAATATCTGCCTGCAAAATTACGAGTAAAAAACCAAACGATGTAATATAATTTTATCATTTGATGATACTTTTATTAAAAAATGATGTTTTTTACGGTTATAAGGTTTTACGGTTATAAGGTTTAACAGAAGCTACAATCAGCCCTCACAAATCTCCCCACAACCGCACAACCGCATAATGTCCTACACGGAAATAACTTGACCACTTTGTGACAAAAAAAGTTATCAAGTTCCTTCCGTGCAAGACAGTAATATCAATGCTATCCCTACGTCCTGACTGACGGCATCCACTGCGACGTTGTCATCAGGAATATTATCGACTAAGAGTGGCATCAAGCCACGACATGAGTCCCACGAGATATGCGTTCCAGTTGATGGCTATCTCATTGCTCGCATAACTGTTCATGTCATCCGTATATGACTCATCTGGCGCATCGGACGGATATGTCTTACAGGTCTCACGATCCTGCTGTCCGGGATTAGGACCGCCTGCGAGGAATCCTGGCAACGGTGCCTCTATACCATCGGCATGAGAAATACGCTGGTGAGGGTGCATCACGGGTTTCGTTCCGAAGCCTGTCACAAAGCAATAACCCGTAGCATTCCTGCCAAGGAGATAGTCTGCATCTGATATTGCCGCATCGAGATACTTGCGGTCAGCTGTCAGAGTATAGGCATAGAGGAGAGCTATGCCCTGTCCTGCGCACATCTCGCTGTTGCTTCCCCAAGGGAAATCCTGCGTTCGATTGCCGTGAGGACAATGGAATGAGGAGGTAGGAATACGTGATATGCAGTCATTGCAGAATGCCAACAGGTCTGATTTCATTTTCTGTACATCTATACCGAGGTCTTCCACCTTATTTAATATAGAGTGGTTGAGCCATTGTTGCACACCGAGTCCTGCTACATTTCCCCATGTCGGCACGGAATAGTCCTTAGGAGCAAACTGCTTTGCCTGTTCGAGATATGCGTTCTGCCCCGTCGCAAGGAATAATTCCGTAGCAGCCCAGAAGAACTCGTCCTCTGCATTGTTGTCACCGTATGCGCCTGTAAACACTTTTGGCTCATACTTTTCGTTCATTGCGTCCTGATTATAGTACTCATGAGGATTTCTGACAGCCCAGGCATAGGCACGTTCAGCCATTTGCAGAGCCTGCCCGGCAAAGCGACGATAAGCAGGGTATTCACCATAGATGCGTGCAGCAAGTGTCATCGTTGCTGCGAAATCAAGCGTTGCCTGTGTCGTTTTCTGCACGACGTACCTCTGTTGATGGCACTCTGACGGCATGACGAAGCCCTCGAAGTTGGGCGTTGTAAGTTTGTGATAGACACCACCATCCGTAGGATCCTGCATCGTCTCCATCCACTTGAGGTTATACATTATCTCATCGAGGAAGTCCGGCATATAGTCTCCTGACTCTGGAATGTTGAGGTTCATCTTGTCGAGATATGCCTTATTCATCTGGTAGGCCTGCAAGAGAACTCCGATGGTAAACCCGGAATTGACGATATACTTGTTGTAATCACCCGCATCATACCAACCATAAGATGAAGATATGACTGTTCCGGCTGGACGACCCTCGGAAGCTGCTGAAGGATGTACGAGGACTTTATTGTCAGGGTGAGCCATCGGACGGGCATACTCTCCTGCATATTCTTTCTCTATTGGCATACTCATACGCTGGAGATAGAAAGCTTTCATCGCCTTGTCAGCTACCTCTGCAAAGGCATTATTCCTGATGATTACCTGTTGTCTCTGCTTTCCTGCACAGAGAGTGTATGTACCCTCACCTGTCACCTTAGAGAAATCCACGACCTGACGCACCTTGCCTGTAAATGGAGAGACGGAATTGCGCACCGCCCTTCCTTTCCAGACAGTCTTACCCTTGGCATCCCTGAGCGTAAATATCTTCTGTTTTACACTTGGTTCTATTACAGCCACCTTTTGTTCCCTGGGGTAATAGCCTACTTGATTTACCTTAATTGCATCCTTATTGTCGGCAAAGGCTGCGGCTGCCATTGTCAGAGATGCGCATATTATGATTGCTTTCATTGTGGTTTAGTTGTTTGGTTGTTTAGTTGTTTAGTTGTTTGGTTGTTTACATTCGACTCACTTGCGGCACAGCCAACCAAACAACCAAACAACGAAAAATTCTACTTACAATTAATTACCTTAGACTGGTTTCCTATTTGCAACACAAATTCTCCCGGTTCAAGAGTCCAGTCTCCTTTGCTGTTTACAAAAGCGAGCTTAGAGGCTGGAAGAGAGAACGTGACCGTCTGCGTCTCGCCCGGAGACAGAGTTATCTTGCTGAAATCACGCAGTCTTCTGACCTCCGGCACCTGCGATGCAATGACGTCCGTGCTGAATAGTAGGACTGACTCCTTGCCGGCTACCTTGCCCGTGTTGCACACATCTACTGATACCGTGAGAACATCACCGGCAGAGAATGTCTCAGGAGTACAACGAAGATTGCTGTATTCATACGTGGTGTATGACTTTCCTGTTCCAAACGCCCACTGGAAAGAGACATCGGAACTGTAGTCATACGAACCTTGCATAGTGCCAACGACTTCTGATGCACGGTAATCGTAACACGTAAACGCACTTATAGTGCGAGGATAAGAGAAAGGCAACTTGCCAGAGAAATTTTCTCTGCCGGAGAGAAGTGCTGCAAGAGCATCGCCTCCACAGTTGGAGGGCAGCATCACGTCAATTACAGCCGATGCCAAAGGCGCAATGTCACTGACAATTCTCGGACGTCCTTCATTAAGCACAAGAACTACTGGCTTTCCTGTCTCGGCAAGAGTTCTTACCATATTGCGCTGGTTCTGTGACAGATTGAGGTCGGTAATGTTGCCTACAGTCTCACAATACGAGTTCTCGCCGATACAGGCTATTATGACGTCAGCCTCCAAAGCCTTACGCTTGAGTTCGGACATATCAGGGTCTTTCAGTATCTCTTCCTCGAATTTCCCCTTGTTGTTATAAGTCAAGGTCTGGTCAAGAATGACGTTATCACGACCGAACTCCTGACATAGAGCCTCATATATAGTATTAGGCTTTACGTATGGACCGCCATCCTTTGGTTTCCTCTTTGCCGTATCATCTGCAAGTTTCTGAAGGATTTCGTCAACGTCCTTGCCCTGCCATGTGAGAGTCCAGGCACCGTTGAGCGCACGAAGACTATTGGCATTAGGTCCTGCTACGAGTATCTTCTTGCCTTTTGCAACAGGAAGTACACCGTTGTTCTCAAGAAGCACCATGGATTCCAGAGCAGCCTGATAAGAGACCGCCTTATGTTCTGCACTTGCAAATTCCGGATAATCCTTAAGTTTCTGATAAGGATGGTTAAAGAGATCAAGGCGATATTTGAGACGAAGGATTCTGCGACAAGCATCATCAATGCGTGACTGTGGTATGCGCCCCTCATTGACGAGTTGTTCCATGAGTTCCACGACATCGCATTCGTATGGCTCCATTATCATGTCGATGCCAGCATTGATGGCAAGGCAGAGAGCTTCCTTCTTGTTTCGAGCCACCTTCTCACGATTGTAGAGATTGTTTACGTCAGCCCAGTCTGTAATAAGCATTCCATCCCAATTGAGTCCCTCCTTGAGCCAACCTGTAAGAATTTCCTTATTGGCGTGCATCGGGATATAGTTGACGCTGCCGGAATTGACCATAATCGTAAGCGCACCAGCCTCCACGCATGCCTTATACGGAGCGAAATGCTTCTCCTTCAGGTCTTGTAAGGTTATGATAGCGGGAGTACGGTCCTTACCTGTCACCGGTGCTCCGTAGCCCATGAAATGTTTCAGGGAAACAGCGATATTCTGTTGTCCGATATTATTATGGTCTTCGCCTTGAAATCCTATTGTCATCGCCTTGCCCATCTCTGCATTGAGCAGGCAGTCTTCACCGAAGTTCTCCCAGCAACGCGGCCAGCGAGGGTCACGGGAGAGGTCCATTGTGGGCGAGTAAGTCCATGGCACGGAACAAGCACGCGTCTCGTATGCAGTGACCTGTGCACCCTTTCTCGCAAGCTCTCGGTTGAAAGTAGCTGCTATGTTGATGTTTTGCGGCATGAGAGTACCGTCCGATGTATATGTCATGCCATGGTTTTCATCCACGCCGAAGACCAAAGGTATGCCTACATGCTTGACAGTGGCTTTCTGCAATTGCATCATATACTTCTCCCATTCCGCTGCTGTAACCCCTTGCGGACCTGGAGTATTGAGGAACGAACCGACCTTATAATTGATGAGAATGGAGTCCAGTTTCTCCGCATCAATGACATATCTGCCCTTTTCGTCCTGCATCATCACACCGCGCAGGTCAAGTTCCACCATCTGACCGAGTTTTTCCCTCAATGACATCTTGGACATCAAGGCGTCAATCTGACTCTCGTATGGTGAACTGGACTGTGTCTGTGCAACAGCATCTGTCGGAATAAGTCCCGACAATGCTACGCATACTGATAAAATGGAAAGGATTCTATTCATTGTTGTTTGGTGGTTTGGTGGTTTTGTTGTTTAGTTGTTTAGTTGTTTGGTTGTTTGTGGCTCAATGGAGTCGAATACTATCAACTAAACAACTAAACAACAAAAAAACTAAACAACAAAAAAAAACTACATTACTACCTCCACGATATGGCGAGAGGCAGTAGGTTTCACTACATTGCCATCAATGGGTTTACCATCTACTATGATGCTCTTCACACCCTTCTGCCTGCCGTCAGGGTTATTCACCGTGATTTCAAACTCTACACCACGCAACATACGCTTTACGGAATACTCCTTAATGTCTGCCGGAAGGCATGGGTCAATCATTATTCCATCGTATGTAGGTTTGATGCCAAGGAGATACTGACTTACGGTGAGCCACATCCAAGCAGCAGTGCCGGTAAGCCACGAGTTCTTTCCCTCACCAGGCTTGGCAGCATCCTTACCTGCCACCATCTGGCAGTTGACGTATGGCTCCACCTTATGCAATGCCTGATCCTTGAGATACATCGGACTTATCTTGCGGAACAATTCCCAAGCATCGTTGCCGCGTCCCGCCACCGTTTCACCGATGATGACCCAAGGATTGTTGTGACAGAAGATACCTGCATTCTCCTTATAGCCTGCAGGATAAGAACTTATCTCTCCCATCTCGACATGATACCTGGTATAAGCAGGATTATTGAGCACCATTCCATGTTCGCAGTCAAGATATTTACGACAAGAGTCAATGGCTTTATCTACCATTCCCTCCTCAAGACCGATACCTGCCATGGTGCAGAAACCCTGCGACTCAATGAATATCTTGCCCTCTTCATTCTCGTTGCTGCCTATCTTATTGCCATAGAAATCGTATGCACGGAGATACCATTCTCCGTCCCAGCCATGCTTTTTCACAGCCTCCACCATATTCTCGACACACCTCTGCGCCCTGTCAGCCTCTGCATCGTCGCCTATCTGGCGACACAACTCTATGTAATCCTTTCCTGTCACAACAAAAAGTCCCGCTATCATCAGCGACTCTGCCTTTGAACCCTCCGAGTTGTTCTCTGTAGTCTGGAAACTCTCATTAGGATCCCAAGAGAAACAATTGAGGTTAAGGCAGTCATTCCAGTCAGCACGACCTATCAAAGGCAAGGCATGAGGTCCGAGATTCTCTACCACATGATTGAACGAGATGCGCAGGTGCTCCATAAGAGAGACCTCCGTGCCTGGTTTGTTGTCGAATGGCACAGGCTCGTCAAGGATGGAGAAGTCGCCCGTCTCCTTGATATAAGCCACCGTACCGAAGATTAGCCAGCAAGGGTCATCATTGAATCCTCCGCCAATATCATTGTTGCCGTGCTTTGTCAGCGGCTGATATTGGTGGTAACATCCTCCGTCAGGGAACTGTGTAGAAGCAATATCAATGATTCTCTCACGCGCCCGGCTTGGCACCTGATGTACGAAACCGACAAGGTCCTGATTGGAATCACGGAAACCCATACCACGTCCTACGCCACTCTCAAAGAAACTTGCAGAACGTGAGAAATTGAATGTTATCATACATTGGTACTGACTCCAAATATTCACCATGCGGTTAAGCCGCTCATCGTCTGACTTGATTACATATTTATCAAGAAGTTCGTCCCACATTTTGGACAGTTCTGCAAAAGCAGCATCCACAGCCTCTACGGTAGAATACTTTGCTATTGTATCCTGCGCTTTCTGCTTGTTGACCAACGTCACATCAGATGCCTGTGATGATATGAGGGTTCCTTCCTTCTTTCTTGCAATATCATCAGCCGAGAACTTCTCTTCCTGCTCATTCTCCACATATCCAAGCAGGAAGATATAATCCTTTGACTCGCCCGGTGCAAGTTCCACCTCTATATAATGTGATGCAATGGGTGACCATCCATGCGCTACAGAGTTGGAAGGTCTGCCTGCCATAACGCATTGCGGGTCAGCAAACTCATTGTACAATCCGACGAACGACTCGCGGTCAGTGTCGAAACCATCAATCTTAGCATTGGTAACGGCATAATAGGCATAGTGATTGCGACGCTCCTTGTACTCCGTCTTGTGATATATCACAGAGCCATCTATCTCCACTTCACCTGTTGACCAGTTGCGCTGGAAGTTCTCCATGTCCGTTGCGGCATTCCACAGACACCACTCTGCAAAAGAGAAGAACTTGAGAGATTTCTTTTCTGAGGAAGTATTTTTGAGCGTAACTTTCTGCACCTCAGCCCACGTCTTTAGCGGAACAAAGAAGAGTACCGAGGCTTCCACGCCATTCTTGCTACCCGTAATGCGAGTATAGTTCATGCCATGACGGCACTCGTATGAGTCGAGAGGAGTCTTGCATGGCTTCCACCCCGGATTCCATACCGTGCCATTGTCGTTGATATAGAAATATCTTCCTCCGTTATCCATCGGTACGCCGTTATAACGATAGCGGGTAATGCGGCGGAACTTTGCATCCTTATAGAAGTCGTAACCTCCTGCCGTATTAGAGATTAGACCAAAGAAATCCTCGTTTCCAAGATAGTTAATCCATGGAAATGGCGTTGCAGGGTTTGTAATGACGAACTCTCTGTGGAGGTCATCGAAGTGTCCGAATTGCTGGGGCATAATTTTCTCTTGTTATTTTGTTGTTTAGTTGTTTAGTTGTTTAGTTGTTTGGTTGTTTTGTCGTTTGGTCATTTGGTCATTTGGGCAGTCAGGAAATCAAACCACTCCTTATACTGTTCCTCATACCAGAAATGTGCCGTCTGCTGATATACGGATAAAGTTTTCTCTCCTCCTGCCACGTTATATGTGGCATACATAGTTGTCGGAGGCACAACATTGTCGTTATATCCGAAGGAATACCATCCCGGAACAGTGATACGGCGTGCGAAATTCACGCCATCGTAATACCTCATGGTCTCTATCTCCATTACATCTGGCTGAGTTTGCTGATAGAAGATGTGTGGCCATCCACAAGCCACCTTATTGAGAGCCGCCTCATGGTCGCACATCGCTGCATGAACAGGAGCATAACACGTCACACGCTTGTCGAGAGCCGTCGTTGCAATAGTGAGGAAACCGCCCTGTGACGAACCACATACGCCAAGATTCCTGCCATCCCAAGCTGACGACAGAGCAAGAGAAGGCGTAGATTCCAAGAAGTCTATGGAGCGAATGCAGCCAGTTATGACGTGTTTGTAGTAAGAACGGTCACGATTGTTAGACCCATTGAACCAGTATTCTCTCAATGCACTGGAGAAGATATTGTCATAAAAAGCCTGTTCCCTTGTGACCGGAATGCCATGGATTCCTATCTCAAGAACCACAAAACCTTTCTTACACAGTCCTTCGTCGCCAGAGTAAGGTCGTACTCCAGCGCCTGGAACCTTCAATATTGCAGGGTATTTTCCATGTTTTGCCGGGATATTCAGAATGCCATACACTCTCCTGCCCCACGTATCATTCTGGAAACTGACATGATAGGTATTCACCTCTGGCGTTGACCTCTCAGGAAGAAACTCCAGATGTGATTCAAGGGATGTCCAGCGTGCCTGTTCTATAGTCTTTGTCCAAAACTCATCGAAGTCCTTTGGACACTGAGCCTGTGGACGTATCTTCTCGGGAGAGACGGCAACTATGCACCATGACTCATAATCCCTGTCCGCTACCTTTGCCCTGACATAAAGCTTATGAAAGCCTGGTTTCTGCATCTTTGACGTAATCTTTGCAGTACCATTCTTTAATATCATATTCTTTTTTACCTCTGGATACATCTCCGGTCCCATCTCGTATGATATTTCCGCATTGTCGAGAAGCGTTCCAGACTTGAGCACACACACCGTGTATTCTATATTTTCACCAATCTTGTAATTCCAATCCTTATGATTTGGAGTGATAGTAACGGTGATATTAGTACCCCGGATTTGTGCTTTCACCTCTGCTATTAAGGTAAAGGTGAACATCATGATGAAAAATAAAAGTTTCTGCATGAGCATTTTTTATATATGTAAAAAAAGATAGTTATCAACAACCAAACGACTAAACATCATCTGTTATTCTTCGATAAGGTCGAAAAAAAACAAGAAACCGTCATCAACAATCAAACGACTAATCCTCATTCATCTCTCTGATAATCTCCAATGTTGTCTTATCGTTGGCAAATACAGAGTTAAGTCCCTGTTCTTCCTGTGCAGGATCACAGACATAGTCATCCCAACGCTGCCAGATGGTGTGCTCTACATCTGCTCTTCCACCCCATCCCCAGAAGTTGCAGCCAGCTATCCTGCCCGTCTCACGTATAATGGAGAATACATATTTATAATAGGTGTCACGCCCTTTTGTCGGAGAGCCAGAAGAAAAGAGGAACCTGTCCCTCGGGTAACCGAACTCTTCGAGCACAATAGGACGACCACAGCCTCGCAAAGCCTCATAAGCCTCGTCGATATAAGCCTTTGTGGAGTCACATGCAGCACGGACATTATCTACAATAGGGTCTGGTGCATCAGCGGCAATAGTCTTATCCGCATCATAGTTCTGGTTGAACTTGCCAATCCATCCCCAGTTGTTAGGCCAGATATGTATGCAGGCATAGTCAATGCAAGGCAGCGTATGTATAGCCTTAAACAGAGCTATATCCTCCTCACAGCCGTGCTTTCCCTCCGAGCCTGTGGTGACAAGATGGTTCGGGTCGAGACTCTTGATGAGCTGCGACTGGCTGTCAATCCATTCCACGAACTTCGCTTTGTGGAGGGAATCATTGACGAAGCAACGCGGTTCGTTGGCTATCTCCCACGCCATGAGAGCCTTAGAGTCTTTATATGCCTCGCCTGTATAACGGTTAGTCCTTGTGACGATATAGCGAACGTGGTTTTCCGCCAACTGCTTTGCCTTGTCATTGAGAATAAAGTTGGAGACATACTGCATATATTCCCACCATCCGTCGAGTGTAGGAACTGGCGTAAGGTCGAAATGCTTCATCTCGCCCGTGCCGTCAGAACTCTGCACGTCACCCTTGAAGCCTACCCAGTCAAGGTACGCTCCGTAGCCTCCTGACCACTCCCACGCATTATTAAAGTAGAGCACGGCACGCATATCACGTTTCTCCAGTTCCATCATAAGATAGTCGAGACCTGCAAGAAGAGTGTCATTATATACTCCAGGCTCCGACTGTAGCTTTGGTGCTATATGACTTGGAATGCCATCCCTGCCGTCTCCTCCTACGAGAACACGCACATTGTCTATTCCTATTGCTTTCATATCGTCAAGTTCCTTGACGAGACGTTGGCGGTTTCCTCCCTTTCCCTCACTACCAAGTATTGCTCCATACCATAGATTGGTGCCGACAAACCGATACTCTTTGTCTGCAAGATAAAACTTTCCTTCTCTTACCGTTACAAAACCTTTGTCATTAGTTGCACAAGAAGAAAAAACAACAAGCAAGAGGAAACTGCAAAGCACTCCCTTCAGACTGTCTTGCAGGCGAAACATATAACTTTCTCTGGAATAAAACATAGTGATTGGTTTTCAAAAAAGACTGAAAAGGGAGCAAATGTTCAAGACAAAAGAGCATTTATCAACAACTCACACATCATTTCTCTGTGGTAAATGGCACTACAGGAAGCCCGCGAGAGTTGTGCAACTTACCGATAGCGAAATTATTATAACAATAACGCACATTCACGATTTTGTCAATCTCAGGACAGGCAAGTGTGAGGAAGCATCCTTGTCTCTCTACGTTTTGCCAAGCAGATGAAGACCATACGATAGCCTTATGCCACATTCCATCAGTATCTTGTGCTTCAAACCCTTCGATATTTGCCATTCGGTCGAAACCATCAGTGCTGTTAGTGAAATACAGGTGCATCACCTTTCCTGCTGCTTTAGGATTCTTCTCTACGGCAGTACCTGCTATTACCATGCGGTCATCCGCATTGGCATCCACCTCCTGCATATACTCAAACTCTGGTGCATCTGCCCCCAAACCCACTACGCCATAGTCGCGGGTCAAGGCAAGATATGCCAATCTCTCGCCAATCTCTCGTTTCTTGCAACCATGTATCTGGTCAATCTCATGTTCATACATAAGGTCACTGGTACACACACAGCCTGCGTGTTCCAGCTCACGCGCAATCTGATGCTGTGCGGCACGGAACTTTGCCGCATCCACTGCGTTTGCATCGCCGTAACGATAAGCAGGCAGTTCTACGGTATATATCGGCAATGGGTCTCCGGGCTGATTCCACATCTTCCTCCATAGACGTGTCATAGTGCAGAAACGGTCAACATACTCTTTTTCTCTTCCTACGTTTGATTCGCCTTGATTCCAAAGAAAGCCTTTGACAGTGTATCCTGCAAGCGGATAAAGCATACCGTTATACATCACCATCTTGGCGTGGTAATCCGTATCATCCATTGGAATAAGTCCGTCAGGATAGGTCAATAGGATTTCTTTCGGCAGCCAGCCTTCCACGCAAGAACCTCCCCATGAGCAGTTGATGATTCCTACTGGGACATCAAGCGCATCAACTATCGTAGTAGCGAAGTAATAAGCACAGGCTGAGAAGCGTGAGGCATTTGCCGGACAAGCCACCTCCCACTTGCCTGCCACTTTCTTTTGAGGCTCTTGTTTCCCGTCCTTGGCTATCGTTGCCACACGAATGGCGTGGCGATAATTTTGTGATTTCAAGATTGTTTCATTAGCTCCCTCGACTGGACAATTCCAGAAGCCTCCAAGAGGCATCTCCATATTCGACTGACCAGAACAGAACCACACTTCCCCTATGAGCACTCCCTCTACTTTCTTCAATGCGACGGCATCTGTCTTTCGCTCTGATTTCACGACAAGAGGATTGTACGAGTATTCGGCAAAGGTTATCTCATACTTGGAATATGAAGCCGATGGTGTCTTCACTTCCACTCTCCACGATCCATCTTTCCCAGCCTCTACAGTGTAGGCAGCATTATCCCACCCTGTAACCACCTGGACATAGTTTCCTGCTGCAGCCCATCCCCATATCTTACACTGGGTGTTTTGCTGCAACACCATATCATTTCCAAATATCTCTGGAATGTCCAGCGCATGAGAAGCCAATGACAGAAGAGAGCATACAAAAAGGGAGATTAGTCGTGTCATAGAATAATGTCGTTAGGATTTGGTTGCAAAGTTATCCAGTTTCTCAATCAACATATTGCACTTTTTTACCTTTTTGTAGTACATTTCCGCTATTCTATGCTATCACATGTTTTTTATGATAGTTGTCTCTGAATTGCGTAGGTGTGCATCCACGGCGTTTCTTGAAGATACGGTTGAAATTAGAGATATTGTTAAACCCGCAGTGATAGCATATCTCCACCACAGCCATTGTGCTGTCTGCCAGCAATCTCGCCGCATGACCGAGGCGCACGTCAATGATATACTCTGAAATGCTCTTTGCCGTACGGAGCTTGAAGAAACGACTGAAGGCTGTCGGTGTCATCGAAGATATGTCAGCCAGTTCCTGAAGCCGTATCTCATTGCGGTAGTTGGCATCTATGTACTCCTTTACTTTCTGCACCCTCCTTGAGTCTGACGAAACTACCGTGTGAGCAAAGGCACTGGTGGACAAGAGCTTATAGTCTGTACTCAAGGCGAGGTCATACATGAGGTCCATGAATTTCATCACGCTGTGAAATCCTGGTTCCATGTTGACAAGTTCGTTAAGCTTGTCATATACCCTCATTATTGTCTTCATTCCGAAAGCCACGCCCACGTCAGCTCGTTCAAAGAGGTCGGCGAGAGGCTTCATGTGTGTTTTGCCAAGGAATGCTTTTGAGAACAAGTCGCGCGAGAAATGGATTGTTATCTCACGCATATCCTGCGATGTACACTCATATTGCTCCCACGTATGCTCAATGTTTCCTCCGAGCAATGCAATGTCGTAGTTGCCGAGCACCTCAATACTGTCGCCCACTATGCGACGCGTACCCTGGCAATTCTCCACAAAATTTATCTCCATATCCTGATGGCGGTGCATGGGATATGTATGCTGTTTCTTGTGTCGCTCCACGAGATGGTAGCAATCCTTGTCTGATAGTCGTGTTATTTCTGATATTACGTCGTTCATGATTATATTTTTGTTAGTTAGAGCAGTTCTTTTTCCTTATGGTTGTGAGGATTATTGGATGTTGTATTGAATATTAGAGTTCCCGACAGTCGAAAGATTAATCACACCAGTCCTTAATCCCTCTGATGTCACAGTGAGAGTGGTCTTTCCCTGCATCTTGCCTGCTTGCAGGAAAATGCGGGCATAGCCATTGAAAGCCTTCATCTGGAAGTCGCGGGCTGCTGCATCATCAGGACGCTCTTTAGCCCTTCCTGCGGGGTTACCATTTCCCACGCCCAATATCTTCATGTGACCATCAACATGTATATTGAGGTCATTACAGGCATCAGGCACCACCCTACCCTTCTTATCCTTCAATGCAACTGTAATGACAGATACGTCCGCACCATCTGCCTGCACTGCAGTGCGGTCGGCAGAGAGCGAGACTATCGCTGCTTCTTGTGTCGTTTCCACCTTTTCTATCTTCACTTTCCTACCATTTTTATAACCGACTGCGACGAGTTTTCCTGGTTTATATACAGCATCCCATTCAAGGTGTCCGTGACGTGGCATAGTTTTTTTTCCTTGCGACTTGCCATTGACGAACAACTCTACCTCATCACAATTGGAATATGCCCACACACTGATAGTCTGACCTTCATGCCCCTGAAGATTCCAATGTGGAAGTAAATGTAGGACAATCTCATCTGTCCACCACGCTTTAAGATACCACGCCTCATCCTTTGGAAATCCTGCATAATCAAGGATTCCGAACTCAGAATCCACAGCTGGATATTTCAATGGATTGGGTTCGCCGCGATAGTCAAATCCTGTCCAGAAGAAGCATCCTGCAGCCCAGGGACGCTCTGCATAGAATTTCCATCCTCGCTCTATACAGTTCATCATGCTGTCTCTTCCGTTTGGCTCACGGTTGATGGCTTTCATCCATCGTCCCTGCGGGTCATCAAAATAGACACCTCGAGTGCCGCAGCCTGTGGTTTCTTCCGAACCATAGCATTTTCTCTCTGGATACTTGGCACGATGTTCGTCTATCGGATTCTGCATCACGTAATTATATCCTGCCACATCGACGGGGACTTCTACTGTAGGACCGCCAGACGTAGCAAAAGTCATCTCGCGTGAGGGGTCGAACTGATGACAATAGTCGCGCATCGTGGCGGCTATCCGTTCTCCCTTTTCATTCCATTCTATGCCCCACTCTTCATTGCCTGCACTCCATAGTATGATGCTGGGATGGTTTCTGTCGCGCATTATCATCTTCTTCAGACTGCCGAGAGCATATTCCGACGAACCTGACAGGCGGTTTTCGTCAATAACAAGAATACCGAGGGAATCGCATACGTCAAGCATGGCAGGCGACATTGGATTGTGGGATGAGCGATATGCGTTACATCCCAATGCCTTCAACTGCCTTATCCTCCATAATTGGATTGCATCAGGAATGCCAGACCCTACTCCTGCATTATCCTGATGGATGTTTACGCCCTTTATCTTTACCTGTTTTCCGTTGATAAGGAGACCTTTGTCCTTGTCGAATACAACTTGACGGATGCCAAACTTCGTCTCTTTCACATCCACTACCTTTCCTCCGCAGACCACTTCTGTGACCACATTATATAAATATGGTGTATCAGGGCTCCATAGATGTGGATTGCTTACTGGTATCATATAACTGTAGCCCTCGGTACAAGATGGTTTGATACCGTCCTTGAAAGACTTGGCTGTAAGACAGTTGGCTATTTCCTTTCCTTCAGCATCAAGGATTTTCACCCTCACATCAGCCTTCTGTGTCGCTCGGGAAGCATTTTTTACTGTTGCGGTAACGATGACGTAGGGATTGGAAAAATCTGTGACCTTTACATTATCTCCGTGATTGACTGTCACTTCCCTGAATATCGAGCGTATGAAGACGCCGTCGTTCTCTATGTGTATCGGATTTGTTTTTGTAAGCCAGGCATGACGATAAATGCCGGCTCCCTCATAGAACCAGCCCTCCTCATAAGTGGCATCGCAGCGCACACATACAATGTTCTCGCCTCCATAATTGAGATAATCCGAAATATCATGACACTGAGAGAGATAACCGCTCCTCTCTCCGCCGCAGTAGAAGCCATTGACCCATACTCTGCTATCTCGGAAGATGCCATCGAAAAGCAATTCAAAGTGACTTCCTTTATCAGATTCTTCAACAGTAAAAGCCTTTCTATACCATCCTACTGACGTTTCCGGATATTTATATCCCACCTGCTTGTAGCCGTGGGAATGGCTTGCCTCCTCTGAAAAAGGCAAATCTACTACGAAATCGTGAGGTAAATTGACTGGCTTCCAATCCTGCTCAACGAATTTCTCAGAGTATGGTCCCTCATTATGCAAGGAGGATGCCTTTGTAAGATAATTGAAATACTCCGTGCCACATCCGAAATCTTTTGACGGGTCGGAGGCATTACCAAAATGAAACCTCCATCCTTCATCAAAGTTTACAGTCGTGCGTTGTGCTTCGGTCTGAATACAACTCAGGAATATGGATAGCACTATCAAAAGTACATTTCTCATTTTTGTCAAAAGAATAATACAATTAGGTTATAGTTAGCATACAAATCTGGTGGCAAAATTAACAAAATAATCTCATTCTTGCAAATAGATGATACTTTTTTTGCAATTTTGTTGTTTAGTTGTTTGGTTATTTTGTTGTTTGGTTGTTT
>CALZJQ010000045.1 GCA_945787895.1 uncultured Prevotella sp. | reverse complement strand
CGTTTCACTCCGACTTCCAGTCCGTAAGCCCTTACAGCTACAAAGACATCAAAAGAAAAAACAGGAAAAACCGTTGGGGCGGGTTGTAGGTTGTGGGTTATAGGTTTTGGGTTGATTAGTCTTGACTCTTGAGAATCCTCCATTAGACAAGCATTATTAACCAAAAACCTACAACCCAAAACCAACAACCATACGCCAACGGTTTTTATTGTTTTTTCCTTTGTGTCATACAAAGCCGTAGGCTGATGGAAAGGGTTAGTCTGGCATTGGGAAACCGACCGACAGGGAGGCTTACCTATGACAGACTAAGACTTTACATCAAGGGCTCGAAGAGACCTGTACGACACAAAGGTTGTTTTTTTTGTTTTCTTCAAGACCGACAACCGCTCTGTTTTTCGGAACAGTTAACTGGACACCCTAACTAATAACACCCCATATTGACCTCATCCTCACGTCTGACACCATCGCGATTATAAGGCAAGGCCCATTCCAAGTTGGCCTTTCCGCGTGCCAAGGAAACAGAGTCGAGATGG
The DNA here is from genome assembly GCA_945787895.1 of uncultured Prevotella sp. GTDB lineage: Bacteria > Bacteroidota > Bacteroidia > Bacteroidales > Bacteroidaceae > Prevotella. The sequence goes on along the minus strand of CALZJQ010000045.1, from coordinate 17,580 downwards.
AAATCATAGCGCAGCATATCAGTATCTATGCGCTGGAAATTCTTTGCTCCCGAGGCTACAGTGTCGTTCACGTCCTCCCAGACGATGTGGGAAAAACTCAGAGAGTCATCCTCCTGTGGGGTGCGCAAGAGCGAATGGGAGAAAGAATAGCGGAATGCCATTGTGCTGTCGGGCAGTGTCCACCTCACCTCATCATCGGAATATCCCGTCACTATGGAGTTTCTGACGCTTAGGTTGTGCAGATTCCATGAAGAAATGCCGTCATTGTTGCAGAAGCGAAGGGCGGCACCACGCTGCGCATCAAAGGGATAGAACTGAGCAAGGGTGCAATGTAGCAAGGAGACATCACCTCCAAAGACAGCCAGACAGTCTGAGAGAGTGTTGCTGACCTGGCAGTTGCTTATCACTACTTTTGAGTTGCACGTCCTTATGCCATACCCTTTGCAGTTGTGGATGGTGGAAGAAGTCAGTGTCAGTTTGGTGCGGGCAACGTCGCTCGAATCGCATACTATCCCGTCATACCCGCTGTGGATGTCAGTAAAGTCCATGACATTGTCGTAGGAAGAAGAATGGAAATGAATGCCCTTCCATCTTCCCGGCAGGAAATCGTACGGCAGATAGTCGAACATATTGTCCAAGCGGTCACCACGCAAGACGACATTGCCGGAAGAATCACCGTTGCATACAAGCCGGCCCCTGACTTCCATTCCCGCCTCGTCATGGAAATAAACGACCGTGCCGGCTTCAAAAGTCAATGTGGCAAGAGAATCAACCACAATGCCTTTGTAAACGACAAGCGGACGCTTGCCGGCATTGCCGATGACTGTATCCTTCGTTATCCTCAGTTCCTGCACGAGGTCAGCATCCCACGACCAAGCGTTGAGGTTGACCTTCTGCTGCACTCCGCTCTCCAAGGTGAAGATGAGATTATCCTCTATCTCCTTTGGGTCTGTCTGATAAGTAGGGCGCGAGGTGAGTTCCACAAAGACACGTATGCTGTCACCCTTGCGTATCTCTATGTCAGAGGTCTGGAATCCAAGCTGTTCGCCAAGATAAAGTCCATCAACATTGACGCGGAAACCCGTCTGATTGCCGTTCTGCAGTCTTACGTTTGAGCAACGGATGCCGTCAGCTGAGTTGTTGTATATCCAGAACGAACGGGTGGATGCAGGCACTTTGGAGAACACCGTGTCCATAAACACCGTGTCCACCTCCATAGTGAGTACGTTCATTGGAGAAGCAGAAAACGAGTCGTCATCGTTGCAGGCAGAAAGAAAGACGGCAAGCAACGGAAATAAAGCCAGTATGTTTCTTATTCTCTTTATCATTATTGGATTGTGACGTAACTGAGGGAACGCCTATTTCTTATAACGTATGACAAGGGCTTTTATTGTCTTGCCATCCACGCAGTACCTGCCGTCAGGGCGTTCGCCTACAAGCCATACGATGGCATCGTCCTTATCTGCGAGCACCCATTGCGCCTCTTTTTGGAAAACCGTGCGCTTCCTGTCCGTAAGGTAGTCACTCACCAACTTCGTTCCCTTCATGCCAAAGGGCATAAAACGGTCGCCCTGCCTCACCCTTCTGAGCCTAAGGGGAAACTTCACCTTCGCCGCATCAAGAGTAGCACACGCAGGCGACTTGTCTATCACATCCCCCTCACCTACCACAATTTCCTTTACCGACAAACGCTCTGCGGAGTTTTCCGTCTCACTGATTACATAGTTGCCCGCCTCCGGAATAACGAGAGAACGGGACAACGACTCCGTCTTTTTCCTTACAAGAAGGCAATCACGGTCCACAGCAAGGACATACCCTGCACTCTCCCACCGCTTGCCAGCACTCCGGCAGTCATTGGATGCAATGTCTTCGACCTGGGCAGGAGTGAAGCGTAAAGGAGAGAGTATGGTGAAAAGAGTATATTCGCGGGAAGAAACCGAAGAGAGAGCCTTCATGTCGATACGCAGAAGCCGGTCAGAGGGCGGAGTGCTTTCATCTTCCAGAGTAGATGCAACGACACCGGCAACATCCGAACGAATGGCATCGTCAAAGACTTTCACCGCTTCTGCAACCCTTGAAGCCGTCAAGTTTATATTATCTGACACTGAGGGGTTTATCTCTTGCAGCAGAGGAATAACATTAAGCCGTATCTTATTGCGTACCACGTCATCTTCAAGATTGGTGCTGTCCGTGACATAGTCCTGCCCGAGAGTATGCAGCCATTCCTCAATATCCTTCCTTCCCACGCACAGCAGTGGACGGAGGATATTCCCATTCTTCGGCTTTATGCCTTGCAGGCCGTGGATGCCTGTTCCCCTGACAAGGTTCATGAGCACAGTCTCTACGGAGTCGTCACGATGATGTGCCACAAGGATTGCGTCTGCCTGTATGCTGCGACGCAACTGCTCAAAATAATCATAGCGCAGTTCCCTTGCCGCCATCTCAATGCTTACACCGTGAAGTTCGGCATAGGTACGCGTGTCGAAATGCACCCTGTGGAACGGCACGCCCTCCCTCTCGCACAATCCTTCGCAGAATTTCTCGTCCCTGTCCGATTCCTCTCCCCTCAACCGGAAATTGCAATGCACAGCCTCTACATTCAGGTTCAGCCTCTTGCATATCATGAGCAGACAGACAGAATCGGCACCGCCTGACAATGCCACAAGCCCTTTCCATTCCATTTTGCCCGGAATGAGACCGTTTGCGGCAATGAATGACTTTACTGTCTCGATGATATTTTTCATGATGATGAATACAGTTACTCTACATAAAGCACCAAGCCCTTGAGGTATTCTCCTTCCGGGTGATAGATGTTGATGGGATGGTCAGCCGGCTGGTGGAGCTGGTGGAGAATCCTCACCTTTCTGCCCGACTGTGCCGCCGCCGTAAAGACAGCGTTGCGGAAATTGTCCTTCGTCACTACCTGCGAACAACTGAACGTGAACAATATTCCCCCGGGCCTGATTTTCTCAAATGCCTTCACGTTGAGACGGGTATATCCTTTCAGGGCATTGTGCAATGCTCCCCGGTGCTTGGCAAAGGCCGGCGGGTCAAGGATGATAAGGTCATACCTGTCGTCGGCACGGTCGAGGAACTTGAAAGCATCATCGCAGAACGCCTCGTGACGCTTGTCACCGGGAAAGTTCAGATTCACGTTACTCGTAGTCAGCTCTATCGCCTTTGCCGAGGAATCTACGGAATGAACGAGCCTTGCCCCGCCTCTCATGGCATAGAAAGAGAAGCCTCCCGTGTAACAGAACATATTGAGCACGCTGCGGTCCTTGGAATAACTCTCAAGGAGAGAGCGGTTCTCCCTCTGATCTACAAAGAACCCCGTCTTCTGCCCACGGAGCCAATCCACATGGAACTTCAGTCCATTTTCCAAAGCGATGTTCTCATCGGTATTGCCGAAGATGAAGCCGTTCTCCTGCCCGAGGTCAGCCTTGTAGGGAAGAGTCGTCTCACTCTTGTAATACACATTCTCGATGCGGCTGTCCATGACACGCACCAACTGCCTTGCAACAGCCATCCTGCACTCGTGCATTCCTACGCTGTGAGCCTGCACGACGGCAGTCTTCCCATAGCAGTCAATGACAAGTCCTGGAAGGTTGTCGCCTTCGCCATGCACAAGGCGGTAGGTGTTGTTCTGCGGATTGTCTGCGATACCGATAGACTTCCTTACCTCCAGAGCCACCTTCAGGCGGTCATACCAGAAACCGTCGTCTATCTCTTCGTCGTCGAACGTAAGTATCCTTACTGCGATACTGCCTATCTGAAAATGTCCGCGGCCGATATATTCTCCCCCGGCAGAAACTACGTTGACAGTCTCTCCTTCTCTAATATCCTCGTCAAGATGGTGTAAAGCACCCGAGAAGACCCAAGGATGAAAGCGTTTCATGCTGTCTTCCTTGCCTTTTTTCAAATATACGTTTTTATACATCGTCATTGCTTAAGTATCTCAAGTTTCGCAAGCTTCAACTTCTTCGGTTTTAAGGTTTTGTGGTTTTACGTTTTCTCAGCTTTTGAACTACGCGCAGCAGTCTTCTTCGTAGATGAAACGCGTCTTGCGGCAGGCTTTGCCTTGCCTGTTTTGGCATTGGCGTCGCCCTTCCTTGCCCTCGCCGAGCGTCTTGTTTCCTTACGTTCCTCCTTCGGCTCCTCAGGATCTTTCTCTGCCATCTGCTGCTGCAATTCCGGTTCAGGAACATACTCAAGGAAGAAATCCTGCGTTTCCTTCAGCCTTACATATTCCTCATAAAGCATGATGCAGGCCCAGGCATCTGTGGCAGCATACTCTTTCTGTTTCTGATTCAGCACGTCAGCCTCCCAGTTGGACAACTGCTCCCTCTTGCTGATACGTTTGCGGAACAGGTTGGCATAGAGCTTTGCAAGGCTCATATCCTTGATGCCAAGCTCTATCATGTGGTCCTGAAGGTCGATAAACCCATGCGGTTCAAATTCCCCCCTCTTCATCAGTCCTGCGATGTCGTCGTGCCACGACAACCCTATTTTCCTTGGTCCTTCAGCCTCCATGAGCCGCTTTATGGCAGGACAGAGACCTATCCTGTTGAGACGAAAGAGGAAACAGGTGTCGCGGGTGGCGACTTGCAGCAGTGCCACCTTGTTCCTTGCACCTTTCCTGAAAACGGGACGGGTCTCGGTGTCAAAGCCGAGAATGTCATGCTGCAATAAGTAATCGACCGCCCGCTGCGCCTCTCCGGGAGAAAGAATGGTGATTATCCTGCCAGGGAAAACGACCCTCGGCAGCTCACCTATCTTGCTTTTGTCAAACCTGCTGTATAGTACTTTATTCATATCGAATTGAACCCATGCCATGTCATCAAAATCACGGCAAGGATGTTGATTTTTTAAGATAACAGATGCAAAATTAGGAAAAAATGCTGAAAAAACCACACCTTTTGCAATATTCTCTGTGATTTTAGGGCAATATGTGAGATTTTTACCTTAATTTTGCAGTTGGAAAGCGGGAATTTACCATTATTTCGCTTTCATTACCCTCACTTCAACGATAAAAAGGAGCATTGACAAAAATATGGCAAAAAAGAAAAAAGAAACAGCGAAAGACAAAAGAATGGGATTCAGCGAAGCTATCGGAATCTCATCATTCATACACAACGAAAAGACCAACGTGACGGTAGGCCTGATACTGATGACAATCTCCATAGTAATGATTGTCTCCTTTGTCTCCTTCTTCAGCACCTGCGAGAACGACCAGAGCATCATCCTCCATCCTGCTGTGGGAGACCTCAGAAACGAGACACGGCAGATACAGAACATCTGCGGCAGCTTAGGAGCCTACACCTCTTTCTTCTTCATACGTACCTGCTTCGGCATACCAGCCTTCCTCTTGCCTGCATTCATGATTCTCGTAGCAATGAGGATGATAGGCGCACTGAAGATAAACCTCTGGAAATGGTTCTTCTCTTCCATGTTGCTGCTTATATGGAGCAGCATCACCTTTGCGAAGTTTGTCAACCCTCTGTTTGAAGGAAAGGTGTTCAATGCTGGAGGAGGTCACGGGGAATTTGTGTGCGACTACCTCGAATGCGTCATAGGTACGCCGGGACTGACCGCCATCCTCATCGTCACAGCCCTCGTATTCCTCACCTTCGTATCTACGGAGACCATCAACTTCATACGCAAGGTGCTCAACCCCGTGGAGTATATCTCAAGCAGGGTGAAGTTCAGAATCAACGACAGCAAGCCGGAAGAAGAGGCTACTGACAACATAGTGGCTGATTCATACGGCAACACGGACACTGACGACAACGTGGACGAGGAGACAGACACCCGGGAATACGAAAGCACTGCTACGACCATCGACCTCACCGATGAAGGCAACGACGAGGCCCCTGCTGCCGACAACGGGGAGACGACTCCACCTGCACCTACCCGGGACGAGCCTTCCTTCTCCATCAACCAGGCCGTGAATGAGGACAAGGCAAAGGGAAAACTGCTCACCAAGGAAGAGATACTCTCCTCTCCCATCAACCCACGTGAACCTTTTACCAAATACAGATTCCCTACCCTCGACCTCCTGAAAAAGTATGAAGAACAGAAGGAACTGACGACAAGGGAGGAACTCATAGCCAACAAGAAGCGCATCATTGAAGTGCTCAACTCCTTCGGTGTGCAGATACGTGAGATAACAGCCACCATAGGCCCTACCATCACTCTCTACGAGATAACTCCTGCAGAAGGCGTGAGGATTTCCAAGATACGTAATCTCGAGGATGACATCGCACTGTCTCTCTCCGCCCTCGGAATAAGAATCATCGCTCCTATCCCGGGAAAGGGAACCATCGGTATCGAAGTGCCTAACGCCCACCCTTCCATCGTCTCTATGGAGTCAATACTCAACTCCCGCAAATTCCAGGAGGCAAAGATGGAACTGCCCCTTGCGCTCGGCAAGACAATCACCAACGAGGTGTTTATGGTGGACCTTGCCAAAATACCACACCTCCTCGTGGCCGGTGCTACGGGACAGGGTAAGTCTGTCGGACTGAATGCGATGATCGGGTCACTCCTCTTCAAGAAGCATCCTAACGAACTCAAGATCGTGCTCGTAGATCCGAAGAAGGTGGAGTTCTCCGTATATAACCCCATTGCCAATGCTTTCATGGCGCAGATTCCCGACACCGACGAAGAGCCGATAATCACCGACGTCACGAAGGTGGTGCGCACGCTGAAGGGTCTCTGCACCCTGATGGACCATCGTTATGACCTGCTCAAACTCGCAGGAGCACGCAACATCAAGGAATACAACGAGAAATTCCTCAACCACCGCCTGAGAATGACAGACGAGAAAGGCAACGCACTGCATGACTATATGCCTTATATCGTCGTAATCATTGATGAGTTCGGCGACCTGATCATGACGGCAGGAAAAGAAGTGGAACTGCCAATAGCACGTATTGCACAGTTGGCACGTGCCGTAGGCATTCACATGATTATTGCCACACAGCGTCCTACGACGAATATCATCACTGGTACCATCAAAGCCAACTTCCCGGGACGTGTGGCATTCCGCGTAGGACAGATGATTGACTCACGCACCATTCTCGACCGTCCCGGCGCCAACCAGCTCATAGGCAAGGGTGACATGCTTTATCTCAACGGCAGTGAACCTGTACGCGTGCAGTGCGCATTCCTCGACACTCCGGAAGTGGAGGCTATTGCCAAGCACATCAATGAACAGGAGAAAGCCGGACTTACTCCGCAGTGTCCGATGGAGTTGCCTGAGCCATCCGAGGAGGGAGGCGATGCAGGCAGCATGGGAGGAAGTCAGGACATTTCCTCTTGGGACCCTCTCTTTGAACAGGCGGCACGCACCATCGTCAACACCCAGCAGGGCTCTACCAGCATGATTCAGCGACAGTATTCCATCGGTTACAACAGGGCAGGCAGACTCATGGACCAACTGGAGAAGGCCGGCATCGTAGGTCCTGCTCATGGCAGCAAGCCGCGTGAAGTGCTGTTTGCAGACGAGACTTCACTTGAGAGACATATTGCCAATCTTAAGAGTACGAGGTAGTTGGTTTGGTTGTTTTGTTGTTTGGTGGTTTGGTTGATAGCTTTCCTCACTTGCCAAGACAAACAACAAAACAACTAAACAACAAAACAACTAAACAACAAAACAACCAAACAACAAAACAACCAAACCACAAAACCACTAAACAACAAAACCACAAAACCACCAAACAACGATGAAAAAAATCATTTCCCTAATAGCATTGTTATGCTTTTCCGTTTTTGCAACAACAGTTTATGCAAAGTCTGCTTCCTCTACAGAAGCAAAGAAAGTACTTGACAAAGCCGCCTCAAAGCTGAACATCAAAGGTGGCACGACAGCTTCATTCACCATTTCAGGAAACAAAATCGGCTCTCAGAAAGGCAACATTTCAATAAAGGGCAACAAGTTTCATGCGTCCACCGAAAGTGCCATCGTATGGTACAACGGAAAGACACAGTGGACTTACCTGAAGAAAAACGAAGAGGTGAACGTCTCCACGCCGAACGCCGCACAGCAGTCGTCCATGAATCCATACACCTTCCTCAACCTCTACAAACGCGGTTACGACATGAAGCTCAACAACACCGCAAGCGGAAGACAAGTATATCTCAAGGCACAAAACCAGAAATCAAGCATAAAGGAAGCATATATCCTCGTTGACAAGAACGACAACATAAAGGAGGTGAAGATGCGCCAGGCATCCGGATGGGTAACCATCTCCATATCAAACATCAGGCAGAAAGCCCTCTCCGACGCTACTTTCACATTCAACGCAAAAGACTATCCTAAAGCGGAAGTCATTGACCTGAGATAGAAAAAAGACAAACGGAGAAAAAAAAGGTTTCCAAATGCGATTATCCTGCATGATAATTACATTTGGTTAACCTATATTAAGAATTTTACCCATTATTTGGCTGTTTCAGTTTTTTGGAGTACCTTTGCGGAAAATATCTACACATAGACATTATTATAAAGGATAACAAAACTCTCTCATGGCTTTTATTGAAACAAACAACATCAAGGGTGATATCTTCGGTGGTATCACGGCAGGCATCGTGGCTCTCCCACTCGCACTTGCGTTCGGTATTCAGGCATTTGGAGGCATTGACAGCCCAGAGGCATCAAGCATGGGTGCGCTTGCAGGTCTTGTAGGTGCCACGCTCCTCGGATTCTTTGCAGCCCTTTTCGGAGGCACACACTCACAGATTTCAGGACCTACGGGACCGATGACCGTCATTACGGCAAGCATCGTAAGCGGAGCATGGGCAAGTTCGCAAGGCAACATCTCTGCGGTAATACTGTCAATGTCGCTGGCAGGAATCTTCTGCGGACTGTTTCAGACTCTCTTCGGACTGATACGCATCGGAAAGTATGTACGCTACATCCCCTACCCCGTGCTCTCCGGCTTCATGAGCGGCATCGGAGTCATCATCATCCTGCAGCAGCTCTACCCCATCATAGGAAAGAAGTCGCCTGCAAGCACACTGGAAATGATAACAAATTTCCCTGCGGCAATCTCTGACGGCATCAATGTCCTCGCCCTCTTGCTCGGCATTGCTTGTATCGCTCTCATCATCCTCGTCCCCAAACTGACGAAGAAAGTGCCGGCCACTCTCGTTGCGCTTGTCGCCGTCACCGTCGTTTCACTCTTCACAGGTCTCGAACAGTCACTTACGATAGGCGACATTCCCGCCGGACTTCCCATGCCTTTCTTTGCAAAAGTAAGTCTTGAAGGCATTGACTGGGCATCAGTGTTTGAGGCATCCATCGTTCCCGGCCTGACGCTTGCAGGACTCGGAAGCATCGATACCCTGCTCACCTCCGTCGTAGCTGACAACATCACCAAGACAAAGCACAACTCCAACCAGGAACTCATCGGACAGGGAATAGGAAATGCAGTAGCAGGAATGTTCTGCGGACTCGCCGGAGCAGGTGCTACCATGCGTACGGTGGTAAACGTGAAGTCTGGCGGCCGCACGCAGATAAGCGGCATGATACACGCCTCCCTGCTGCTTGCCATACTGCTCGGCCTTGGCTTCCTCGTAAAGTACGTCCCGCTGTCGGTGCTTGCAGGCATCCTCATCACAGTAGGCTGGGGCATCATAGATTTCAGAGGCTTCAAGGACCTGTTCCGCATTCCTAAGTCGGATGCCTTTGTGATGATAGTAGTATTCCTGATGACTGTCTTCGTAGATTTGCTCACGGCAGTAGGAATAGGCATGGTCATCGCCTGCGTCCTGTTCATGAAGCGTGCAGGAGACTTGGTAGAAGGAACCTACAGTTCAAAGGAACTAAGCACATTCGACAAGGAATCACCATGGGATGACGAAAAGGACATACCGGAAGAGATACGCCACCATATTTATATCGAGCGACTCAACGGACCTATCTTCTTCGGAAGCATCACAGGTTTCCAGCGTGTCATGCACGACATTCCCACAGATGTCAAGATTGTCATTATCCGTATGCGCCGCGTTTCATTCATGGACCAGAGCGGCGTCTATGCAATGGAAACTGCAATAAAGGACCTGCAGGCACAGGGCGTGAAGGTGCTGATGACCATCATCCAGCCACAGCCGAGATATATGCTGGAAAAGCACCACATCATCCCGGTACTCATCCCGGAAGACAACACATTTGAGACATTCGAGGAGTGTACGGAATATCTCAGGAACTTCTGATTGTTCCCATAGACAACGGCGGGAAAAGCCACGATACAATTCCGTGACTGCCAATAGGACAAAACGGACATCATAGATATTGCAATATTGCAGCGCAATAGCGTTGAGATTGCAGTAAAAAAGCGTTGAGATTACCGAGTAAAAGCAAAGCTTTCACCCCGCAATCTCAACGCTTTTTGCATTCCACTGATTAGCAACGTATTACACGAAGTCAATACTGGCAGGGAGGATAGGACAAAATCGCAGTTACTGTTGCCTGTTCCTCAGCAGCCCGACTGTTTCCAGTTGTAATTCCTGACGGGAATTAATTTGTCAAGGGGTAGCTGACATCTGTATCGTTCGCCTGACTATTGAATAAAGGTTGGTTATATGGTTATAGTACCTGGTTGTGGGTTGTTGGTTGTTGGTTATAGGTTAGGTTACCTTTTCCTCGTGAGAAACTCTCAAAAAGCAAAGCATTACTAACCGACAACCTAAAACCAATAACCGACAACCAGGTATTATAACCGACAACCGCTCTGTTTTTCGGAGATATGTCTATTTACGGTTATACGGTTATGAGGTTTTATAACCTACCTTAAAAAAAAGAAGGATTTGCCTGCTGGAAACAAATCCTTCTTTTTTTGGTTATCATCCTACTATTCTGATTATCACGCTTCTTTCCTGACATGGGCACGGATTTTTTCAAGATACTTCTTCATGCCTTCTGCATCCTTGTTGTCGATAATCTCAAGCAGTTGCTTCAGTTCTGTGCGTATTTCCGACACCTGGTCGTGGGTATAAGGATTGAAGAGAATCTCTTGAAGGAGATAATCATCCTCATTGAGCACGCCCTTGGCAATCTTCATGTGACGCTTGAACGTGGTGCCCGGGGCATCCTGGTGCTTCATCACTGCCGCAAAGACGAAAGTGGAGACAAAGGGAATGCTCAGGGAATAGGCCACCGTACGGTCGTGCTCATCGAAGGTGTATTCATAGATGTTCAGTCCCAGTTTGCTGTACAAGTCACGGAAGAAACATCTTCCCATGTAGTCACCCTCGCTGATTATGATGGCATTCTCCTCCGACAATTGGTTGAGGTTGGCAAAGGTAGGACCGAACATGGGGTGGGTAGAGACATAATGCCTTCCCGTTGACTCATAATACTCCTTGAGGTTTGTCTTCACAGAGGCGATGTCGCTGAGTATGCAGTTTTCTGGAAGATACGGCAATATCTCCTGAAAGGCCGGAATAGTATATTTCACCGTCGCTGCATTGATAACCAGTTCGGGTGCGAATTGCCTGATTTCTTCCAGTTGTGTAAATCGCAGGCAATTATAAGTATATCGCAGTCTTTGCGGGTTTTTCTCAAAGACGGCCACCTCATGGTCGAATGAGAGCGTGTCAATGAAGAAAGAACCCATCTTTCCTGCTCCGAGTATGAGTATTTTCATTGCTGTAGTTTCTGGTTGTTGGTTGTGGGTTGTGGGTTGTTGGTTGTGGGTTATAATACCTGGTTGTCGGTTATTGGTTTTAGGTTGTCGGTTAGCAATGCTTTGCTTTTTGAGAGTTTCTCACGAGGAAAAGGTAACCTAACCTATAACCAACAACCAACAACCCAAAACCAGAATGTTCTATTTATTAATTATCTCCAACTGCTGATGTACGGACTCTTCATGAATATGCTCAAAAATCTGCTTGACAAACTCGGGACTCATGCCGCAAAGTGCTCCCTGCGCTCCTCTCTTGTCAAGGATTTCATTGTAACGTCCAGTCTGGAGAACCGTGATATTGTGTTCCTTCTTGTATTGTCCTATCTCACGGCATACGCGCATTCTCTTTGAGAGGATGTCCATAAGCGTATTGTCTATTTCGTCTATCTGCTTGCGCAGGACTTTAATGTCTTCTGTCGTACTCACGTCATCACGAATTGTAAGAATGGAAATGATATAGTCGAGGACGTCCGGCGTGACCTGTTGCTTTGCATCGCTCCAAGCCTTGTCGGGGTCGCAATGGCTTTCTACCATGAGTCCGTCAAAACCAAGGTCGAGAGCCTGCTGACAAAGTGGGGCTACAAGTTCCCTCTTACCTCCCATGTGAGATGGGTCGCAGCAGATGGGCAGTTCTGGAATACGTCGGCGCATCTCGATGGGTATCTGCCACATGGGAACGTTACGGTAAATCGTCTTGTCGTAAGAAGAGAAACCACGGTGTATGGCTCCCAACTTCTTCACTCCTGCCGCATTGAGTCTCTCGATGGCTCCTATCCATAGTTCCAGGTCTGGGTTGACAGGGTTCTTGACAAGGATCGGAACATCAGCACCCTTCAGCGAATCTGCGAGAGCCTGCATGGCGAAAGGATTGGCTGAGGTACGCGCTCCTATCCAGAGGATATCCATGTCATATTTCATGGCAAGCTCCACATGCTCGGGTGTCGCCACCTCTGTTCCCATGAGCATCTTTGTCTCCTTGCGGGCAGAATCCATCCACTTCAATGCAGGTTCTCCATGTCCTTCAAAGCCGCCGGGCTTGGTACGTGGTTTCCAGACACCTGCACGAAAGATATGACATCCCTTTTCGGAGAGTTGATGTGCCGTAGTCATTATTTGCTCTTCAGTCTCTGCAGAGCATGGTCCTGCAATGACAAACGGACGCTTGTTGTCACTGGGGAGATTTAATGGTGTAATTTGTAATTCCATATTGTAATTGTTGGGGGTTATTGTTTCTGGTTGGGGGTTGTAGGTTGGGGGTTGTAGGTTGTGGGTTTTCGGTTATGTTTGCCTTAGCTCTTGAGAAATCCTCCATTAGACAAGCATATCAACCAACAACCCAAAACCAACAACCAACAACCATTTAATCATCTTTCAAACACAGCCTGTATTCTTTCAAGGGCCTCACGTATCTTTTCGTCCTTGGCACAGAGAGAGATGCGGATGTAGCGCTCACCATTAGAACCGAAGATAAAGCCGGGAGTAATGAAGACCCTTGCCTCGCTGAGCACCTTCTCTGTGAGTTCTTCGCAGTGAGAGTACGACTCCGGTATCCTGCCCCATAAGAACATTCCTACCTGATTAGGGTCGTATTTGCATCCAAGGACCTGCATTATCTTCTCTGCAATGTCACGGCGACGGCGGTAGCAGTTGATATTGGCTTCCCGATGCCATTCCTCCGTGTTGTTGTCAAGGGCTTCAGCGGCGGCGAGCTGCAGTCCGCGGAAGGTGCCCGAGTCTATGTTGCTCTTTACCTTGAGTGCCCAGGAAATAAACTGTGGGTTTGCAATGCACATACCTACACGCCATCCAGGCATATTGTGGCTCTTTGACATGGAATTGAACTCTATGCAGCAATCCTTAGCTCCATCTATCTGGAGGATGCTGAGATGCTCTTCCGAGAGAATGAAAGAATATGGATTATCATTGACCACGACAATATTATGACGCTTTGCAAAGTCCACGATACGCTCATAGGTTTCCTTCATGGCTTTTCCTCCCGTCGGCATATTGGGATAGTTGGTCCACATGAGTTTCACGCCATCGAGATTCATCTTCTCAAGCGTATCGAAATCCGGTTGCCAACCATTATCCTCCAAGAGGTCATAGTTTACTATCTCCTGTCCAAGCAACTTGCTCAGCGAGGTGTAGGTAGGATATCCGGGATTCGGCACAAGGACCTTGTCACCGGGGTTACACAGCGCAAGGGTAACGTGAAGAATACCCTCTTTAGAACCTATCAACGGCAACACTTCAGTATCAGGGTTTACATCTACCCCGTACCACCTTTTGTAGAAATTCGCCATTGCCTGACGTAGTTCCGGAGTGCCCGATGTAGGTTGATAGCCATGTGATGAGGGGAGAGAGGCAATCTCAGTGAGTTTAGCGATTGTCTGCCCTGAAGGAGGCATATCCGGGGAACCGATAGCGAGACTGATAATGTCACGACCTTCAGCATTTAGTCTTGCAACTTCCTTGAGTTTGCGGCTGAAATAGTATTCCTGTACGAGATTCAGGCGGTCTGCTGGTTGTATGTTCATTGTTGTCTTGTTGTTTTTATTTTTATTTTTGTTTTTGTTTTCGTTTTTGTTTTTGTGAGGTTGTGCGGTTCTTACTGAGGTTTGGTAAGGCTTATTGTATGTTCCGAACAACCGTAAAACCTTATAACCTGATAACCGAAACAGAATGACTCATGACCGAACCAAATGGTTGTGTCGAGTTGAAGCGTGACGGCTATTTTCCTTTGTATTCTCCGAGAATGGTCAGTTCCTTTGTCAGCGGAATTATTGCGTCAATGGACTGGCGATACCTTGTCAAGTCGTTGTATGTGACATCCACATAAAACATATATTCCCATTCATGTCCTATTACCGGAAGAGACTGTATCTTTGTCAGGTTGATTCCATAGAAGGAAAGAATAGTGAGAATCTTGCTCAGAGAGCCTTCTTCGTGGGGCAGGGAGAATACGAGGCTCGACTTGTCAGTCTCGTTGAGGGGGCGTAGGAAGTCTGCCTTCATCGGATTGCAGACCACGAGGAAGCGTGTATAGTTGTGCTTGTTGTCCTCGATATGGTCTTCCAACACCTTGAGACCATAAAACCTGGCGGCATCAGAATGACAGATGGCAGCCCATCCCTTTTTCTTCAACCGGCTGATTTTCTCAGCAGAGCCTGCGGTATCTTCATCCTCCACAGCTTTGATGTTGGGATACTTTGAGAGATACTGGCGGCATTGCATGAGAGCTACGGGATGTGAATGCACCTCATCTATATTGTCGATGTCATCATCAGGAAGGCAACATATAGAATGCTGGATGTGAAGCTTATGCTCTCCTACGATAGTTGTGCCGGAATCCCTGAGCAATTCGTAATTGTGGAGCAGGCTTCCTGCAATGGTATTCTCGATGGCAAGCATTCCTATCGTCGTAGGGTCTTCCTTGATACATTTGAAGACATCCTCGAAAGTGTTGCAGCATATCAGCTGTATCTGTTCTCCTTCGTAGTACTGATGAGCCGCAATATCGTGGAATGAACCTATCACGCCCTGTATAGCTATTCTTTTCATTACCTTTTGTATTGTTTACTTTATATTATATTGTAAAAAAAATCCCGTCCACATTGTGACATGTGAGCGGGACCTTACGAAACCTTTCGTTATGGTTTTAATATCCTAAGTTGAAATCTACACGCAACTTCCCGCTTCGCAATTCCCTGCAAAGTAAAAATAAAAGTAAAAATATGATGCGTACTGCTGCTTCATATTGATGTCTATTCTTATTCTTGGAAGTTGTTTTTGTATTAACGACTGCAAAATTATTATTTTTTTTTCATTTACACAAACATTTTCATTATTTTTCTTCAAAAAATCGAATAAACAATAGTTTTTCGTGACAGTTTTTCTCTTTGCAAACTGTCATGAAGCGAAAAACAATGAGATTTGCCATGAAATGAGGGCAGTCAGTGGGCGGAGACTCTCAGGTGTGTTTTCACAAAAAAATGAGGATATGCCAACATTTCAATCAGCATATCCTCATCCTTATTATATATTACGGGTGTATTATACGATACCCTGTGCCATCATAGCCTTGGCTACCTTCATGAAACCTGCTACGTTTGCACCCTTCACATAGTTGATGTAGCCATCTTCCTCCGTACCGTACTTCACGCAGTTGGCATGGATGTCATCCATGATGCGGTGGAGATAGTTGTCCACTTCCTCTGAAGTCCAACGGAGACGCTCAGAGTTCTGTGACATCTCAAGGCCTGAAACAGATACGCCGCCAGCGTTGGCTGCCTTACCTGGAGAGTATAGAATCTTGGCATCCTGGAATACCTTGATAGCTTCCGGAGTAGAAGGCATGTTGGCACCCTCAGATACGGCAAATACTCCGTTGGCGATGAGAGTCTTCGCAGCCTCTTCGTTGATTTCGTTCTGTGTAGCAGAAGGAAGGGCGATGTCAGCCTTTTCAGCCCATGGCTTAGCACCTTCCACATACTTGCATCCGTACTTCTCAGCATACTCACGGATACGTCCACGCTCTACATTCTTCAGTTCCTTTACGAAAGCGAGCTTTTCTGCATCAATGCCGTCCGGGTCATAGATGTAACCGTCAGAGTCTGACAGTGTGACAACCTTTGCACCAAGCTGGATACACTTCTCTGTAGTATATTGTGCCACGTTACCAGAGCCAGATACGAGAACCGTCTTGCCCTTGATGTCAATACCGCGGGTGTTGAGCATATTTACAAGGAAATAGACATTACCGTAACCTGTTGCCTCTGGACGGATGAGAGAACCGCCGAACTCAAGACCCTTACCTGTGAGCATACCCGTGAACTGATGTGTAAGCTTCTTGTACATACCGAACATATAGCCTACCTCACGTCCGCCTACGCCGATGTCACCTGCCGGAACGTCCTCGTCAGCACCTACGTGGCGATAAAGCTCAGTCATGAAAGCCTGACAGAAACGCATTACCTCTGCGTCGGACTTGCCGCGTGGAGAGAAGTCGGAACCACCCTTTGCTCCACCCATAGGGAGAGTAGTAAGAGAGTTCTTGAATGTCTGCTCGAAAGCAAGGAATTTCAAGATACCAAGGTTTACGCTCTTGTGGAAACGGATACCACCCTTGTAAGGACCGATTACGTTATTGTGCTGTACACGGTAACCCATGTTGGTCTGTACGTTGCCCTTGTCGTCAACCCATGAAACACGGAACTGAATGATACGATCAGGTATGCAGAGGCGCTCGATGAGGTTGGCGCGTTCAAATTCTGGATGCTTGTTGTACTCTTCTTCGATAGTTGGGAGTACCTGACTTACTGCCTGAATGTACTCAGGCTCATTTGGGAATCTCTGCTTGAGATTCTCAACGATTTGTTGTGCGTTCATAAGAAATTGTTTTAATTTGGTTTATGTATGTTGAAAAAAATTATCCTGTATGGGCGTTTATTTCAGGTTTGTGAAAAACCACTGTGCTATTTGTCTCAAGAGGTGGTTGCGTGAGTTGCCCCCGATGATACTGTGATTGCGGTTAGTATATACGAGTTCCTTGAAGTCCTTGTCGGCATTGACCAGCGCATCTGTATATTCAAAGAGATTCTGCGGATGTACATTATCGTCTGCAAGACCGTGGCAGAGCAGCAAGGCTCCGCTGAGAGCGTTCGCCCTTGAAATTGGATTGACGCTGTAACCGTCGGCATTTTCCTGCGGTGTACGCATATAACGCTCAGTATATACCGTGTCGTAAAAGCGCAGGTCGGTAGGAGGAGCGACAGAGACTCCGCATGCAAAGACCTTGTTTCCGTCACTCATTGCCATAAGAGTGTTGAAACCGCCGAAGCTCCATCCCCAAATACCAATCCTGTCCTTGTCGATGTAGCTCTGCCTACCAAGC
>CALZJQ010000044.1 GCA_945787895.1 uncultured Prevotella sp. | reverse complement strand
GCAAAGTGCTGAACTGCAGAAAAAACGACTAATAAGATGTCAAACTTGGGTTAAAACTCAAGGAGATTTTTTACAGGATTTTTCGCCGAAATAGAGTGGGAGCGTTGCTTTGAATAGAGGAAAAGAGCCGATTTTTTCGGCAAAATTCCACTTCCCTCCGCAAAAGCTAAGCTATTACCCGGTAATCTCTTGGCTTTTGCGTGACAAAAACCAAGAGATTGCCCGGTAAAAGCATTGCTTTTGCAGCGCAATTTTCAGCCATTTCTTCGGAGTTTTCACTCCTGCTTTTATAACAAATTCATTTTCAAACAGTTGCAAAATTGCAAGATTTCGATATTCACGCACAGAAATATTTTCTTGAATTATAAATGTTAAAATTAAGGGTTTTTCGTCATAAAATCCATGGAAATCAGCATTCTTTTCGATTTTTACACGACCAGCAACCGCTAAATCATTGAGGGTATAAATGTATTCAACTTTCGCAAGTCTGTTACTTGCTCAGTTTCATAGGGTTATGAGGTTTTAAGGTTATGCGGTTGTGCGGAAGTTACAAGCAGCCTTGACATATCTCCGAAAACCTCAACACCACAAAACCTTAAAACCGAAGAAGTTGAAGCTTGCGAAACTTGAGTAAATGTTTTTATTTGTCAAATCAGTTTTCTATATCTAATTGTTTGATTTATAAGATGATAAACAAAAAGGGTGTTTCTGGTGCTCACTGAGCCTTTCAAAAAAGAAAAGCATTTGCTTGATTATTCGGATTTTTTTTTGTATTTTTGCATCAAAAATAAGGCGACCAGACAAGTAAACTGTATTATTCAACTTTCGCAACGTGAATGACTTGCTCTGTTTCATGCGGTAGTGAGATTTTAAGGTTGTTGGGTTATTCGGAGTTTCCAATCCGTTTTCGCAAACCTTCGTATAACCGAAGAACCTTGAAATCTTAATAACTTAAAACTGAATAAGTTGAAACCTGCGAATATTAAGTATATTACTTTTAGAAAATGCGAATTGATATTATAACAGTCCTGCCCGAAATGCTTCAGGGTTTTGTCAACGAATCTATTCTCGCAAGGGCACAGAAAAAGGGATTGGCGGAGATTTACCTGCACAACCTCAGAGACTATACTCAGGATAAATGGAAGAGGGTGGATGACTATCCGTACGGAGGAAAGGCCGGGATGGTGATACAGTGCCAGCCGCTTGATGCGTGTATCTCAGGCCTAAAGAAAGAACGCCACTACGACGAGATAATATTTACCGCTCCTGACGGTGAAACATTCAATCAAGGTATTGCAAACGAGCTTTCCCTGAAGGAAAACATAATCATCGTATGTGGGCATTACAAGGGCATAGACTATAGGATAAGGGAACATCTTATCACGAGGGAAATAAGCATTGGCGACTATGTGCTCACTGGCGGAGAACTGGCAGCAGCAGTCATTGCCGACAGCGTAGTCAGGATTGTGCCGGGAGTCATAGGGGACGTGGAGTCAGCCCTGAGCGATTCTTTTCAGGACAACCTCCTCGAACCGCCATGCTACACGCGCCCTGCGGAGTATCACCCGGTAGATAATCCCGATGAAACCTGGGGAATTCCCTCGATACTCACCTCCGGACATGAGGCAAAAATAAAGGAATGGGAGATGGAACAGGCTATCGCCCGTACCAAAGCCCGTCGTCCTGACCTACTTGGGGAAGAAAACGGCTGATTATTGAGGCGTTACATTCAAGAGATTATATAAATTCAACATTTTCAAATAATTACAATGATACATAGAATACTGTCAATAATGCTGACGCTCACGCTTGCGGCGCTTCAGGCCAATGCGCAGGAAAAGATGGTGGCAAAGACAAAATGGTACGACAACTGCTATGTGGGAATCAACGGAGGCGGTGCCGTGCCTACGACTCACCATACATGGAAGAATGACGTGACTCCAAATTTCGGTCTGAGGATAGGAAAGAACATGAACACCGTCGTGGGATTTGCCGTCGAGGCAAACGGATATTTTGAGACGGCTTGCGCAGGAAAGGGACCTGACTTCCATTCAAGAGAGTTCATAGAAAACATCAACGTCAATTTCCTTGCTTCCTTCAATCTGTCAAATCTCTTCCTCCGCTACAAAGGCGAACCGCGACTGATTGAGTTCATAATGCTCGGAGGATATGGCTGGGGACATGGCGTCGACATGGGACACGGCAAGAACCTTGTCTCCTCCAAGGTGGCTTTGGACATCGCACTGAATCTCGGCGCAAGGAAAGAATGGCAGATCTACGTGGAGCCGAGCATCAACTACGGACTGCAGGGCTACAACGGCTATTCCACAGCAGACAAGTTCAAGTACAACATCAACAAGTCTAATTTTCAGTTGAATGCCGGAATCATATACAAGTTGCCGAACTCTGACGGCAGCAGGAATTTCCGACTCATTTCCCTTAGGGATGACAACGAGCTGAAAAACCTCAACAACCGCATCCTCGCCCTTCGTCAGGAGATGAAGAATGCTGAAGAGAAGCACAGGAAGGAATTGGAGAAGAAGGATGGAGAAATCGCTCTCTTGTACGAGACTCTTGACGACTGCCGAAAGAAGATGTCGCGGAACGAAACCCATCGGGAGGATGATTGCCTGCAGACAGTCATAAAATTCAAGCCTCATAGCACAAAAGTGGATGACAGTCAGATGGATGAACTTGCAGTGGTGGCAAACTACCTCAAGTCAAATCCTACGGCAAAGTTGATTGTCAAGGGCTATACGGCAGAGGAAAAGGAGTCATCCTCACTCATTGCCGAGAACCGTGCATTCTCCGTACTCACTACCCTCGTGAGACAGTATCAGGTGTCAATAGACAGACTCGAAACGCAGGCAGGCGGGTATGATAGAATAAAAGGAGATGCAGTGGTTTTTGAGAAAAGTGTAAAATAACCGGGTAAATAATTGTAAATCTGAAAGATTATTGCTAACTTTGCACGCAATTTGCCTTGCTTGAGGCAATACTTGGAAGAAAATGAATATAAAAAAGACAGATAAAAATGAAAAATAAGTTGAGAAGCAGTGTCTGCACAGAGGGCAGACGCATGGCTGGAGCCAGAGCACTTTGGGTGGCTAACGGAATGAAACGTGAACAGTTCGGCAAACCTATCATCGCGATTGTCAATTCTTTCACGCAGTTTGTCCCAGGTCATACTCATCTTCACGAAATAGGACAGATAGTAAAAAAGGAGATAGAATCACTGGGATGCTATGCGGCGGAGTTCAATACGATTGCAGTAGATGACGGCATTGCAATGGGACATGACGGAATGCTCTATTCCCTGCCTTCCCGAGACGTCATCTCCGACTCCGTAGAGTACATGGTCAATGCACACAAAGCTGACGCCATGATCTGCATCTCAAACTGTGACAAGGTGACTCCGGGTATGCTCATGGCTGCAATGCGACTGAACATCCCTGCGGTCTTTGTCAGTGGCGGTCCTATGGAGGCTGGTCAGTATAAGGGTGAGAACGCCGACCTTATCACTGCAATGATCAAGGGTGGCGACCCTACCGTGAGCGATGAGGAGCTTGCAGAAGTGGAAAACTGCGCCTGTCCTGGCTGCGGTGCCTGTTCCGGTATGTTCACTGCCAACTCAATGAACTCCCTTACTGAGGCACTCGGCCTCTCACTTCCGGGAAATGGCTCAATACTTGCCACCCACAAGAACCGCATACAGCTCTTCAAGGATGCGGCACGCCTGATTGTGAAGAATGCCTTGGCTTACTATGAGGATGGAGATGACTCCGTGCTGCCACGTTCTATTGCCACACGTGCTGCCTTCCTCAATGCAATGACTCTCGACATTGCGATGGGTGCCTCCACCAATACGGTGCTGCATCTGCTGGCAGTGGCGCAGGAAGGCGAGGTGGATTTCACCATGCCTGACATTGACGCCCTGTCACGTAAAGTGCCGTTCCTCTGCAAACTCGCTCCAAACTGGCAGAAATATTCCATACAGGAAGAAAACCGTGCAGGCGGAATACTCGGCATCATGGGAGAGCTTGCAAAGGGTAATCTCCTTGATTTGTCATGCAAGCGTGTCAATGGAGCAACGCTTGGAGAAGACATCGAGAAGTACTCCATACTCAAGGAAAACATAGATCCGGAAGCATCACGCATCTATCACTCAGCACCCGGACGCAAGTTCTCCAATGTCATGGGCTCACAGGATGCACAGTGGGAAACTCTCGACACTGACCGTGAGAACGGTTGCATACGTGACAT
Organism: uncultured Prevotella sp.; assembly: GCA_945787895.1. Taxonomy (GTDB): domain Bacteria; phylum Bacteroidota; class Bacteroidia; order Bacteroidales; family Bacteroidaceae; genus Prevotella. The sequence continues at coordinate 13,860 of CALZJQ010000044.1, read as the reverse complement.
TGAGCATGCCTACACCAAGGATGGAGGAATGGCTGTGCTGTTCGGCAATATTGCGAAGGATGGATGTGTGGTAAAGACTGCCGGAGTGGCACCTGAGCTCTGGCATTTTGAAGGTCCTGCCGTAGTCTTTGACTCCCAGGAGGATGCCTGCGAGGGAATCCTCGGCGGCAAGGTCAAGAAAGGTGACTGCGTGGTCATCACCCACGAGGGACCAAAGGGCGGACCTGGTATGCAGGAAATGCTTTATCCCACCTCTTATATTAAGTCTATGCACATGGGTAAGGAATGCGCCCTGATTACTGACGGACGCTTCTCAGGAGGCACTTCCGGACTCTCTATCGGACATATCTCTCCGGAGGCTGCTTCAGGCGGTGCGATAGGCAAGATAAAGGATGGTGACATCATAGTGATAGACATCCCATCTCGTTCCATCAACGTAAAGCTGTCTGATGAGGAACTCGCTGCACGTCCGCAACAGCCACTCAAGCGCAACAGGGTTGTCAGCAAGGCTTTGCGCGCATACGCACAGAGCGTGGCAAGCGCTGATAAGGGTGGTGTGAGAATTATTGACTAAACGACACGTGATTGGTTGGCTGCTGACAAGCACGATATGGACGACAAAGGCGACTATGGCTTTTCGTCAAAGAATTGTTGCTGTCGTCGATGCAGACTTAATGACACAATATTACAAAGAAGAATAGAAAAAAATGGAAAAGATAAGCGGTGCGGAAGCACTGATGAGATCATTGGAGCACGAAGGGGTAGATGTGCTTTTCGGCTACCCTGGCGGCTCAATAATGCCAACATACGATGCACTCTATGACCATAAGGATACATTGAACCATATCCTTGTAAGGCATGAACAGGCGGCTGTCCACGCTGCTCAGGGATATGCACGTGTCAGCGGAAGGGTTGGTTGCTGCATAGTGACTTCCGGCCCAGGTGCGACAAACACCATTACCGGCATAGCAGATGCCATGATTGACTCTACGCCACTTGTCGTCATCTGTGGTCAGGTAGGTGCTGCGATGCTTGGTACTGATGCCTTTCAGGAGGTGGATGTAGTAGGTGTCACACAGCCTATTACGAAATGGAACTACCAGATACGTCGTGCGGAGGATATTCCGTGGGCCGTGGCAAGAGCTTTCTACATTGCAAAGTCCGGTCGTCCGGGTCCTGTAGTGCTCGACTTCACAAAGAATGCACAGACTGCAAAGATAGAATTCAAGCCGCAGACCGTGGATTTCATAAGGTCTTACAAGCCTGTCCATCATCCAAAGCAGGCTGACGTGGAACTGGCAGCAAAGATGATAAATGAGTCTGTCAAGCCGTTCATGCTCGTAGGACAAGGCGTGGAACTCGGAAGGGCAAGACAGGAAGTCCTCGAACTGTGTGAAAAGGCACAGATACCTTTCGGACAGACTATGCTTGGACTTTCCACAGCACCGTCAGATCATCCCCTCAACATAGGTATGCTCGGTATGCACGGCAATCTCGGACCCAACGTGATGACCAATCAGTGTGACCTTCTCATTGCCGTAGGTATGCGTTTCGACGACCGTATCACGGGAAATCTCAATACCTATGCAAAGCAGGCAAAGATTATCCATTTCGACATTGACCCTTCAGAAATCAACAAGAACGTGAAGGTGGACCTCGCATTGCTCGGCGATTGTAAGGAGACAATAGCCCTTGTGTCAGAAAAGGTGGTGCCTGCAAAGCACCAGTCCTGGATTGACGGTTTCAAGCCCTACGAGGAAAAAGAATATAATAAGGTGATAGAAGGGGCTCTGTATCCGAAAGAAGGCCCCTTGCTCATGGGAGAAGTAATCCGCAAGGTCAGTGAGGCTTCGGGTAATGAGGCTGTACTTGTCACCGATGTCGGTCAGAACCAACTCTTCGCCTGCCGATATTTTAAGTTTACGAAGGAGCGTTCATGTATCACTTCAGGTGGATGCGGTACGATGGGTTTCGCCATTCCTGCAGCCATGGGAGCCTGCTTCGGTGCACCGGAACGCACCGTATGTATGTTCGCAGGTGACGGCGGCTTCCAGATGACAATACAGGAACTCGGCACGATAATGGAGAACCAGATACCAGTCAAGATGATATTGCTCAACAATAATTATCTTGGAAACGTGCGCCAGTGGCAGTATATGTTCTTCGACAAGCGTTATTCGTTCACGCCAATGGCAAATCCTGACTATGAGAAGATAGCGGAAGGATACCATATCCCTTGTCGGACGGTAGTGGAACGCAAGGACATAGATGAAGCTATCCAGGAAATGCTGCAGACCAAGGGACCATACCTCCTTCAGGTAGCTGTCAAGGAAGAAGACAATGTGTTGCCAATGACGCCTCCTGGTGGCAATGTTGACGAAATGCTTTTCGAGGTAGAGTAAATAAATATCAGTGGTTTTTTGTTGTTTAGTTGTTTAGTTGTTTGGTTGGCTGTTTGTTTTGACAGGCAGATGAAGACTATAGACCGAACGGCTGAACATCACGACAACATCCGACACTTCAAGAAAAATAAAGAATGGACTCAGAAAAAAAATATGGAGCTGCTGAATGTGGAGACTGCAACACTTGCGGCAAATGTGACGACCAGACACAAATGCAGCAGGAAGATTTGTTCAATGCGGCAGTAATGGCGGCAGCATCAATAGACCGTAATTCATACGAGAAGAATCTTGCACGTGAGCGTAAGGCTACGCAGCCAAATTACGACTCTCCCTACACACCTCAATATGAAACCTTCCACAGAAATGCCGTGGCAAGGCCGATAACTCCCGGATGCGAGGGCGCACAGCTCAATCATGACGGACTGACTCTCTATACTCTCATTATTTATTCAGAGAACTTTGCAGGAATCCTCAATCAGATTACTGCCGTCTTTACGCGTCGTCAGGTAAACATTGAATCTCTCAACGTCTGTTCCTCTTCGACTCCGGGCGTACATAAATATACCATCACCTGCTTCTGCAAGCAGGAAATGGCAGAGATGCTTGTCAAGCAGATAGAAAAGAAGATTGACGTGCTGCAAGCCAACTGCTTCGTAGATGATGAAATATTCATCCTCGAGACATCGTTGCTCAAGCTTTCTACTCCTTCCGTCCTTGCCAACCAGGAGATAAGCAGGGTAGTACGCAGGTATGATGCGAAGATAGTAGAGGTAAACCCTACCTACACCATCGTGGAGAAGACGGGTATTACTGATGACGTAATAGGTCACTTCAATGAACTCAATGACCTCGGATGCGTGCTACAATTTGTAAGGACAGGACGCATCGCCATCACAAGGTCTTGCATTGAGCGGCTTGACCAATACCTTACAAAACGCGCTCAGGAAGAACAAAATGCGTAACACAATAGTCGCTAATGGATAAGATTGGAAGATACGAAATGCAGGCAGAGTCGTTCCACTGCGACTTTAATCATCGACTGCAGATGGGTTATCTCGGAAATTACATGCTCAATGCGGCTGATTTCCACAGCACTGACCGTGGCTTCGGAATGAGATACCTCTTTTCGCAGAATAAGACATGGGTGCTTTCCCGACTGTGTATCGAAATGGAGGAAATGCCTCAACAGTATTCGCATTTCGTCATGGAGACATGGGTGGAGAGTGCCATGCGATATTTTACAAAGAGAAATTTCTGTGTCGTAGAAAGCAATACAGGAAAAGTGCTCGGGTACGGCAGGTCGGTATGGGCGCTGATTGACCTTTCTTCACGCCAGCCCCTGGACATTCTTGCCGTCAATGACGGAGATGTAAATAATTGGGTGGCGGGAGACAAGGAATGCCCGATAGCCGCTCCCGGCAGAGTGAAAATGGGCAAGGACGCTGTCTTCGTCCGTTCCATAGAGACGAGATACTCTGACGTGGATGTCAACGGGCATATCAACAGTGTCAAGTACATGGAGCATATACTCAATCTCTTTGACCTCGACTTCTACAAAAAATATACTTTCAAGCGGTTTGACATTGCTTATGTGGCTGAGAGCCATTTCGGTGACGTGCTGAATTTCTACCAAGAGAAAATCTGTGAGAACGAGATGGCCGTACGCATTACCAAATCTGCAACCTCAAAAGATGATGAGACGGAAGTCGTAAGATGTATGCTAAAGTATATAAAAAGATGATGTTTTTCTTTGTACTTTCATAATAAATTAGTAACTTTGCATCGTTTTTACGTGACAGATTAACAGTTAATTAAATAATTTTCAAGAAAAATGGCAAAAATGAATTTTGGTGGCGTTATCGAAGAGGTAATGACACGTGAAGAATTCCCACTTGAGAAAGCTCGTGAAATCCTTAAGGATGAGCTTATCGCAGTAATCGGTTATGGTGTTCAGGGTCCAGGTCAGGCTTGCAACCTTCGTGACAATGGTTTTAATGTTATCGTAGGTCAGCGTCAAGGTAAGACATTTGAGAAGGCTATCGCTGACGGATGGGTACCTGGAGAGACTCTTTTCTCCATCGAAGAGGCTGCAGAAAAGGCTTCTATCGTAATGTGCCTCCTTTCTGATGCTGCAGTAATGTCTGTATGGCCAACACTTAAGAAATATCTCACACCAGGTAAGGCTCTTTATTTCTCACATGGTTTCGCTATCACTTGGTCTGACCGCACAGGTTGTGTTCCTTCCAACGACATCGACGTAATTATGGTTGCTCCAAAGGGTTCAGGTACCTCTCTCCGTACCATGTTCCTTGAGGGTCGAGGACTGAACTCTTCTTACGCAGTATATAACGATGCTACAGGTCGTGCTCTCGACCGTACTCTCGCCCTCGGAATAGGTATTGGTTCCGGCTATCTCTTTGAAACCACATTCCAGCGCGAGGCTACCTCTGACCTTACAGGTGAACGTGGCTCTCTCATGGGTGCTATCCAGGGTCTTCTCCTCGCACAGTATGAAGTGCTCCGTGAGAACGGACATACTCCTTCTGAGGCATTCAACGAGACTGTCGAGGAGCTCACACAGTCACTTATGCCTCTCTTCGCTGAGAAGGGTATGGACTGGATGTATGCTAACTGCTCTACTACAGCACAGCGTGGCGCACTCGACTGGATGGGTCCATTCCATGATGCCTGCAAGCCGGTAGTTGAGAAATTGTATGCTTCCGTAAAGTCTGGTAATGAGGCACAAATCTCTATTGATGCAAACTCTAAGCCTGACTATCGCGTAGGTCTTGAGAAGGAACTTGAAGCTCTCCACAACTCTGAAATGTGGCGTACAGCTGAGACAGTTCGTCAGCTTCGTCCAGAGAACAACTGATAGGTTTTCATTCATGCAGGATTATCCATCAGCGCCTGTAATCAGATGCAGTCGAAAGTTTAACACTCTGATTACAAACAGATAAAGGATAATCAAGTATTCAGATAAAAAAAGTCGCTTGAGATTCAAATCAATGAATTTTCAAGCGACTTTTTAATTTTTCAAGTTGTGTCAGTAGAGTCTAAAGAATTGGATGTTGCCATCCAGCCGTGCAGATGCGGGGGCGCAGAAAAAGAATTGTATCATTCTTTCCACATCATTCCGCACGCTAAACATTCAATCGTGCCGTCAGCATAAACCACTACATCTTCACTGCCGCAATAAATGCATCTTCCTGTCTCGTCCATAGCGTTAAGTCTTGAGGGTTAAACATTTGTTTCCTGAATGTATATTGATTTCCACCAGTTTTATTGTTGATTTGCTGATGTGCAAAAGTATAAACAAAAAAGACTAACGAGACTTTTCTGTCTTTTCTTTTATGTATCCGTGTCTATATGCATAGAGAAGTTCTTTCAGGTCTTCTATCTGCTGAATGAGTTCCTTGCCGCGGTCAGTGTCAGCCACGAGCATACGTCTTCCTGAAATTTCAACTATCTGTTTTGTGGACTTGATGTCAGTTCCTCTCATGACGGCATCGTTGGATGAGGTGAAAGGTTCGTGCTGGACGAGTTCAAATCCACGGCTATGATATACTAACGTATATCCTGCTATTCCTGTCTCCTTATGGTAAGGTTCTGCAAATCCGCCATCAATGACCATGAGTCTGCCACCCGCTTTTATCGGACTTTCACCTTTGGCGACATGCACAGGTACGTGTCCGTTGATAATATGACGGTTATCTCCATACACTTCAAAGGCATCAAGTATTCTATCTACGGCAGACTCCTCATTCCTGAGTTTGAAGAAATAACCCTTTTCCTCGATATGTGTCTCCTTGTCAGATATGAAATATCGTTCAAAGGTAGCCATCTTCGACTTGTCAAAGAGACATGAATCCTTGCCACACCAGAGATAAAGGAAATAGTCGATGGCATATTGACGCATATCCTTCGGAGTGTCCGTCTGGAATGCAGAACGTATCAGGAGACCTGTCTTCCTTAGAAGTTGCTTGCCGGAGTATTTCTGTCCTGGCATTATCTCTACCTCTTTGAGCGAACCATCCTCATTGAGAGGTACGGAAGCATGAAAGAGCAGATTGTCATTATAGACTGCATACATACATCCGTGTGAAAGGATAGTGCGTATGTGACGCTGCAGTTTCTCGCTCACGCGGAAGGAATGTGTCAGTTTCTCCATCAGCATTGTTTCTTCTTCTGTGAACTCCAAGGGATTAGACGGGGAAACCGTCGGGAAAAGCTTGTCTTTCAGTTCGTATTCCTTGCCGTCCAATGTGATGATTCCTTTGGCATAGTCAATATTCTTGAGGAGACAACGGTCCTGCATATTCCAAAGGGGATTGCGCAGGAAGAGTTGTGCTTCCGCCTTAAACTGCATGATAGATATGGCTTTGTGCATGATTGTCATGAGACGAAGCGTCTTGTTGTCAAATCTATCTTGGTTTTCACTGTTGAGAATTGGAACAAAGGCAGTGCAGGAATCCTCAGAATAGTGTTCCATGGCATAGGTAGCCAGAGGCATGAGGTTTATTCCATATCCCTCTTCGAGAGTGACAAGGTTGGCATAGCGCAGCGAAAGACGTATGACATTGCAGATGCAGGCGAAATTTCCTGCACCGGCTCCCATCCAGAGTATGTCATGATTGCCCCATTGTATGTCCCAGGAATGATACTGAGACAGATAGTCCATGATGATGTGAGCTCCTGGACCTCTGTCATACACGTCACCGAGAATATGTAGTTGGTCAATAGAAAGCCGCTGAATGACCTTGGATGTCGCAATGATGAAGGCATCTGCCCTGCCGGTCGTTATGATAGTGTCTATGATAACATTTACGTAGGTGGTTTTTGCAGCTTCGGCATGATGTTCATAGAGCAGTTCCTGCAGAATATAAGAGAACTCGGAAGGCAAGGATTTTGTCACCTTGGAGCGTGTGTATTTTGAAGAAACCTCTCTGAGTACTCTTACCAACTGGTGGAGAACGATATGATACCAGTCGGTAATGTTAGTTTCCTGTGCCTTGACAATTTCGAGTTTCTGTTCTGGATAGTATATGAGAGTGCATAACTCTTTGAGCTCTGTCTCACGGAGAGTATTGTTGAACAGTTCATATACCTTGCGCTTAATGTTTCCTGAAGCATTCTTTATTATGTGCAGGAACGCCTCATTCTCACCATGAATATCAGCGAGAAAATGCTCTGTTCCTTTTGGAAGGTTGAGGATAGCTGAGAGGTTGATTATTTCTGTTGCAGCTTCTGCTATGTTGGGGAAAGTCTGAGAGAGCAGGTTAAGATAGTGAATATCTCCCTCAATGTCGTAATTTTTATGTTGTCGCATGGCTTTCTGTGATAAATTATTTTGGTTTTCTGATATTGTATAGAGGTTTTTCCTTTGGCTCCAGTGGCATATACCCAATTTCCATATGGAAGACTTGACTGAGAAGGTAAAGGAATCGTGAGGTGAAATCAGTAAGTCCTGCTTTCTTAACCCTCTGACGGAAGATGTCTTCATCGTAGTTGGCAAACCTCAATCGGATAAATATTTTGCATACAGTCTGTAAAGAAATACTCCCTGAGATGGTAAAATCAGAAGAAAAAGTTTCGCATCGGGAGGTATCAGAGTTGCAATCAGAGGAAATTTCTGAGATAATACTACACAACTTCTGATACTTCGTCTTGTATTTCTCCCGTTTCATGTGAGGCTTGAAACGTGGTATTGCATTCATATCCGACAGGGGAGGAATAGGGACATTTGCAATTTTTGCTCCCTCCAGCATCTTTTCCCTGATTCCATTGTCAAAGGCAAAGAGGTGTATTCGGCGGTATGATATAAAAGGATATTGTTCCAGAATCTCACTTATGTCCTGCAGAAGCATTGATTTTACGGCTTCATGCTGACTTGTGGCAGTAGTGATGTCAAAGTCCTTGTGCTCTTCCCATATCTGCAATGCTGCGCACTTTAGCGTGAACAACATTTCTTCTTTTTTGATAAGGCGATGATAATTGGTGTCAATGACCTTGCGGTAGATAGTCGTCAGTTTCTCGCATATCGTATCGTTGCCTACAGGAAAAAGGGCAGGGTGGGGAATAGTAACTATACGTCTTTTCCAGTCAAGTTCCCTAAGATGTTGCTCTTCTTCTTCGCTTACGGCTACTATTGCATGGCAATGTCTGACCATTGAGAATTGATAAGCCGCTAACCTTGGCAGTTTGTTTTTCCAGAAGTCAAGTTCCAGAACGTCAGGTGAGAGCCCACCGTGCAATGAAAGAATAATAAAAACACCCCTTTTACTCGCTTCTCTCTGCACAATGGCTGCCCGGTGATTCCACGCAGCATGGATGTGTATTAAGTCGGGCTTGCGTTCCGTGATTATGGTATTGATTTTTTTGTGTATCGAAAAGATACTGTTTCCTAATTCATTGTCAGTTACAACATGACTATCCACCACATTACGAGTAGCTCGAATGAGACTGTTGACATAGTCGGGAGCAGTTCCCGAGTTAGAGTCCATGGTAGATATGTAATGTAAGACGGTCATTATATCTTATGAGTTATAAAGTCATATTTGTCTGCAAAACGGTATCTTATTCTCCAGACAAGGTCACAGAACGGTTGTGAATAATCCAATAATGGTATGACAAAGCACGAAACTCTACAGTCGAGAGCCGACAATGTCTTTCGTGAAAGTAATGCACGCAGAAGAAAATTCAATGCAAATGAAAGGATTGCTGCACTGAGTACAATCCAGTCTTGGAGTAACACTCCGTAGGTGATGGCAAGGATAAAGGCGAAAATGGAGAGTAACAGCCATGAATTGTCGAGGTGGTATAATGCTTTATGCTTGGCAAATCCTGCAAGACTGTTGTGGGAATTGATGTCAAAGAGGTGGTTGTTTGTCCATCTCTTTTTGAAAGGTGTGTCTTCTTCGAGAAATGAAGTCTTTGACAATGCAACGGCGGTGTATAGCTCTGTAGAGTATTTATTGACGAGGAAAGAGTATTCTCCACGGACATATTTCAAGTTTCCGAGGAAACCATCCTCGTCAAGGAACAGTTGTTTCCTTATAGCCACGAGGTGAGAATTCGTGGAAATGGCTTTTGTACGTGTTGCGAACCACAGGTGATAGGCAGCATGAAGGGTGTGTTCGTATGAGTATCTTGCAGGTGCTGTCTTGTCAAAAGTCGTGTAACCGAGTACTATGTCTTTACTCTCGCTACAATATGAGGCAAAAGAGCGAAGCCATTGCGAGTCTTTCGGGTGACACCATGCGTCCGTAACGATAACCCAGGGATGTTTTGCAGCCTTGATACCAAGAGTGATTGCAAGTTTTTTCCTGCTTATGTAGCGGGAGGAGAGAGGCATGAACGTAGCATAAAGATTTTGGTGATAGGAGAAACGCTTGATAATGTCATCGGTTTCAGAATCACTTTTGTCGGTTACTATAATGACCTGATAATCTGATTCATACTCTTGTGAGAGGAATATAGGCAGGCTTCTCTCCAACTCTGCCGCATTGTCATGTGCAACGATTACGATACTTACGGGAGTGTCTTTGTGTCGGCTGTCGTTTGTGGTATTTTCATCATCCTCATGCGCCGTGTTATCTTTTGGATATGGTGTCCTAAACAGCGCATTGAACAGAGGTGACACTATTGAAATAAATAGTGCCACCGCCGAAATGATGATTGATATGATTGATATTGACATTGACAATGATTTTTTCAGTTCTGACAGTCAGGTATCGTCAGTCATACTGTTTGCTTATATCTCGTCAGACATGATACCTGCCGGGAGTTTGCGACAGTTGTATTGAGAAGCCATTATTTCTCCGTACGCACCGGCAGAACGCAGTGCAATGAGGTCGCCTCTGTGGCAAGCATTCAGTGCCGTCGCTTTGCCGAAGACATCACTTGACTCACAGATAGGTCCTACGACATCGTATGTCTGCTCAGCATCGTCACTGGAGATATTCTCTATTTTGTGATATGCCTGATAGAGAGCAGGACGAATAAGGTCTGACATTCCTCCATCTACTATGACAAATTGCTTTACTTTGCCCTGTTTTGTGTAGAGGATTCTTGTAATCAATGAGCCCATCTGTCCCACAACAGCCCTTCCCAACTCACAATGCAACTGCTGTCCTTCCTTTAGAACTATACCCTTTGCGTAAGTATCAAAGTATGCCTTGAAGTCAGGAATGGGTTTTCCGTTAGGGTCATCATAACTGATTCCCAGTCCACCTCCGACATTGATTATTGAAACTTCAATACCTTGTGAGGCAAGACGTTCCAGCAATTCGTTGATTCTTACGCATAGAGCTTCAAAGTCGCCCATCTCAAGTATTTGGCTTCCTATATGGAAATGCAGTCCAATAAACTCTACATTTCCAAGCCTGTTTGCTTCACTTATAGCAGTCTCCATATCCTCCATGGCTATTCCGAATTTGTTTTCGGCAAGTCCGGTGGTGATATTGGCATGAGTATGAGCACCTACATTAGGATTAATACGGAAACAAATCTTCGCAGTCTTGCCCTTTGCCTCTGCAAGTGAGCTGATGATATGCAACTCCTCAAGACTCTCTACGTTAAAGCAGAATATTCCGGCATCGAGTCCAAGGTTGATTTCCCAGTCAGCTTTTCCCACTCCAGCATAAACTATTTTGTTCGCATTAAAGCCGGCATTGAGAGCAGCCTTTATTTCTCCACCGCTGACACAATCAACTCCGAGTCCTGCTTCCTGGATTTTTTTCAGTACAGAAGGATTGGCGTTTGCCTTTATGGCATAGTGGACATAATAATTATCATGCTTGGAAATCTCTTCGTTTATGGCATTAAGCGTCTTGTCGAGTATTTCGCTGTCATAATAATAGAACGGCGTTTCTATGTTTTGAAATTTTTCTACAGGGAATTTTCCTTTGTTCATATTAATCGAAAATAATAAGTGTTGTGTTTGATTGTTGTTGGATTGGTGCGATGTGAAGCCTTTGTACAAGATAGGTTTATTTGTTGAAAAGCTGTGCAGAAAGGTTTTGCAGCGCACGCTTCTTGTCAGCTTCCTTTATGAGGAAAGAGATGTTGTAGTTCGAGCCTCCGTATGAAATCATGCGTACGGGAATATCTCTCATAGCGTCAGTGGCGAGGGTTTCAAATCCGAGGTTGCTCCAGTCCAGGTCGCCGACAACGCAGATGATACACATGTCTTTATCCACGGTTACCGTGCCGTATTTCTTCAGTTCATCAACGATTTGCTCAAGGTGAGTAGCTTTGTCAATACTTACGCTGACACCTACCTCAGAGGTCGTAATCATATCGATAGGTGTATTGTAGTTCTCAAAGATTTCAAACACCTTACGCATGAACCCTGTAGCAAGAAGCATACGTGATGACTTGATTTTGATAGCTATGATGTTGTCTTTAGCTGCCACGGCCTTGATAGTGCCTCTTTGCAGGTTGTTGTTGATGACAGTGCCGTCAGCCTCCGGGTCCATAGTGTTCTTTATGCGTACTGGAATGCCTGCAAACTTAGCTGGCTGTACGCAAGTGGGGTGGAGTATCTTTGCTCCGAAATATGCCAACTCGGCAGCTTCCTCGAAATGCAGCTGATGCACGGCATCTGTTTCGTCCACGATACGTGGGTCATTGTTGTGCATTCCGTCGATGTCAGTCCAGATGAGGATTTCTTCTGCCATGAGAGCCGCTCCGATAAGCGATGCTGTATAGTCAGAACCTCCACGCTGCAGGTTGTCAACCTCTCCATAGGCATTGCGGCATACAAATCCTTGAGTGATGTAAATCTGGTAGCCTTTGTTGGCAGCCATCGTCTCAGCAAGGTGTTCCTTGATATAAGGAGCGTCAGGCTCTGCATTCTTGTCAGTACGCATAAAGTCGAGCCCATCGAGCAGAACCGCCTTTATTCCAATTTCCTTGAGATAGTTGACTACCATATTTGTACTCATTACTTCACCTTGAGCCACGATAATCTTTTCTTCAAAACTGGTAAAGATGTCCTTAGTGAAACTGCGCAGATAGCGGAACTCGTCAGTGAGGAACTTGCGAGTAGCCTCCCGCATCTCTTCTGTGGAGTAGAGTTCATCCACGTGTTTCATGTATTTTTTCTCGAGATTGTTTATTACCTCGTTGGCTCCGTCTGAGTTTTTCTTGTAAAGGTAGTCACAAATCTCTACGAGAGAATTGGTAGTTCCCGACATTGCTGAGAGCACTACGAAAGTAGGCTCACCAGACTTTGTAATAAGTTGAGATACATCCTGCATACGCTGTGGAGTGCCGACAGACGTACCTCCAAATTTCATTACTTTCATTTTCTTATCTAATTTATAATTTTTACAATCTATGTTGATGAAGTTTAAGAGCGTCGATATTTGTCTGTAATATCTTCTATTTTTTTGTTCTCACATTGATAGACTATCCCGGGGAACTTATCGAGCATGGGAATATTGTGGGTAGTCATTACGACTGCTGTGCCTTTAGTCGTTATTTCCTTAAGTAAGGCTACGATATTGTCGGCTGTTTCGGGGTCAAGGTTTCCGGTAGGTTCGTCAGCGAGGATGACCTTTGGATTGTTTAGTATTGACCTTGCGATGGCGATACGCTGCTGTTCTCCTCCAGAGAGCTGGTATGGCATTTTGTATTTTGCATCCATCATGCCGACACTTTCGAGCACCTCATCTATTCTCTGTTCGATGTCTGCCTTCTTCCATCCTGTAGCCTTGAGTACAAACTCGAGGTTTTGCGATACAGTCCTGTCGGTGAGAAGGAGGAAATTCTGGAATATTATGCCCAGTTCTCTTCTGAGAGCCGGTATTTCCTTTCTTTTCAACTTCATCATATCACGTTCGAGGACGAGTACTTTCTCCGCCTCCTCAATGTCGAGTTCGGCGTAAATGCTTCTCAGGAGTGAACTTTTTCCAGAGCCCACCTTACCTATTATATATATAAACTCTCCTTCGTTGACTTTGAAGTCGATGTTTTCGAGTACGGTATCTCCATCTTGATGATAGATGTTTACCTTGCTGTAATCTATTAATGCCAAGTTGTTCTGGTCGTTTGTTATTTTGTCGTTTTGTTGTTTGGCTGTTTTTGTTGTTTGGTTTACCATGGGGTCAAATCTCATATACTAACCCTGCAATACAACCAAACAATGCTGTATTATCAGTGTTTATGCCAGTTTGGGTCATGTCTGACAGCCAACTCACGTGCAAGGTCCTCTATTCTGAGTCCTTTGCTTGTGAGCAGTACGATAAGGTGATAGAACATATCAGCTCCTTCATAGATAAGTCTGTCATTCGTTCCGTTTGTAGCCTCGATGACGAGTTCAAGGGCTTCTTCGCCTACTTTTTGTGACATTCGGTTGATGCCGTCCTTAAAAAGACTTGTAGTGTATGAGCCTTCTGGCATTTCCTTATGACGCTTTTCAATGAAATCTTGCAGTTCGCTGAGGAACAGGAGT
>CALZJQ010000043.1 GCA_945787895.1 uncultured Prevotella sp. | reverse complement strand
TGGTCGAAGAAAACCTTTGGGCGGGGATTACTCTTATATACCTTATTTATATATATAATAAAAAAAATGGGGGCGGGGAGATTACAAAATGATAGCGGCGATATTACGTTGCGAAAGCTTGGCTTTTACTTGGTAATATCACCGCTTTTGGGCTGCAATAGCTATGCTTTTGCCTTTTGGGGGTTGTTTTAACTATCGTTAATAATTTACATTATTTATTTTGGCAATATTCCTTCTTTTTGATATTAATTTCCCGATTTTGCTTACATTTTGACTTTTGAGGTGATTTACCATGCTTTTTGGGGAATTACCTTGCCTATTCCGCTTTCTTTTCCTCCGTTGCAGAATAGTGGATTGTGATGGGGCCTGCCTGACATATCTCCTTTTTGAGGTCGGTGACCATGCCCATGGGAACTGCGCGGTCTGCCTTGAGATTGACCGTCATGTTGGATTTCTCATCGTCAGGGAGGTCATTCCAATAATCACGCACCAAGGCGGAGGCTTGACTGATGGAACATATTTTGTCTGCCACCTGTACCCTGACTTGTCCGTCGGATGCCTTTCCTATATATATATTAATGGTGGTACGCTTGTGCGCGAGCTTTGTCACCTCCGTGCCTTGCGGCACTTCGAGCTTCACCTCCACAGTATCCGTCCTCATGTGGGTCACTATCATGAAGAAGAAGAGGACCGTGAAGATGAGGTCCGGCATACTTGCTAAGTTGAGGGACGGGATTTGCCTTTTCCTGCGACGATGTCTGAATTGCATTTCTTCGTTTTTTTGGGGGACGGGATTTTCGATTGTTACGGGATTGACGATTGTGTTTCCTTACAGCCGCATTGTCAATATACTTCCTGGATTCTCTGGGGGTAGAGTTCCTGCAGTGACTTGCGCTGCGTGTCGTTACACAGGTCGTAGGAGGCATTGTAGCGTTGCTTTGCGGCGGCGTTCCTTATCTCCCTGTATGCACGCACTATCTGGTTCTGGAGATCGAAATATGCCTCGTAGCTGCAGTCACGGTCAGTCTCAAGTTCGATGATGTGGGTAGGTCCAACCCTGACTATAAACTCCTTGAGGGGACTGCGGATGTCTTTCACGTCGATGGGTTTGTCGTCCAAGGTCAGTGAGCCGTCGTTCATAAGATGAAGAGAGATGACTTTTGTACGGTCGATATCCCTTTGCTCTTGTTGCTGTTGAGGATTGTGGGGCGGCAACTGTCGTTGCAATCCTTTCTGAGTGTCCATAGAAGTGGTGACAAGAAAGAATATGAGCAACATGAACGATATGTCAGCCATAGAGGATGTGTTGAGTCGTGGCATTTCACGGCGCTGTCTGCTTCGAAAGTTCATTTTCTTCTATAATTCTTTATGATACCAAAGAGAATGGATAGAATGCCTATTAAAATTAATAAGGTGGACGAGGTGACAAACATATTGGTCATCCTTATCCATAGTTCTTCATCGAAGACCTTCCCATTAGCCAGCAACCTATCAGCGGGAAGAGCCAAAAAAGAGACAGCCATCAATGCTACTACGGCGAATGTAACAGACCATGTAATGAGCCTGCCTCGTATTCCGTTGACCACAGCAGGAGAATGCACCTTACGAATGGTACGTACGACAGAACATACGACAGCGACACATGCTCCTGCCATGAGGAGGACCATGAGGATGATGACAAGGTCGGTCAGGGCAGGACTGTTGTATTTCTCATCCCACATAGCAGGCATATCGTATCCTACGAAATAATAGAGAAGGAAAACGAGCGCTATGACAGCAGTCGTCGCATAGAGGAAGAGTCGGGAAATCCTTTCAGCCGTCTTATGTCGTTGTATATTACTTTTCATTCTTCCTTGCAGTAAGTATATCCATGAGAGTGATGGCAGACTCTTCCATCTGCGCTGTAAGATGTTCTATCTTTGACAACACATAGTTGTAGAACAACTGCAGTATGACTGCTGTGATGATACCGAAGATAGTAGTGATAAGAGCCACTTTCATACCCGAAGCGACGATAGTAGGACCTATGTCACCGGCAGTCTGGATATTATCAAATGCCATTACCATACCTATCACCGTACCAAGAAATCCGAGCGAAGGAGCGAGGGCAATAAGAAGAGTAATCCAGGAACAGCCTTTCTCCATATTGCCTATCTGCACGCTGCAATAAGAAGCTACGCTACGCTCAATGACGTCGTTAGCCTCACGTATGCGGAGAAGCCCCTGATAGCAAATAGAAGCCACGGGGCCACGGGTATTGCGGCACAATTCCTTTGCAGCCTCTACACCTTGTACGTTGAGCACATTCTCAAGGCGAGCCATAAATTTCTTTGCGTCTATCTCAGACAAGGAGAGATAGATAATGCGCTCAATACAAAGAGCAAGACCTATGACAAGGGCAAGAGCTACGAGCGACATAAAGCCAGCACCGCCCTCGACAAACTTTTTCTTCAGTTGGGAGTAAGCACCCGCGTTGGCATTAGCAACAAGAGCGGAATCGAGGACAGAGTCGTCCCCATCAGCAAGAAGATTGTCGTCTAAAGCCATTGCACCAAGGGTATCGGCTGTAACGACAGAAGAGTCAGCCACCACAGTGGGAGCAGAAGTCTCCGCCCCACCCTCTTTTTGGGCGAAGGCACAAGTAACGTGGAACGACACCAGCAGTGCCAAAAGATGTAAAATAAACTTTTTCTGTATCATGACATAATTTTTTGCAAAGGATTATTTCTTTCGCCTTTTGAATTGCAAAAGTAGTCAATTCTTTGGAAAACACAAAAGGTTTATCATTAATTAAAGCAAATATATGACAAAATGTTAGCATAAATAGGATTTTTTTCATAACTTTGCGCCGAATTGCGAAAAATAAGTGTATTTCTCTTGTCAAAACGAAAGAACCTAAATATAAAAAACGAGCAATAATAATGAGCAAGAAACTATTACTCGGTGACGAAGCGATAGCCCTCGGAGCTATACACGCCGGACTGAGCGGAGTATATGCTTACCCAGGCACTCCAAGCACCGAAATTACAGAGTTTATCCAATGCAACAGCATTGCCAAGGAGCGTGGCATCCACAGCAGATGGTGCACGAATGAGAAAACAGCTATGGAAGCTGCACTCGGAATGTCATACGCCGGCAAGCGTGCTTTGGTCTGCATGAAGCACGTGGGCATGAACGTCTGCGCTGACGCCTTTGTCAATTCCGCCATTACCGGTGTGAATGGCGGACTTGTAGTCCTCGCAGCCGACGACCCCTCGATGCACTCCAGCCAGAACGAGCAGGACTCACGGTTCTATGCCAAGTTTGCCATGGTGCCAGCCTTTGAGCCTTCCAACCAACAAGAGGCCTACGACATGATGAAGACAGCCTTTGAATATTCAGAAGCGATTAAGGAGCCTGTGGTACTTCGCATCGTCACCCGCCTTGCCCACTCACGTGCTGCCGTAGAAACTGGTGATGTGATGGACGAGAAACTCCTCAATATCTCTGACGAAGCATGGGTGTTGCTCCCAGGAATAGCAAAGAAAAGATATGCCACCCTTATAGAGAAGCAGGCTATCATGCAGCAAGCCTCCGAGGACTCTATATATAATAAGGTGGAGAATACCAGCGACAAGCGACTGGGCATCATAGCCTGCGGAATAGGTTACAACTACGTAAAAGAGGCTGTAGGCGACAATGCCAACGTGCTGAAGATTTCACAGTACCCTATACCAGCAGAGAAAATATTGCAGATGGCAAGGGAATGCGACGAACTGCTCGTCGTAGAGGACGGACAACCCGTAGCAGAAGAGGCTGTACGCAATATCGTAGGCGACATAGCACCTATCAAGGGACGACTCAACGGTGCACTGCCACGTCAAGGAGAGCTCACCCCCGACTGCGTGGCAAAGGCATTGGGAGTCAGTCTGCCCGAGGGATTTGCTCCTGCAAAGAACCTTGCCGCACGTCCGCCACAGTTATGTCAGGGATGCGGACACAGAGATGTGTATGCCGCTCTCAACCAAGTACTTGAAGCATACCCCGACCACAGGGTGTTCGGCGACATAGGTTGCTACACGCTCGGTGCACTGCCACCATACAAGGCATTGTCAAGCTGCGTAGATATGGGTGCATCCATCACCATGGCAAAGGGTGCGGCAGACGCAGGACTGTTCCCCTCAATAGCCGTCATCGGTGACTCCACCTTCACACACTCCGGCATGACAGGACTCCTCGATGCTGTCAACGACAAGAGCAATATAGTAGTAGTCATCTCCGACAACCTCACCACCGGCATGACAGGCGGACAGGACTCAGCAGGAACGAACAAGTACGAAGCCATCTGTCTCGGTCTCGGTGTAGAACCGGAGCATGTACGCGTAGTAGTTCCCCTTCCGAAGAACATGGCAGAGATAACCCAGGTCATAAAGGAAGAGATAGAATACAACGGCGTTTCAGTCATCATCCCTCGCAGAGAATGTATGCAGACACTTCAGCGTCATCTGCGCGAGGCACGTAAAGCAAAGGAGGCAAAACAATGAAGAAAGACATCATACTCTGCGGTGTAGGAGGACAAGGCATTCTCTCTATCGCCACCATAATAGGAGAAGCAGCCACGAAAGCAGGACTTCACCTCAAACAGGCCGAGGTACACGGCATGAGCCAGCGTGGAGGCGACGTACAGTCAAACCTCCGACTAAGCACAGACCCTATCTACTCCGACCTCATAGCCTTGGGAGGCACTGACGTGGTAATATCCATGGAACCAATGGAGGCACTGCGCTACCTGCCATACCTCTCAAAGAATGGCACTATCGTAACATCAAGCAAACCATTTATCAACATCCCCAACTATCCTGACGAGACAGCTCTGCAAGCAGAATTGGACACACTGCCCTCTGTCGTCAAACTGGACATTGAGAGCATAGCAAAGGAAGCCGGCAATGCACGCGGAGCCAACATGGTGCTTCTCGGCATGGCAGCCCCTTTCATCGAAATCGTCACCGTAGAACAATTGCGTGAAGCCATCACCGTCATCTTTGCCCGCAAAGGAGAGAAGATAGTAGAGAGCAACCTCAAGGCCTTCGACCTCGGCGTTGCAGCTGCGAAGTAGTTTTTTTCGGTTTTACGGTTTTATGGTTATACGGTTTTGCGGAGGTTACAATAAGCCCTTGCAAATTTCCGTAAAACCCCATAACCGTAAAACCGTAAAACCGTAAAAACTAAACAACATAACAACAAAACAACAAAACAACCAAACATGATTCACAACCCGAAAATGGAGTGCATGGACCGCGAGTCCATGCGCAAACTACAGTCAAAGAGACTGATAGAGACAGTAAAGAGATGCTATGAGAACGTGCCATTCTACAAGCACAAAATGGACGAACTCGGCGTGAAGCCGGAGGACATCAAGTCAATCGACGATATATGCAAGCTCCCCTTTACCACAAAACATGACCTACGCGACGAATATCCATTCGGTCTTCAGGCTGTATCACACGACAAGGTGCGCCGCATACACGCTTCATCCGGTACGACAGGAAAACCTGTGGTAGATACCTACACAGAGAACGACCTGAAATGCTGGGCAGAAGGCGTGGCACGCTGTATGGCAGTAGCCGACATAGGTCCTGGCGATACCGTGCAGGTGTCATACGGCTACGGACTCTTCACTGGTGGTCTCGGAGCGCATGACGGTGCTGCTGTACGTGGTGCCATCCAGCTACCTACCTCTGCTGGCAACACAGAGAAGCAGATAATGCTCATGCAGGATTTCGGCACCAATGCCCTCGCCTGTACTCCAAGCTACGCCATGCACATAGCAGAAGCCATACATGCCAGCAAGATAGTATCCGTCAACAAGATGAAACTGCGTGCCGGCTTCTTCGGAGCAGAACCTTGGACAGACGGAATGCGCAAGGAACTGGAGCAGAAACTTCACATAAAGGCATACGACATATACGGATTGACAGAGATGTCAGGTCCTGGTGTGGGTGGCGAATGCGAGTATCAGGATGGCACACACCTCTGGGAAGATATGTTCTATCCAGAAATCATCAACCCTGAAACCCTTGAACCTGTAGCACCGGGAGAGTTCGGAGAACTCGTCTTCACCTCCCTCTGCAAGGAAGCAATGCCAATACTGCGCTACCGCACCCGTGACCTTACACGCCTCAACTACGAGAAATGCAAATGCGGACGTACGGCAGTACGCATGGACCGCATCCTCGGACGTTCCGATGACATGATGATTATCCGTGGTGTCAACGTATTCCCAAGCCAGATAGAGACCTGTCTGACAGAGTTCCCTGCCTTCCAACCATATTACTTTATCACCGTGGACCGCATAAAGAACGAGGACACATTCGACCTCGACGTAGAACTGAAGCCAGACTTCTTCAGTGCAGACCCACAGGATCAGATGAAGTTTATCAAGCCTCTCTACAACCGCATCGTCTCTATGGTTGGTATCAAACCTAACATCCACATCCTCCCACCATACGGCATCGAACGCTCTATGGGCAAGGCAAAGCACGTCAACGACAAACGAAAATTCAAATAATGAACACTCCATTAGATTACAAAACAGTCACCGATGCCATGGAAAGCATGGCACTCGGTGACTTTTCGCAAGCGACAATACGCGACATACAGGCACTCTCACGCCTATTGGAAGAAAAGACAGGCGAAACGGTCATACACCTCGAAATGGGAGTACCCGGACTTCAGCCGTCAGAGATAGCACTGCAGGCAGAACGGGAAGCCCTCGAAAACGGGTGCGCCACCATATATCCCCCCAACGGCGGCATACCCCGCATAAAGAAAGCGGCATCAGAGTTCTGCAAGGCTTTCATCGGAGTTGATATCGACCCACTCTGCTGCATACCTACAACAGGAAGCATGCAGGGCACATTCGCCACCTTCCTCGCTATACACCATGCCTGCAAGGGGACAGAAAAAGATACCGTCCTGCTGATACAGCCGGGATTCCCCGTACAGACTACACAATGCGACGTCATAGGACTCAAGCACGTAGGACTCGACATACACAACTACCGCGGTGAGGCACTCATCGCAAAGCTCGACGAGATAATGTCTGCCGGCAACATCAACAGCATCGTATATTCCAATCCCAACAACCCGTCATGGGTTTGCTTCACAGAAGAGGAACTGCAAGGCATCGGCAGGCTGGCGGACAAGCATGACATCCTCGTGCTGGAAGACCTTGCTTACTTTGCCATGGACTTCCGCCGTGACCTCTCCCACCCTTATCAGGCACCATATCAGGCTACCGTGGCAAGATACACGGAGAACTACGTGCTATGGGTGTCAGGCTCGAAAGCATTCTCATACGCAGGACAGCGCATCGGAGTGACCTGCATCAGCAACAGCCTCTACCATAGGGTATATGCACCGTTAGAAGAGAACTTCGGAGTGGGAGAGTTTGGTAATTTCCTCTGCAACAGACTCATGTACACACTCTCAAGCGGCACGACGCACAGCGTGCAGCACGCCATGGCAGCACTCATGGAAGCAGCCTGCGAGGGACGCTACAACTTCCTCGATGACGTAAAGGAATACGGTCGGCGTGCGAAATTCATGAAAGAAGTGTTGCTCGCCAATGGCTTCTACCTCGTCTATGACAACGATATGGGAGCACCATTGGCTGACGGCTTTTACTTTACCGTGCAGTACCCGGGAATGAACGACCTGCAACTGACTCGTGAACTGATGTACTACGGCATAGCAGTCTATCCGCTCGACACTATGGGTTCAGAGGAACAAGGCGTGCGCATCTGCACCTCTTTCTTCCGTAAAGAGCAGGAAGAGATGTTCCGCTCTCGCATCGAAGCGTTCAGGGCGCAGCACGAATAGGGATTTATTAATGGCGGTTGGGCGGTTTTACGGTTTTGCGGTTATACGGTTATACGGTTTTACGGTTTTACGGATATTTGTCAAGGCTGTTTGTAACTTCCGTATAACCTTAAAACCGTATAACCTTAAAACCGCATAACCGTATAACCTTAAAACCGTATAACCGCAAAAAACTGAACAAGTCATTAACCCTGCGGAAGTTGTACTAATAACAAAAAAGGTGGGGGAAAGTTCCTCCACCTTATATACATTAACAGAAAGAATAGAAACAATGGAACTAACAGACTATCTGAACGAGAACGACCGCTTTGCAAAAAGCATTGGGGCGCAGCTAAAAGAAGTGAGGGAGGGGTATGCCTTAGCCTCACTTACTGTAGAGGAACGTCACCTCAACGGTGCTGACGTATGCCAGGGAGGAGTCATATATACTCTTGCAGACCTTGCATTCGCTGGGGTGGCAAATAGTCATGGCATCCTGACACTCGGCATCAACAACTCTATTACGATACTAAAGTCGGCAAAACTCGGAGATACACTGACGGCAGAGGCAAAAGAAGTGGTAAACCATCACAGACTACCTTACTGCGACATAAAAGTGTGTAATCAGGATGGAGAGACAATCGCCGTGATGACGGGTTTGGGGTATAGGCTCAAGAAAGAGATTGGGTAAGGTTTGGGGTTGTAGGTTGTGGGTTGTAGGTTGTGGGTTAGGATAGCCTAACCTCATGAGTAAGACTCCATTGAAAAAGCATTATCAACCTAAAACCCACAACCATTAACGACTCCCCCCTCTCACGTAATCCACGAAAGAATAGCGGTGGGAATGTTTCTCGTCAATATCATGGTCTTCCCTACTCTGCTCCTTCCAATCGGAATAGTCGGGGAAGAAAGTGTCAGCCTGCACCGGCGTGTCGGCAATCTCTGTCAGGCACAGACGGTCGGCAATAGGCATCGCCTGCTCATAGACAGACGCACCACCTATTATATATATATCCTCGTCGGCATCACAATGCTTCAGGGCTTCATCCAACGAGGGATAGACATCACAGCCGGGGAGTTCGCTCACGGTGCGTGACAGCACTACGTTCCTACGATTGGGGAGAGCACCCTTGGGCAGGGAGTCGAAGGTGTTTCGTCCCATGATTATAGTATGTCCTGTGGTCAAAGCCTTGAAACGCTTCAGGTCGTTGGGAAGCCAATATATCAGTTTGTTTTTGTAGCCTATGGCTCTGTTACTGGCTACTGCTGCTATTATGGAAAGCATTTTTATTATTTCGTTGTTTGGTGGTTTGGTTGTTTTGGTGTTTGGTTGTCTTGTTGTTTGGTTGTCTTGTTGTTTAGTGGTTTGGTTGTTTGGTGGACTTGTTGATAGATTTTCTCATTTGCAAAGACAAACAACTATACAACCAAACAACTAAACAACCAAGAAATCACACACTTACCTCAGCCTTGATGTGCGGCCAAGGATCATAATCCACGAGTTCGAAGTCCTCGTATTCAAACGAGAAGAGGTCTTTCACCTGCGGATTGAGCCTCATCCTTGGAAGAGGGCGAGGCGTGCGTGAGAGTTGGAGATGCGCCTGCTCCAAATGATTGAGATAAAGATGCGTATCGCCAGTGGTATGGATAAACTCTCCACACTCCAGGCCAGTCACCTGAGCCATCATCTGAAGCAGGAGAGCATAGGAAGCAATATTGAAAGGCACACCGAGGAATGTGTCTGCACTACGTTGGTAGAGCTGGAGGGAGAGTTTGCCGTTTGCCACGTAGAACTGGAACATAGTATGGCAAGGAGGCAACGCCATATAATCCGTCTGTCCCGGATGCCAGGCGCACACTATCATACGGCGGCTGTCAGGATTGTTCTTTATCTGATGCAGCACATCCTTTATCTGGTCCACGACCACACGGTTTCCGTCCTTATCAAGAGTCTCGAAAGCGCGCCATTGCTTTCCATATACAGGACCGAGTTCTCCGTTCTCGTCAGCCCATTCATTCCAGATACGCACCCCGTGTTCCTGAAGATATTTCACGTTAGTGTCACCTTTCAGGAACCACAGCAACTCGTAGATGATAGACTTCAGATGCAGTTTCTTTGTAGTAAGGAGAGGGAAGCCCTGAGAAAGGTCGAAGCGCATCTGATGACCGAACACGCTCCTGGTGCCCGTTCCCGTGCGGTCTGTCTTCTCAACACCCTCATTAATAATTCTGTCAAGCAGTTCAAGATACTGTTTCATACCTTAATACTCATCATTTTCGTCCTCTGCAGCTCTATCCACAATAGAGATTGGACGGTTGATAGCCTCATTGAAAGAAATAATAGTCTCCGAACGAGAAAGCCCAAGAGGCTGGAGTTTATCGTGGATGACCGTGAGAAGATGGTGGTTATTATACGCATATATCTTGATAAACATATCGTAGCTGCCTGTGGTATAATGACATTCCACAACCTCTGGTATCTTCCTCAATTCCTCAACTACGTCGTCAAACTTCTCTGGATCCTTTAGGTAGAGACCTATATAGGCACAAGTCTCGTAACCAATCTTCTCAGGGTCTATATTGAACTGGCTGCCCTTTAGAATGCCGAGAGAGGTCAACTTCTGTATGCGCTGGTGAATAGCCGCACCACTGACGTTGCAAGCACGCGCAACCTCAAGGAACGGAATACGGGCATCTGCGATAATGAGTTCAAGAATTTTCTTGTCCAAACTGTCTAATCTATGAGCCATCTTCGTTGTCTTGTTGTTGAAAAAAAAGGTAAATCAATTCTTTTATTATGTTTGCAAAATTACATGAAATTATGCAATTATCCAAAATGTTTTATCAATTTCTTTGTATTCTCATTATAATTTGCTACTTTTGCAATGCAGATAACAATTAGCTATCGACAAAATTCATACTAAAAACTGAAACTAAAACAAAAACAAAAACTAAAACTAATACTACCATCTATGAATTACCCGACAGACCTTATTGACTTTCTCAACGCTTCGCCCGTCAATTTTCTTGCAGTAAAGGAAACGGCACGCCGTCTTGAAGCCTCTGGCTACCAGAGGATAGATGCAGGAGAGAGACTGGGAGAGGTGAAAGCAGGCAAGAAATTCTATGTCACGAAGAACGATTCGTCCATATATGCCTTTCACATCGGAAGCAATCCTCTGAGCGAGACCGGCTTCCATATCATCTGTGCACACTCCGATTCCCCAACCTTCCGCATCAAGCCAAATGCTGAAATATGCTGTGAGGGAGGCATTACAAAACTGAACACCGAGGTCTATGGCGGACCGATAATGAGTACCTGGTTTGACCGTCCGCTGAGCATAGCAGGCCGCGTGATAGTAAAGACGGATGACGTGATGCACCCCGAGACACGTCTTCTGATGATAAAAAAGCCTATACTGATTATCCCTAACCTTGCCATACACTTCAACCGTCAGGTAAACGACGGGGTGAAGCTGAGCAAACAGAAAGATATGCTCCCCATACTTGGCATCATCAACGATGAGATGGAGAGAGGAAATATGCTTCTCGAAATGATAAGCAGCGAGCTGTCAGTAAAGAAAGAAGACATTCTCGACTTTGACCTGTATCTCTATGACTGCACTCCAGCATGTCTTGTAGGTGTAAATGACGAGTTTATCTCAGCAGGAAGGATTGACGACCTGAGCATGGTACACGCAGGACTCTCCGCCCTCCTCTCCGATACAGAGACGACACCTGCTACAACCAAGGTACTCGCAATATTCGACAATGAGGAGACAGGCTCACAGACGAAGCAGGGAGCAGGCTCTCCATTCCTCGCTTCGATACTCCAACGTATCGTCAATGCCCAAGGCGGCACTCCTGAGGACTATTACCGAAGCATAGAGAAAGCCTTCATGGTAAGTGCCGACAATGCCCATGCCTGGCATCCCAATTACTCAGAGAAGTATGACCCCACGAATCATCCAGTACTTGGCGGAGGTCCTGTCATCAAGTTTAATGCCGCACAGAAATATGCTTCCGATGCTGTCTCCGCAGCAGTCTTTGCCGGATTGTGCGAGAAAGCCGGCATTCCTGTACAAAGGTTTGTCAACCACAGCGACGTAGCAGGTGGCAGTACGCTCGGCAATATCCTCGCCTCTTCCCTACCCCTCCGCGGCGTTGATATGGGAAATCCTATCCTTGGCATGCACAGTGTTCGCGAGACAGGAGCTGCAATAGACCAGGAATATTGTATCAGAGCATTCATAGAATTTTACAAAGAGAAATAAGACCGTATGAAAAGAGTGTTATCCATAGCGTTAATATCGCTATGTTGTACAGAAGTCCTTGCAGAGACAAAGAGCATATTTTCTCCTGACGGCAAAATGCAATTGAGCCTTATAGCAGAAGATGGCACACTGAAGTATCAGGTGAGATACGAAGGAAAGGAAATGATTGCGCCTTCAGCCCTCGGATTAAAGACCGACATGGGTGACTATACACGTCATCTCACCGCCACGAAATGGACGGAAAACAGAATCGACGAGACTTATACGATGAGCCGCACGAAGGCTTCCACGGTTCATTATGTGGCTAACGCCATGGCTGTAGAACTGAAAGCTGAGGGTTGCCCCTACCCCATGACTGTCGTGATGCAGGTAAGCAACAATGACATTGCATATAAATATCAGTTGGGCGGCTCTGACAACAACGTGAAAGACGAGCCACGCCGCGCTACAATATTCTCAGAAGCATCGTCCTTTCGCTTCCCTGACAAGACGACAACGTACCTTTGTCCACAGATAGGAGGCAACCATCAAGGGTGGATGAGCACCAAACCGAGTTACGAGGAGGAGTATGCTGCCGATGCACAGATGGCGGTAAAGTCAAGGTTTGGCTTAGGATATACATTCCCTTGCCTCTTCAAAGTGGGGGAAGACGGCTGGGTACTCGTCAGCGAAACGGGAGTGGGAAGCAATTACTGCGGTTCTCACCTCTCTGACTATGACGCTTCAAAGGGTTATACCGTAGCATATCCCTCACCAGAAGAGTATCACGGGTTGGGCTCTAATGCTCCCGCCATCACCTTGCCAGGCGAGACACCATGGCGCACCATCACCGTCGGGACCGACCTAAAGCCTATCGTAGAGACAACGATAAGCTATGATGTGGTGAAGCCGATGTACGAACCGCGTGAGGATTACAAGGCTGGCCGCTACACATGGAGCTGGCTAATATGGCAGGACAATTCCATCAACTATGCCGATCAGGTAAAATTCATAGACACAGCAGCGGAGATGGGATATGAATACTGCCTCGTAGATAATTATTGGGACACGAATATCGGACGTGAAGGCATAGAAAAACTCAGCCGTTATGCCCAGAGCAAGGGAGTCAGCCTGCTACTTTGGTACAACAGCAACGGCTATGCCAACGATGCACCGCAAGGCCCGCGCAACTGCATGAAGACGAGCATACAGCGTGAGAAAGAAATGGCATGGCTGGAGAAGATAGGAGTCAAAGGCATCAAAGTGGATTTCTTTGCAGGAGACAAGCAGGAAACGATGCAGCAATATGAAGACATACTCTCTGATGCCAACCGCCACGGGCTGCAGGTTGTCTTCCATGGATGCACGCTGCCACGCGGCTGGGAGAGGATGTACCCCAACTTCGTAGCTTCCGAGGCAGTCCTTGCATCGGAGAATGTATTCTTCTCGGAGCATCATGCCAAGCAGGAAGGCTTCGAACTTACCATGCACCCGTTCTCACGCAACACTGTGGCAAGCATGGACTGGGGCGGCACTATCATGAACAGATATATCAGCAAGGACAACAAAAGCCGTCACCAACGTTATACTACGGACATCTTCGAGATAGCAAGTGCCATCGTCAATCAGACAAGCGTGCAATGTATAGCCATTCAGCCCAACAATCTTTCGGAGTTGCCACAGTTTGAACTCGACATTCTAAAGAAGATACCTACCACGTGGGATGAGACCTGTTACCTTGAAGGTTATCCTACACATTATATAATAATGGCACGCCGCACGGGCGAAGAATGGTATGTGGCAGGACTGAACGGCACGGATAAACCTATCACCACAACCCTCTGCCTCCCACAGTTTGCTGGCAAGGAAGTATCTCTTTACGCTGACAATGCGAAGAAGAAAGCTGGAGAAACCGTTGCTTCCTCTTTCATAAAGAAAGTCCAGGTCGGCAAGGATGGCAAGATAAAGGTCACTATTCAGGCTATGGGGGGAATAGTTGTTGAGGGTTGAGGGTTGTATAGGCGGGTTGTGGTTGTTTTGTTGGATGTAATGGAGTCGAATGCCATCAACCAAACAACAAGACAACTAAACAACTAAACAACTAAACTAAACATCCTCCAAGACGGGGAACTTGCGGTGAAATCGTGCCAAGCCCTCTAAATCCATCTCAAAAGAGCAGGAGGCTATTGTTCCCTCAGGACAGGAGGCAACGGTTCTGCCGTACGCATCTATGGCGCACGTGCCACCACAATACGTGCATTGTGGGTCTTCACCTATGCGATTCACTCCTACAACATAACATTGATTCTCCAAGGCGCGTGCCCTGAGCAATGCGTGCCACACACTGATACGTGACGTAGGCCATGAGGCTACATACAGGGCGCAGTCATATCCGTATGAAGGCAGGGGCTCATCTGAACGTATTATCCAATTGCGTGAGAAGCAAGGGAAGCGCAGGTCGTAGCATATCTGAAGGAGGAACCTTACCCCTCGCCACTCGACCACTATCCGTTCCTTTCCCGCAGTATAAGCCAGATGCTCGTTGCCGTAGGAGAAGAGATGACGCTTGTCATAATACCACACGTCATCGGGAGTGACAAAATAGAAACGGTTGCGATATATGCCATCCCTTTCCCTAACCGACAGACTTCCGGCAATAGCGGCATCAAGTCGGATTGACATTCTCTTCATCCATTGAAGCGACATGTCATTACCGTAGTCGAAACCGCTTTCCGTCAGAGACTGCGGACTGCCGAAGCCCGTGCTCCACATCTCCGGCAAGACATATAAATCACTGACAGGCGCATTGAGGAGAGACACCTCAGTGCGCCTGATGTTTTCCGTGGGCATTGCCCAACAGATATCCTGTTGTAACAGCGTTATTTTCACAGTTCGATGACAGGGTTCAGTTTCTTCAAGGATATAACCTCATTAGTCTTCTCCATATCCGAAGTGCGGAAGACAAGGACTCCCTTGCCATTGAGCAGGAAAGTATATATATAGGATATTGCTATACCAGAATCCGACAACTCTCTGAGTGTATTTGCCATAGCACCCGGTTCATCGTTGACGTAGAGAGCATATACATCTGTCAGCTGTAGGTTGATGCCCTCTTCCTTTAATATGATATATGCTTTCTTGGGATTATCACAGATGACACGATAGATGCCATAGTCCTGTGTGTCAGCCACTGTCGAAGCGATAATCTGAATACCTGCCTCGCTAAGTCTGTCGAGAACCTTTATCAGCGTTCCGCCTTTGTTCTCTATAAATATTGATAATTGTTTTATGGTCATGGTGGGGGGTGGTTTTGTTTTTTTTGGGGGGGGGTGTTTTCTCTTCGACCTG
This sequence comes from uncultured Prevotella sp., assembly GCA_945787895.1. Taxonomy (GTDB): domain Bacteria; phylum Bacteroidota; class Bacteroidia; order Bacteroidales; family Bacteroidaceae; genus Prevotella. Next base: position 2,891 of record CALZJQ010000043.1, on the reverse strand, counting down.
GTCGAAGAGCACCAGGGTTTGTGGTTTTGGTGTTTTGAGGTTTTGTGGTTTTGGTGTTTGCTTTCGAGTCTTTCGCGGTACTGCCAACCAAACAACTAAACAACAAAACAACAAAACAACAAAAATCACTGATATACCGTGCGCTTATCTATGACGCGTACTGCCTTGCCTTCGCTTACAGGAAGTGTTCCCTTTGGAACAAGCCGGACATGAGGAGTGAGCAAGATTTCATCCTTTAACGCACGTGTAACATCTTTCTGCAAACGCTGCAAACGCTGGAAATCGTCAGTGAACAACTCTTCCAATTCTACCTCAACGGTCATATTGTCGTTGTTTTCATCCGTTGTAAGAGTAATGAGATAGTTGGTAGCGAGTTCCTTGAACTGCATGAGTATCTTCTCAATCTGTATAGGGAAGATATTCACGCCACGAAGTACCATCATATCGTCCGAACGTCCTCTCATGCGGTCGAGTCGGATATGGTTGCGTCCACAGGGACAAGTGCGTCCCAAAACACGTGTCAGGTCACGGGTGCGATAACGCAACAGCGGCATTGCTTCACGGTTGAGCGTTGTAAGAACGAGTTCTCCGATTTCTCCATCCGGCACAGGCTCCATAGTCTCAGGGTTGACTATCTCCACGATGTAATAGTCCTCCCAGAAGTGGAGTCCGTTCTGCTCCTTGCATTCAAAAGCCACACCAGGACCGCACATCTCCGACATACCGAAGGAGTTGTAAGCCTTTACGCCCATCATTTCCTCGATGCGCCTGCGCTGTTCCTCGGAGTGTGGTTCTGCTCCTATGGCAAGAACCCTCAGCTTCGTGTCACGACGGGGATCAACCCCCTGTTCCTGCATGACCTCATATATTCGCGTCACGTATGAGGGAACGGCATGGATGGCAGTCGTGCCGAAGTCCTTGATGAACTTTATCTGGCGCAACGTGTTTCCAGCAGCTGCGGGAACAGTGAGCATTCCGAGCCGCTCTGCTCCGAACTGGAAGCCAAGACCGCCGGGAAACATTCCATAACCACTGGAGTTCTGGAAAACGTCAGAAGGACGAAGTCCAACCATGTGGAGGCAGCGCGCCACGGCATTTGCCCATTCGTCAATATCTTTCTGGGTATGAAGAATGACCGTAGGGTTACCCGTCGTACCACTTGACGAGTGCAATCGCGTACATTTCTCTATAGGCACGCACGCCAAACCAAAGGGATAATTGTCACGCAAATCCTGCTTTGTCGTAAAAGGCAGCCTGCGCACATCGTCCAATGACTGTATGTCATCAGGAGTAATGCCCATTTCGTCGAAACGTTTCTTGTAAAAAGGATTTGTATAGCAGCGGCGCACAGTCTCCTTCAGACGCTCCAGCTGCAATGCCTCTATCTCTTCACGGGAGAGGCATTCCTTGTCAGGATGTAGATATTCACTTTTGTCAAGCATGGATAAATCGGTGGTTTAGTTTTTTAGTTGTTTAGTTGTTTGGTGGTTTGGTTGCCTTTCAAAGACAATCTGGCGGCAAAAGTAATAAAAAAATAACAAATTGTGACATAATCCCTAATAAATTTAATATTTTTTTGGCTATTTAATATAAAAGCCTTACCTTTGCAAGCAGATTATCTCAGAATTTCTATTATAAACATAAAACAAAACTATTATTTAGATGAACTATCACAGCAAGCGTGCGTCATTGTTCGTACTAAGCCTTCTCCTTTTTCCATCAATAGTGGTCGGGCAACAATCCGACAGCGAGAAGGCAAGGCAATTTGTCGAAGACATCAGTAAAAGGATTCAGCTTCATGGTTATGCTCAGGCAGGTTACACATACCAACACAAGGGAGGAGAAGAGACCAACACGTTTGATTTCAAGCGTGCCATTGTCTTCGCAAATGCACAGATTACTGACAAGTGGTCTTTCCAGTTCATGCATGACATAGGAGGGCAGGTGCAGGAATATTATACAGACTATCGTCTCACCAACGACAAGGCTCTCTCCGTCCGCTTCGGACAATTCAAGAACGGTCTGTCCATCGAAAACAGGGTGTCGCCCACCAATTCCGAAGTCATTGACGTCTGTTCCGAGAGCGTCACCTACCTCACAGGTTGCGGCTCTGACCCTCTCTACGGCGTACAGTACGGTCGTGACCTTGGCATGGCATTGTATGGAGAAGTGGCTAAGGGAAAATTGTATTACGAATTGGGAGTGATGAACGGACAAGGCATTAACAAGAGAGACAACAACAATGCCAAAGACCTCATTGGTCGCATAGAGTTGCGTCCTACAAAAGGACTCAACATCGTTGCTTCAGGACAGTTGGGACGCGGAAATGCCGTTGCAACCTCTGTATATAATCCTGACATTCAAGTAGGGCAAAACTATAAACGTAACCGATACAGCGTAGGATTTGATTACAAGTCTCCATCATTCAATGTCCATGGCGAATATCTCGAAGGAAAGGATGGCGATGCTGCCAGCCGTGGAGCATACGTCACAGGCAGCATTGCCCTTGTCCCTAAAGTCTTCGACATCATAGGGTCATACGACTATTTCAATTTCAACACCGACCTCGGCTACGACATGCACAAGGCAGTGCTCGGTTTCCAATGGTGGTATTTCAAGAAATGCCGTTTCCAGGTGCAGTATGTCTATCGCAGTGCATACACCACAAAGAATGCCTTCATCCACCGTGCCAACAATGCCGTACTCTGTCAGATGCAGGTAAGGTTTAATTAACTGTTGTTTGGTTGTTTTGTTGTTTTGTTGGCTGTGACACAATGGAGTCGAATGCAAACAACTAAACAACTAAACAACCAAACAACTAAACAACCAAACAACCAAACAACCAAACAACCAAACAACAATGCTAATAAAAATCACACTTACAATAATCT
>CALZJQ010000042.1 GCA_945787895.1 uncultured Prevotella sp. | reverse complement strand
ATTTCGAGGTCTTTTCCAAAAGCTGACTTCTCCTGAACGTCCTGAAGGAGTCGGAAATCGTTGGGACCGAAGTAGAACTCAAACTCAGATGGGATTACTCCATTAGGGTCAAAAGCCGTCTTCAGCTTTGCTTCGTATGCCTTGAGGTAACCCTGTCCCTTCTCGTATGGAACGGATGTGAGCAACGCATTGTCGGCAAAGCCGCTCTTTGAAATCATAACGGCAGAGAAGAACTGGTCTTTTCCTCTATTGCCTCGTCTATCTTCTCACTCGTCTCTGACAGATAGTCCGTGCCGCCGTCAGCAAAATGGTAAGTCAGCGTAGCGTAACGGTTTTCAAAAGTGAAGCCTTTTTCCTGCTGACGTGCCTGCTCCCTCCAGTTTATGTCCATCTGCGACATGTTCGGATTGAACAGTCCTGACATTCCTTTAGCCTGCAGAGAGCAGCTGAGGAGATAGTCTTCATTAAGGCTGTATTTGAGTACGAGAGTCTTTCCTGAATCCGCCGCGGCAGTGAAAGTCACGCTATTTTTCGTAACATCAGAAGGCGTGAAATACAAATCCTTTGTTGCTATGTTTACGTCTTTTGCAGGAAGAATGAAGTTCAGTTGCTGGTCGTTCTTGTCAAAGAGCACGACACCCTGCTTTCCTTCCTTGTTTTTGAAATCCTTTATGACAGCCTTTGTGACCGTTCCTCCTTTTGTGGAGAGAGTAAGAGTCAATTTGCTGTTTTCCAATACGATATTATTATCCTGTCCTTTAAGGGCTGAAAAGAAGAGTGAGGTACTGTCCTCGGAAGCTGATTTTATGGCTTCCTTTTTCTTAGTCTCTGCTTCGATGCGCTTGATTTCTTCTTTTTCCTTTACAACAGCAGAGATAGAATCCTGCTTTCTCTGTGCAGCGATTTCTTCTTCCGAAGGACGTGTGAACCAGTTGAAACCAAACAGCACAGCTGCGATGAGTACGAAACCGACGATGGTGTTTTTGTCCATTATTTGCTTTCTCTTTTTTGTTTATGCCCTTGTCACTGACTTCCCGCCAAACTACGGCGTAAAAGTATTATGATATTTTGAGCAAAATGATGTTAATAATCTACGATAACGATAATAATAACGTGGTCAGTCTGCCTTTGTCCACGTCATTTAGGGCACAAAGTTACTGATTTTTTTCCATATTATGAAGAAAAAGACATTTATTTGTTTATAATAATGCTCATTCGTTATTTTTTTATCACACTTATCGCAAATTGTCAAATAATTCTATTAACTTTGTAGTCTATTATTGTTGCAATTTGTAATTTCAAAATACGTTTACCAAAAATGAGATATATCCTGACCATCCTGATTCTTTTTATTTCTGCTTCCGAAGCAGACGCACGGTTTGCAAAAGTTAATAATGAGAATATTGACAAGGAAAAAGCAATGATGACTGCATACGAAGACTCTCTGAAACTGCTCAGACAACATGTGGATTCTCTGCAAAAGGCATTGGAATCTCTCAGTGCTGACAGCCAGAAAATCCTCAATACCAAGTATTATCGTCTCTTTTCCCCTCTGACATACGACCCTAAGATTACGGCTGGAATGCTAAATCCCAATGCCGTGCGCAGCCAATCCGTCGAAGATCAGGAAATGGACTCCGTGCTTTTGCGCTATTTCCTCTCCCGGCCTGACCTCGTCCAGACCTCTGTCTCCCGTCTTCACAAGTCTGCTGAGAGTGCCGGCGAATTGCCTTCCTCCCCTGTAAAGAGAAAGGTGGAAATACAAAAGACCGTACAGCCGGAGGAAGAAAAGCAGATAGACGACTATACCCCAGTTGACATAAAAATCTTCAAACCAAATTTCTGGAAGTTTTCAGGAGACTACAGCCTTCAGTTCTTGCAGAATTACATATCAGAAAACTGGTATAAAGGTGGCGAAAGCAATCTCTCTGCCGTGGGAAATGTTGTCCTGAAACTCAATTATAACAACAAGCAGAAGGTGAAATTTGAGAACACTCTCGAAATGAAACTGGGATTACAGACATCAGAGTCTGATACCCTTCATTCCCTGAAAACCTCAACTGACATGTTACGCTATACAGGAAAACTAAGCCTTCAGGCTATCAAAAAATGGGATTATGCCTTCCAGATGATAGCCACTACGCAGTTTATGCGTACCTTCAAGAGCAATAACAGCACAGTATATTCAGACTTCTTTTCACCCCTTGAGCTCAATTTCTCCATTGGTATGGACTATACCATAAGCACAAAGAACAAGAAACTCAACGGTTCCGTACACCTTGCTCCAATAGCATTGAACTTCAAATATGTAGATCGTCTTGCCCTTTCTACGAGATTCGGTCTTGATGAGGGTGAGCACACCCTTACTGATATGGGTTCGCAGATGACTCTCAACCTTACTTGGAAACCAAACAACGACATAAAGTGGACATCAAGACTCTATGCCTATACCACGTACAAGCGTGCAGTGGTGGAATTTGAGAATACCATCTCCTTCGCAATAAGCAAGTTTGTCTCTACAAACCTCTTCCTTTATCCGAGGTTTGACGATGGAGTTTCAAGACGGGACGACAACGACTATTGGCAAATGAAAGAATACTTTGCCCTCGGTTTCTCATATTCCATGTAGTACCCGTCGCACAAATATCACTTATTGATTTCATTTGATAATAGACAATGAGCAGCAAAATAGAAAATAAAGAACTCAATCTGGCATGGAAAATCATTGCCAATACCGACACGCACCTTTTTCTTACAGGCAAAGCAGGAACGGGAAAGACTACATTCCTGAAAAATCTCAGGAGGAACGTGCCGAAGAGAATGGTAGTCCTCGCACCCACAGGTATTGCCGCCATCAATGCAGAAGGTGTGACAATCCACTCCTTTTTCCAGTTGCCTTTTGGTCCACAGATACCTAACTCCACTCTTTCAAACAATAAGAGATACGCTTTCCGCAAGCAAAAGCTGAGACTTATCCGCACTGTCGATCTCATAGTCATTGATGAGATTTCAATGGTAAGAGCTGACCTCCTTGACGCTATTGATGCCGTCCTGCGCCAATATCGTGATAGAAACAGACCATTTGGAGGGGTTCAGATGCTTATGATAGGAGATATGCAGCAGCTTGCGCCCGTAGCAAAGGATGACGAATGGAGCCTGCTGCGCAATTATTACGACACTCCTTATTTCTTTTCAAGCAAGGCTCTCCAGCAGACAGATTTCGTAACGGTGCAGCTCAGCCACGTTTACAGGCAGAGTGACCCTGTATTCATCGGCTTATTAAATAAGGTGCGTGAGAATATGGCAGACTCCCACTTGCTTGCCGAACTCAACAGGAGGTTTATTCCAAATTTCAATCCGCCAAAGGAAGATGGATATATCAGGCTTGTCACGCATAATTATCAGGCAGACAGCATCAACAAACGGGAGCTTGATGCGCTTCCCACGCCGCCCTGCCTCTTTGACGCACAGGTGCAGGGGGACTTTCCCGAGATGTCTTTTCCGACAGAGCAACATCTTGTGCTGAAAGTCGGAGCGCAGGTGATGTTCATAAAAAATGACTCCTCTCCCTCAAAGCGTTACTATAACGGCATGATAGGAGAGGTGGTGGAAATCAGCGACGGCAAGGTGATGGTACTTCCTGCCGGAGAAAGCAAGGAGATAGAAGTGCAGCCAGAGGAATGGACAAACGTAAAGTATGAGATAGACGAATCTTCTCACGATATTGCTGAGGTTGTGGTAGGGCGTTTTCTCCAGCAACCTCTCAAGGCAGCATGGGCTATAACCGTCCATAAATCCCAGGGGTTGACTTTCGAGCGCGCCATCATTGACGTACAAAACAGTTTTGCCCACGGACAGACTTACGTGGCATTGTCCCGGTGCAAGTCACTTGAGGGAATGGTTCTCTCTGCTCCAATACCGCAGTATGCCATCATAAGTGACAAGACGGTAGATACGTTCCAGAATGACCCTCGCCACAAGAGTCCCGATGATGACCGTCTTGACCAGATGCAACGCCACTATCTGCTTCGCATTACAGAGGACCTTTTCTCCTTCATGCACCTGAGATATGGGTTTAATGACATGGAGAGACTGATGCGTGAGTATTTTTATGACCTCTATCCGACACAGTATCGTAATTGGAAGGATATGTCAGTGAAGTTCAAGGAAAAAGTGGAAGACGTGGCACTTCGTTTTCATAACCAGTATCAGAACATAATTCTCACAGAGCCTCACTATCAGGAATCAGAACTCTTGCAGGAGAGATTAAGGAAAGGTGCGGCATATTTTGAGCAACAGTTGTGTGATTCCCACGACTTGCTTAAAACGACTTCTCTCATGACTGACAATCAGGTAGTGTCAGAAAGGCTCGAAAATATCCTGTCAACATTCAGGGATAACCTTGTCTTCAAACTCAGACTGCTGTCTTATGTGGCTCAGAAAGGCATAGCAATACAGCCATACCTGCAGGAAAAAGCAAGGATTTGCCTTGACCTGGACGGAGAAGATGTCAAGAAAAAAGGTGGCTCCACTGAAACTAAGAGGGAGAAGAAAGAGAAAAAGGAGAAGAAACCACGCATGACAGTAGATATTCCAGTAGAAGTAAAACATAAGGAATTCTTTCATATCATGGTGGATTGGAGAAAGGCAGAGGCCGAAAAGATTGGCCGTCCTGCGTTCTTTGTGCTTACTCAAAAGTCCCTGATGGGTATAGTAAACCTCTTGCCTTCAGATGAAAAAGAGTTGCTGCTCATTCCAGGCATAGGAAAGAAATACATTGAGAGTTATGGAGAAACGACTCTCAGAATGGTAGGGGAGGCTGTGAAGACCTTTGGATATACGAAGCCTGAGCTGAAGATGAAAGAAGCTAAGGTTCTCCCACAGAATGTCAAGGAACAAAAGGCTCTTGAGTTGTTCCGTTCGGGAATCTCCGTCGAAGGAATAGCGGCAGAGTTTATGGTGACAGAAAACACAGTCTATAATTATCTGATTCCCTCGATAAAGTCGGGGCAACTGCCTGTCAGTCATCTCTTTCAACAGCAAAAAATCGATGCTGTCAACAAGTGTCTTGACGAGAATCCCAATGCTACAGGAAAGGAAATACTCGAGATTCTCGGCAGAGATGAGTATGACTACGGAATAATAAACTGCTGTAAGGCTTTGAGGGAAGAGGCAACGGAATAGCCTTACTGCCATTGGTCTGGCTGTTGTACAGACATAATACCGGCAACCCGAAACCGACAACCCCCAAAAAATCCCCTCTCCCTTTTGGAGATATGGGAAAAAGTAAGTATATTTGCAAACAGAAACACATATATTATAAACAAAATTGTGATATTATGACTCCACACATTAATGCAAAAGACGGTGCTTTCGCAAAAACGGTGCTTATGCCTGGCGATCCACTGCGTGCAAAACTATTGGCTGAGACTTTTTTGGAAGATGCTGTACTCGTGACAGATGTGAGAAATGTCCTCGGATATACAGGTAAGTATAAAGGCGTACCTGTCAGTGTCATGGCTTCCGGCATGGGTATGCCAAGCATAGGTATCTACTCATGGGAATTGTATTCATTCTATGGTGTAGAGAATATCATTCGTATTGGTTCTGCAGGAAGCTATTCTTCAAAACTTGAAGTGCTTGACGTGGCCCTCGCAGAGAAAGCATACAGCGATTCAAGCTATGCAAAGGTGATGAGTGGTTTTGAGGGTCACGAGATAGCACCAAGCCAAGAGCTCAATGAAAAGATAATGCAGGCTGCAGAAAGTCTCAAGACAAAATGTAATCTCTGCAACGTATATTCCTCAGATGTGTTCTATACACCTGAATCATTTGAGAGCATTTCAAAGCGCACGGATTGCCAGTGTGTCGAAATGGAGTCATTTGCACTGTTCCACAATGCAAATGTTTTAGGAAAGCACGCTGCTTGTCTCCTGACCATCAGTGACTCTTTTGTAAGTAAGCGTGAATTGTCTTCAGAAGAGCGTCAGAATGGTTTCAAGCAGATGATGCAGGTGGCTCTCGAAGCTGCAATCAGTTGCTGATATTCGTTTGTAGGAAGTATTATGTTACCTTCAAGGAATACATGAAAATAAATGAAATGACAAGACCTGCGTATGTTCTCGAAGAAGAGAAGCTGCGCAGGAATCTTTCTTTGATAAAAGATGTAGCAGAACGAGCCGGAGTAGAGATTATCCTGGCATTCAAGGCTTTTGCACTCTGGAAGACATTCCCTATTTTCCGTGAGTACATATCGAGTACTACGGCTTCAAGCCTTTCGGAAGCGCGCCTTGCATTTGAGGAATTTGGATTTCCTGCCCATACTTTCTCGCCTGCTTATACAGACGACGAGATAATGGAGATAGCCGGGATGTCGAGCCATCTGACCTTTAATTCTCTCACACAGTACTCACGTCATTATCATTCGGCTCTTGAAGCAAATCCCGATTTGAAGTTTGGGATAAGGATTAATCCGGAGTATTCCGAAGTAGGCACGGACATATACAATCCCTGTGCTCCGGGTACACGTTTCGGAGTGCTGTCCGATCAATTACCTGAGAGATTGCCTGAGGGTGTTACTGGATTTCATTGCCATTGTCATTGCGAGAGTGGCTCAGACGTATTTCAGCGTACTTTGGTACATATCGAAGAGAAATTCTCTCGATGGTTTGACCAGATAGAATGGATAAACTTTGGAGGAGGACATCTTATGACCCGCAAGGACTATGACATTCCGCTGCTCATAGATGTCTTGCAAGGATTCAAAAAACGCTATCCGCACCTCCATGTCATCCTCGAACCGGGCAGTGCCTTCGCATGGCAGACAGGACCATTGGTGTCTCATGTGGTGGATATTGTAGAAAACAAAGGAATAAAGACTGCAATTCTCGATGTTTCCTTCACCTGCCACATGCCTGACTGTCTCGAAATGCCATATTGGCCCAATGTACGTGGGGCGCAAACCATAGAGGGGGAATATCCTTCGGGAGAGTTCGTCTATCGTCTTGGAGGAAACAGTTGCCTGTCAGGAGACTGGATGCAATCATGGATTTTCGACCATGAACTTAAAGTAGGAGAGAGTATCATCCTTGAGGATATGATACATTATACTACTGTAAAGACCTGCTACTTCAATGGTATCACCCATCCTGATATCTGTCTGCTTGACACGGACAATAATCTTCATCTGCTAAGAAGATATGGTTATGAGGATTATAGGGACAGGATGGACTGAGATAGAGAACAGGGATAATATTAAAGATGCATAAGTAAGAGAGTAATCATCTTGCTCATGCGCTTTACAATTTCGTTTTTTTTTGTACTATAGAAACTGATATAAATGGAACAGGAAAAAGAGGAACTGATGCTCCTTCGTATTACTGGAGAAGACCGTCCAGGCTTGACTGCAAGTATCATGAGCGTACTTGCTCGCTATGATGTACACGTTCAGGATATAGGACAGGCAGACATTCATTCCACACTGAGTCTGGGCATTCTCATCCGTGTAGAAGAGAAACATTCAGGAAAGGTAATGAAGGAATTGCTTTTCAAGGCAAGTGAACTCAATGTAAACATTCGCTTTATTCCTATCTCGCTTGACGAATATGAGAGTTGGGTATCTCGACAGGGCAAGCATCGCTATATGCTTACCGTTCTGGGTCGCAAGCTTGAAGCAAGGCAGATAGGGGCAGTGACGCAGCTTATTGCTGACCAAGGTCTCAACATTGATGCTATCATCCGTCTTACGGGACGTTCCAGTATCCTTCATCCGTTGGAAAAGACCCGTGCCTGCATCCAGTTTTCTGTGCGTGGAAACCCAAAGGACAAGAGTGCACTTCACGGAGAACTGCTCAAGATGTCGAGCGAAATGAACATAGACTGTTCGTTCCAGCGTGACAATATGTATCGTCGTATGCGCCGGCTGATATGTTTTGATATGGATTCAACGCTTATACAGGCTGAGGTGATTGACGAACTGGCGCGAAAGCATGGAGTCTATGACCAGGTAGCAGCCATCACAGCGTCTGCCATGCGTGGAGAAATAGACTTTAAGGAGTCCTTCACTCTGCGTTGCAAGCTCCTCAAGGGTCTTGACGTGAAGGTAATGCAGGAGATTGCAGAAAACCTTCCATTCACGGAAGGCGTTGACCGCCTGATGTATGTCTTGAAAAAGTATGGATATAAGATAGCCATTCTCTCTGGCGGTTTTACTTTCTTCGGAGAATATATACAGAAAAAATATGGTATTGATTATGTCTATGCCAATGAATTGGAAATTGACGAGACGGGTCATCTAACAGGAAACTACGTAGGAGAGATAGTAGATGGAAAGCGCAAGGCTGAACTTCTCCGCCTTATTGCACAAGTGGAGAAGGTGGATTTGCAACAGACCATTGCAGTAGGTGACGGAGCCAATGACCTTCCAATGCTTTCAGAAGCTGGTCTCGGCATTGCTTTCCATGCAAAGCCTCGTGTGGTGGCAAATGCCCGTCAGTCTATCAATACGATAGGTCTCGACGGAGTGCTTTATTTCCTTGGATTTAAGGACAGTTATCTTGACGAGAAGGCACAGTAACAAGACTGTTTGTTTCTGTCAAGACAATATGTAGTTGAGATACAAAATACAGTTGAGAAGACAAAAAAAGAGTTTCGCATACATAGACTTTGCGGTCAGAGTGTGCGAAACTCTTTTTTTCTTGTTATTCAGAAGCGGTAGAGATGTTTTCACTCAATGCCTGTGCCAACTGGTCAGGACAGGAAGTGGGACGAAAGCCGCAGGTTGTTCCACGTAACTTTTCGATTACATCTTCAGCCTTCATGCCTCTAACCAAAGATGCAATGCCTTTGGTATTGCCATTGCATCCACCATAGAATTCCACTTCTGCTATGGTATTGTCTGCATTCAACACGATGCGGATATACTTGGCGCATACCCCCTTTGTAGAGAAGGTAATTTCTTTCTGTTCCATAAAGAAGATGCCCTTATTTATTCCTCAACGCCTTCCGGCTTCATGTTGGTATAGACATTCTGGACGTCATCAAACTCTTCCAGCTTCTCTACCATCTTGTCGATAGTGGCACGTTGCTCTTCATCTACGTCCTTTGTGTCGTTAGGTATGTAGGTGAACTCTCCACCAATTTCCTCAAAGCCCTGTTCCTCAAGATATTTCTGTATCTGTGCGTAGGACTTCGGATCACCGTAGATGGTGATTGTCGTCTCATCCTTTTCCTCGTCATAGTTCTCATCGAACTCGTCATCTACGTTGAGGTCGATAAGTTCGAGGATAAGGTCATCCATATCTACGCCTTCCTTTTTCTTGAATGTAAATACGCATTTGTGGTCAAAAAGGAATGCGAGAGAGCCTGTTGTGCCAAGGTTGCCGGAGAACTTGTTGAATATTGAGCGGACGTCAGCTACTGTACGAGTAGTGTTATCGGTGAGAGTATCTACGAAGACAGCAACTCCATGAGGTCCATATCCCTCGTATGTCACCTCTTTGTATGCACTTTTATCCTTACCCAAGGCGTTCTTGATAGCACGCTCGATGTTGTCCTTGGGCATGTTTTCACGCTTACACGTAGCTATGATGGAACGGAGTGTAGGATTGTTTTCCGGTTCTGGACCGCCGCTCTGTACTGCTATTGCAATCTGCTTGCCGAGACGTGTAAAGGTCTTTGCCATGTGCCCCCAACGCTTCATCTTGGTGGCCTTACGATATTCAAATGCTCTTCCCATTGTTTGTGTTTATTATTTTTGTTTGTTTTTGTTTTTGTTTTTGTTTTTTTGCTGTTGTAATATAATGGCGGGTTTCGTAGATTGATTATCTCAACTCTGCTCCAAGTTGTTTCTTGAGGTTAGTGATGAGTTTGTTCATGATAGCCTCTATCTGCTTGTCGTTGAGAGTCTTCTGGTCATCCTGCAGGATGAAGTTGACAGCGTATGATTTCTTTCCTGCCGGCAAGTTCTTTCCTTCATAGACATCAAAGAGTTCTACCGAACGGAGAAGTTTCTTTTCTGTCTGGCATGCTATCTGTTCTATCTGGGCAAATTCTATGTTTTTGTCCAAGAGAAGGGCAAGGTCGCGACTCACTGCAGGGAAACGTGACAACTCATGGAAATCCACGCTTCCATTCTTGACAGCCTTGGTTACTTGAGTCCAGTTGATGTCTGCAAAGAATACGTCATTGTCTATGTCTGCCTTATGCTGAATTGCTTTGCTGACAATACCCATCTCTACGAAGACCTTTCCTCCGCGGTTCATGATGGTAAGTCCGGTAGCGAAGATGTCGTTTTGTGATTTAGATGTGACGAGCATTCCCTGCGGCATACCTATGCGTCTGAGTATGAGGTCAACGTATGACTTGAGCTCATAGAACGTGGAGTCCTCGTTAGGATGTATCCATGAACCTTCTATGCGTTTTCCCGTAATCCAGAGTCCGAGATGGTTCTCTTCCTTGTATGCCTGCATAGGATTTTCATCGTTGCGTTTCTGCTCATCATGGACGTAACAATTGCCAAACTCGAAGAAGCGGAGATTAGGATTCTTTCGGTTTGCATTCCTCATGATGCTTTCGAGACCTCCGAAGAGCAGGGACTGACGCATCACGTTGAGGTCAGAACTGAGAGGGTTCATTATTCTCACGCATTTGTCTGCCGGGTAGCTCTGCAAGTTTTCATAGTAAGCTGATTTTGTCAGAGAATTGTTGAGTATCTCGTTGAAGCCGGCTCCTACGAGCTGTTCTGCCACGAGGTTAGCCATCTTATGACGCTGGTCTTCAAAGTCCTTTATCACGAGGGAAGATTTCAACTGCGTAGGAATCTCCACATTATTATATCCGTATATGCGCAGGATGTCCTCTACTACGTCGCATGGCCTCTGCACATCTACCCTGTAGGCAGGAACGGAAAGGTTAAGTCCGTCAGAATCCTCACTCAGTATCTCCATTTCAAGAGAGGTGACAATGCTCTTTATCATTTCTATGCCTATTTCCTTTCCAATCAGGGAATTGACATAAGAATAATCAAGTCGCACCTCAGGGTTGGCAATAGGATTGGGGTATTCGTCACGTATTTCCATTGACACCTTGCCACCGGCGAGTTCACGGCAGAGTATTGCGGCCTGTTTCAGTGCATATATCGTGCCGTTAGGGTCGATACCGCGTTCGAAACGGAAACTTGCATCAGTGCTGAGTCCGTGTCTGCGTGCAGATTTGCGTATCCATGTGGGGTGGAAATATGCTGACTCGAGAACTACATTCTTTGTCGTCTCGTACGTACCGGAGCCCTTTCCTCCAAATACACCTGCGATACACATTGGTTCTTCGACGTTGCAGATGGCAAGGTCGTGCTCGCCGAGTATGTGTTCCTCTCCGTCGAGGGTAATGAACGGCTGTCCTGAGTTTTCGTCCTTGACGATGATTTTGTTACCCTTGACCATATCAGCGTCAAAGCAGTGGAGTGGCTGTCCGTAAGCCATCATGATATAGTTGGTAATGTCAACGATATTGTTGATAGGACGCAGTCCGATTGTCGTCAGTTTCTCCTTGAGCCAGTCAGGTGACTCCTTCACCTCGCATCCTGTGATGCTGACGCAAGCATAGCGTTTGCAAGCCTCTGTGTTCTTTATTTCGACGTCGATAGGGAGGTTGTTGTTATCTGCTGCGAATGTGTTGCAGTCAGGTCTGTGAAGGCTTGTCTCATAACCATTGCGCTTGAGCCATGCGTAGAGGTCGCGTGCTACGCCGTAGTGTGACAGAGCGTCCGCACGGTTGGCTGTGATGTCAACTTCAATAAGCCAGTCGCTCTGCAGGTTGTAGTATTCTGCTGCCGGCTGTCCTACCGGTGCATCCTCTGGCAGGACGATTATGCCGTTGTGGTCATTGCCGATGCCAATCTCGTCCTCGGCGCATATCATGCCGCAGCTCTCCACTCCGCGCAGCTTTGATTTCTTGATGACAAATTCCTTGTCGCCGTCATAGAGCTTGCATCCGAGGCCAGCAACGATGACCTTCTGTCCTGCAGCTACGTTGGGAGCGCCGCATACTATCTGTGAAGGCTCTTCTTTACCGATGTTTACTGTTGTGATGTGCATGTGGTCGGAGTTGGGGTGTACCTCGCAGGTGAGCACTTCACCTACGTACAGTCCCTTGAGTCCTCCCTTGATGGACTGTACTTCCTCGAGGGCACCGACTTCCAGACCCGTACTTGTCAGCGCAGCACATACTTCGTCAGGAGTGAGATTGAAATCTACGTATTCCTTGAGCCATTTATAAGAAATGTTCATATAGTAATAAATATTTTACTTTCGCAAGATTACTTGCAAAACTTCTGAAATGTGATTATTTGTAATTGTAATAATTTTCTTACATACTTAAAAATCCGTGCAAAGTTACAAATTTTTAATGACTTGCAGAAAACTTTTCTATTTTTTTTGTAATTTTGCACCCACAATGAGGTATTTTATTCATTTGTCATACGACGGGACTCGTTTTCATGGCTGGCAGATACAGCCCAACGGCATCTCGGTAGAAGGTGAGATAGAGCGGTGTCTTAGTGTCATTCTTCGTCATCCGACGGATATTGTCGGTGCGGGAAGGACTGATGCAGGTGTGCATGCGAGGCACATGGTGGCGCATTTTGATTATGATGCCAATGACATTCAGTCGCTTCTGGGGAGTCTTGTGGAAGAAAACCATTCTCTGTCAGATGGAGTAACGTTGACTCTTCACTGTGACCAACTCGCCTATAAGCTCAACAGAATGCTCCCACCTGATATTTCTATTTACTGGATAGAGCCCGTTGACGACAGTCTCCACGCCCGTTTTTCTGCCGTCAGCCGCACGTATCATTATTATCTTCATGAAAGTAAGAACCCTTTCAAGCGGGCGTTTTCTTTTGAGAGCCATTTTTCTTTGGACTTTGATGCCATGAATGCGGCTGCGGGAATAATGATGGAGTATGAGGATTTTGCGTGTTTCTGCAAGTCACATACTGACGTGAAGACTACTCTGTGCACCATATCGGAGGCACGATGGCTTCAGCAGGGGGATGGCTCATGGTATTTCCGCATCACGGCAAACCGTTTCCTCCGCAATATGGTCCGTGCCATAGTAGGTACGCTCGTTGAAGTGGGAAGAGGCAGGATGACGTCAGATGATTTCCGTGCTGTGATAGAAGGTAGGAAACGTACCCGTGCCGGTGAGAGTATGCCGGGAAACGCCCTCTTTCTTGAGGAAGTAAGATATTGAGAGTGACATGGTTCGCTCTACACGAAACAAATTTTCAGGATAGTTTATTATCAATTTCTATGATTTGGTTAATATTGGCGTTTGTCTCAGCGGCGTTGCTGGGCTTTTATGATGTGTTCAAGAAGCATGCCTTGGATGGCAATGCAGTGTTGCCCGTCTTGTTTTTCAATACGGTTTTCTGTTCCCTGATATTCCTCCCATTCATCGTCTTGTCGGCTGCGACTCATTGTTTAGACGAGAGTATTTTCTACGTACCCGTTGTAGGATGGGATGTCCACAAATATATTCTGCTCAAGAGTTTCATTGTCCTGGCATCGTGGCTGCTGGCTTATTTTGGCATGAAGCATATTCCCTTGACTATCTACGGTCCCATCAACGCCACGAGACCGATTATGGTCTTGGTCGGAGCCATGTTGATATTCGGCGAACGGCTCAACTTGTATCAGTGGATTGGTGTGGCTCTTGCCGTGGTGAGTTACTATATGCTCAGCCGTACAAGTAAGAAAGAGGGTATAGATTTCAAGCACGACAAATGGATATTCGCTATTGTCGGAGCCGCAGTTCTCGGTGCTGTCAGCGGGTTGTATGACAAATATTTGATGGCTCCTCCTTCAAGTGGTGGAGTAGGACTGAACAAGATGGATGTGCAGGCTTGGTACAACGTGTATCAGGTGTTTATCATGGGTGCAATGCTGCTGTTGCTATGGCTTCCTACACGCACGAGGACGACACCATTCCGTTGGCGTTGGTCAATCCTTTTGGTCAGTATTTTCCTGTCAGTGGCTGACTTTGTATATTTCTATGCCTTGACGTTCGACGGCGCGATGATTTCTATTGTCAGCATGGTACGTCGTGCAAGCGTATTGGTCAGTTTCCTGTTTGGAGCAATGATATTTCATGAGAAAAACCTCAAGTCGAAATTCCTTGATCTCTTCCTTGTACTTCTCGGTCTCGTATTCCTGTGGTTGGGAGCGAGGTGACGATGCTTACGTTTGCGTTGAAGCCTCGTGGTTTGTGAGGGTTTATCGTGCGCTGCATGATTGCTTGACAATCTTCAATAAACGGCTGGCAACCACAAAACTTACTTTTTGATAGAAAAAACTCATGATATTTTGCACGATTGTTAGGAAAAAGTATTAATTTTGTAGCCGAATTTCAAAAATAGTGTTGTTTCGGCTATACTGTTTTGTTGTAAGATAGGGATATTTTTACTCTTGACACAATACCAGGTAGTTCCAGAATCTAATCATATTTATACGATGAACAATATTTTCCGCGGTCTCGGCATCGCCCTTGTGACTCCTTTTACAGAAGATGGTTCAATAGATTTTCAGGCGCTCCACCGCTTGATAGAGTATCAACTTGACAATGGTGCAGACTTCCTCTGCATCCTTGCCACGACAGGCGAGACTCCATGTCTTTCTGCTGACGAGAAACGTCAGGTCAAGGAAGCTATCGTGCGTCAGGTAAATGGTCGTGTACCTCTTCTCATGGGATGTGGAGGAAATAATACCGCTGCCGTGGTGGAGGAGTTGAAGAACGGTGATTTCTCTGGTATAGATGGCATTCTTTCTGTTTGTCCTTATTATAACAAGCCGTCTCAGGAAGGTCTTTACCAGCATTTCAAGGCTATTGCGGGTGCTACGAAACTCCCCGTTGTCCTCTACAATGTCCCCGGCCGTACGGGTATTAACCTCAAGCCTGAGACAACTTGCCGGTTGGCTGCCGACTGCAAGAATGTCGTTGCCATCAAGGAGGCAAGCGGATCGTTGGAACAGGTGGATGAGATACTGAAGAATAAGCCGGCTGACTTTGAGGTTCTCTCAGGCGACGATGCACTGACTTTTCCTATGATAGCATGTGGTGCTACGGGAGTTATCTCCGTTATCGGCAATGCCTTGCCGAAAGAGTTCTCACGCATGATACGTTTAGAGTTCCGTGGTGAGTTTGGTGCTGCGCAAAAGATTCACCATAAGTTCACAGACCTCTACAGCCTTTTGTTTGTAGATGGCAATCCAGCGGGAGTGAAAGCACTCCTTAGCGAGATGGGCTTTATTAAGAATCAGCTCCGTCTCCCTCTTGTACCTACACGTGTGGCTACTCTCCAGAAGATGGCTGCTATCCTTAAAGGATTTTAGGGATAGGCGGTTTTATGGTTGTGCGGTTTTAAGGTTTTAAGGTTATGCGGTTTTACGGATGTATGACAAAGCTGTTTGTGACATCCGTAAAACCGCATAACCTTAAAACCTTAAAACCCTAAAAAACTATTCCACCTTAATCCTCTCCATAGCTTGTGATTTCTTTAAGTCGAGAGGAAAAGATTGAAATTTTACCTTTTTGAAATTAATCTCTTTGAGATTGAAGTAACGGATGTTTGCATTGTGCATGGTGCGGTAGTATATGCAACGATGCTTCAGGTCGGTTGCTACAGTCCATTGCGTGGCACTCGGAATGTCAGGCACTTCCTGTCCTTCTGCGAATTGTATTCCCACAGGAATGTCAAAGTTGTTGAGAATGTGGAATGCTTGTTCTATCGTCTTCTCCGTATTGTCAAGTCGTGGAGCTGACGACTGGAAGAAAGCTGCTCTGACAAACCTTGACGGCGGTGTCATGTCGCCGGGAATACCATGCAGTCCGCTGCCTCCACCGAAAGAACGCAGTGACATATTTCCTATCTTGGTTTTGTCTATCCTTCCCGTTTGCAGGTTTACGTAGTTGTTGAGGTTGGTCAGGTGCCAATCGAATGAAGGGGAGTTGGTCAGCACGCCAAGGGTATTCTCATAAAAATGCGGCTTCTTGCCGATTATTTCCAATACTATTTGCCGTCCGCCTTCCTCCGTAAATCTCCAATGTACGGTAGAGCCGCGGGGGTCGATAGTGACAACGTGCAAATCCTTCACAGCCTCTTTCACCTCATCTACCGTCCGGCATTTTCCAAGAATATATGAGACTAACTGCAAATCGCTGATTGTCCTGTCTTTTTTCGCAGCATCATATTTTTCGTATTCTCCATAGTCGGGGAAATAGAACAGTCCTGCTGCCAATCCTGCCTCGTTGATACCTTCTACTACAAATTCCGCCTGCTGTACGGCTAATCCCACATATCCATATTTTGCCTGAAATGCAAGTCCTCCCTTAGTGCCGTCAGGCAGATACGACTGTTGTCTGTAGCCTTGCGGAACTATCGAGTAACGGCTTTCGAGGTCGTTGCCTGCCCACTCTATGGTTCGTGCAGTCACGGGAAGTCCCGTTGTGGTGTGCAGTGTAATACCTGTGCAAGCATGTGATTCCTGTGGCATAATCAGTGCGGATAATGCCATGATTGAGAAAAGAATGGTCTTTTTCATTTTGTTTTCCTCCTTAGTTTTTGTTAGTTGATTCTGTTGTTTTACAGATTGTTTCTCGGTTTGAATTCCGCTTGCAAATATAATTCTTTTCTCTGACAGGGCAAGCAAAACGGTTCTTCTTTTATGTTTTATTAGTGAAGTTTCGCATTGTTTTTGTTTGGTGGAGTTGTAGGTTGTACGCTTGCTTACCATAATTCAAGCTGTACTGGAGTTCCAGTAGTGGAAGCCGTTGAAGATGAGGAGGAAGAAGATGTTGGATTTAACGTTGTAGTAGGAGCAGATGTAGCGGTGGGAGTAGGGGAGTCAGATGGCTCTATCATCTTTAGGAATGTATCTTCGCCAATGATTTCAATGCCTAATTTCTCCGCCTTTTGCAGCTTGGATGGTCCCATGTTGTCGCCGGCAAGGATGAAAGAGGTCTTGGAGGAAATACTGCCTACGTTCTTTCCTCCATGCTTCTCAATGAGTTCCTTGTATTCATCACGGCTGTGATGCCTGAACACTCCGCTGATTACGATACTCTTACCCTCAAGCGTATCGCTGCCGCCGTTGGAAGCATCCTCTGTGACGCACATCTGCAATCCTTTGTCACGGAGACGTTGGAGGATGGAAAGATTGGTCTCATCGTGGAAATACCTTGTTATGCTCTCTGCTATGACCTGTCCCACGCCCTCAACCTCAAGCAATTCCTCGAGCGAGGCATTCATCAGAGAGTCAATGTTACGGAAGTGACGGGCCAACAGCTTTGCCGTAGTGATTCCTACGAAGCGTATTCCGAGTGCGAAAACGACACGTTCGAAAGGCACCTGGGTAGAGTCTGCAATAGCCTGAACTACATTTTGTGCAGACTTCGCCTTGCTGCCGGACGGGTCTATTTGCCTTACAGTCAGGTCGTAAAGGTCTGCAATGTTGCGTATAAGCCCGCGTTGGTAGTATTCATCTACGGTCTCTGGACCGAGGGTCATGATGTTCATTGCCTTTCGTGCGATGAAATGCTCTATCCTTCCCTTAATCTGCGGAGGGCAGGAAGAGTCGTTGGGGCAGTAATGGGCTGCCTCGCCTTCATATCTTATCAGTTCCGCCCCGCATTCCGGGCAATGCGTGATAAATCTGACAGGTTCGGCATTCTCGCTTCTCCTTTCCGTATCTACTCCGACAATCTTTGGAATAATCTCACCACCTTTTTCTATAAATACATAGTCACCGATATGTAAGTCGAAGGACTGTATGAAATCCTCGTTGTTAAGTGTGGCACGCTTTACGGTAGTGCCTGCGAGTGACACAGGTTTCATGTTGGCGACGGGCGTGATGGCACCCGTCCTGCCTACCTGATACGTAACTTCCAGCAGTGGAGTGCAGGCACGTTCAGCCTTAAACTTATAGGCTATTGCCCAACGAGGTGACTTGGCTGTAAACCCGAGCAGTTTCTGTTGTCGTATGGAATTGACTTTCAATACGATCCCGTCTGTTGCTACAGGAAGACTTTTACGCTCTTTATCCCAATAGTCTATAAAGTCGAAAATCCCCTGAAGGCTGTCAACCTTCCTCATGCCGTCAAAGATTTTGAATCCCCAACGGCGTGCTCTTTCAAGGTTTTCTATGTGGCTGTCGCTGGGTAGGTCATCCCCGATGATGCTGTACAGGTAGGCATCAAGCCCGCGTTCTGCCACGACGCGTGAGTTTTGGCTTTTCAGTGTTCCGCTTGCGGCATTGCGGGGATTGGCAAAAGGGGTCTCTCCCGTGTCTTCACGCTCTGCGTTGAGCCTTTGGAAATTGTCCCAAGGCAAGAGTATCTCCCCTCTTATCTCAAAGGTCTTCATGTAACCTTCTCCGGTCAGTTGAAGGGGGATGCTGTTGATGGTGCGTACGTTGGCAGTCACATCGTCGCCTACGTTACCGTCGCCACGCGTCACTGCCCTCACG
>CALZJQ010000041.1 GCA_945787895.1 uncultured Prevotella sp. | reverse complement strand
AACCCAAAACCAACAACCCAAAACCAACAACCAGGAACTGAGCAAGTCACAGACTTGCGAAAGTTGAATAAATAATCTCCTATGAAACCAATATTTATTGCAGGACCATGCGTAATTGAATCTGCCGAACTACTTGATGAAGTGGCTCAGAAGATTGTGAAAATCAATAATGATTTAGGTACACGAATCATATTCAAGGCTTCATTCGACAAGGCAAACCGCACCAGTATTTCCTCCTTTCGGGGACCGGGAATGGAACGCGGGCTGCAGATGCTTGCGGATGTAAAGGAGAAATACGGTCTGCGGATTCTCACTGACATCCACGAATCCTGTCAGGCACAACCGGTTGGCGAAGTGGTGGATATTATTCAGATACCTGCTTTTCTGTGTCGCCAGACTGACCTTCTCGTGGCTGCGGCAAAAACGGGGAAGACAGTGAATATTAAGAAAGCGCAGTTCCTCAGTGGACCTGACATGAGGTTTCCGGTACAGAAGATAAAGGAGACTGCCGGAGAAAGCCATGAAGTATGGCTCACCGAACGTGGAAACAGTTTCGGATACAATAACCTTGTCGTTGATTTCAGGAATATCCCTGATATGCTCGACATCGTGCCGAGGGTTATCATGGATTGCACTCACAGTGTCCAACGGCCCGGTGGCGGTAATGGATGCACTGCCGGTGACCGCCGTTTTGTTCCGTCCATGGCACTCGCAGCAAAGGCTTTCGGTGCTACGGGCTATTTCTTTGAAGTACACCCAGACCCGGACAAGGGACTTTCCGACGGACCTAACATGCTGAAGCTTGATGATTTGGAATCATTAATCAGACAATTATTATGAAGACAGTACGAGATTATGCCGTCCGTTGCCTTGAAGACGAGGCAAACGCCATCTTAGGCCTTATCCCACAACTGGATGACAACTTTGAAAAGGCAGTAAACATGATATTTGCCTGCAAGGGAAAAGTCATTGTGACAGGAGTGGGAAAGAGTGGCAACATCGGAAGTAAGATAGCCGCGACTCTTTCTTCTACCGGTACGCCAGCCTTCTTCATCAATCCTCTTGACGTCTTCCACGGCGACCTTGGCGTGATGACACCTGACGATGTAGTGCTTGCGCTCAGCAATTCAGGCAACACGGACGAACTGCTCAGGTTCCTGCCCATGATATTGCACATGAAAGTGCCCGTAATAGCCATGAGCGGAAACTCCGGCTCGCTCCTTGCAAAATACTCCGACATTCACATCAAGGTAAAGGTGGATAAGGAAGCGTGTCCTCTGAACCTTGCACCCACAAGCAGTACGACTGCGGCGCTCGCCATGGGGGATGCCCTCGCAGTCGCCCTTATGCAGGTAAGGGACTTCAAACCCCGCGACTTTGCACAGTTTCATCCTGGAGGAGAACTCGGAAAGCGACTGCTCACTACGGCGGAGGACGTGATGAAATCCAACGACATGCCGATATTGCCCGTAGAGATGCATCTTGGGGAAGCCATCATCCTTGTAAGCAAGGGAAAGCTCGGTCTCGGCATTTCCCTGAATGAGAACAGCGAGGTTGAGGGCATCATCACAGACGGAGACATACGCAGGGCGATGGAGAAATGGCAGGCAGACTTCTTCAATCACACGGTGGCTGACATTTTGACCCGTACTCCCAAAGTAGTATCACCAACGACAAAGATAACAGAGGTACAGAGGATTATGAACAAATACAAGGTACACTCCGTCCTTGTCGTTGACAATGAAAGACACCTGCTCGGAGTAGTGGACCACTACAGTTGCATGATATAAAATCTGCCGAAGCATATATGACCCTTATTCAAGTTTCGCTGGGCTTCAACTTCTGGTTTTGTTGTTTGGTTGTTTTGTTGTTTGGTTGATAGCTTTTCTCATTTGCGAAGACAATTAACAAAACAACAAGACAACTAAACAACTAAACAACTAAACAACAAAGCCAACTGAGCAAGTCACAGACTTGCGTAACTTAAGTACCCCTTATTTCACGGTTGACTAACTACTAACAATATTCTTATGATTTATTCTATTTTCAAAAAAGTATCAGTCATCATCGTATCAATAATGCTGGCTGTCCCTGCATTTGCAGATTTCAACGTCAGGGATTATGGTGCAAAAGGAGATGGAAAGACACTTGACTCTCCTGCCATTGACAAAGCCATTCAGGCTTGTACGGAACAAGGGGGAGGCAAAGTGGTCGTTCCTGCAGGAAAATATCTCTGCGGAAGCATTCACCTGAAAAGCAACGTAGAACTGAACCTGAAGGCAGGATGCGTCATAGTGGCTGCACCTGCAAGCATGAAAGCATACGACAAGTCTGAGACATTCGGCTTCCCTGAGTATCAAGACGGTGGTCATACGTATTTCCACAACTCCCTGATATGGGCGGAAGGTCAGGAGAACGTGAGTATTACGGGAAGGGGAATGATAGACGGCATCGGATTGACAAAAAAAGACACAGAGAAAGGCGGCAACGTACAAGGCGGTTCTATCGGAACAGGCGACAAGGCGATTGCATTGAAACAATGCAGGAATATCCTTATCCGGGACATTACAATTTTCCGTGGAGGCCATTTCGCAATTATCGTAACAGGATGCGAACGCGGAACAATCGACAATGTTACGATAGATACCAACCGAGACGGAATAGACATAGACTGCTGCAAGTACATCACCGTCACCAACTGCAAGGTAAACACCCCCAACGACGATGCCATCGTCCTGAAAGCAAGTTATGCCCTAAAGCGTGCAGTAACTTGTGAACATATCCTCGTAACTAATTGTATAGTCACAGGTTACAAACTCGGCACTTTCCTTGATGGAACCTACGTTCCGGAAAAAGTAAACTGGGTTTGCGGACGCATCAAGCTCGGAACTGAAAGCAATGGAGGATACAGGGACATTACCATCAGCAACTGCACTTGCATATACTCGTCAGGACTTGCCTTTGAAGAAGTGGACCAGGGACTCATGGACAACATCCTCGTAACCAACATTGCGCTGAAACACGTACATCATTATCCTATATATATAACCACAGGATGCCGAAACCGCGGGCCAAAGGATGTCAAGGAGCCGTCACGTGGACAAAATATCATGATCAGTAACGTACAGGCCTTGGACTGTGACTCATTGGCTGGCATAATAGTCACAGGAATGAAAGACGCTCCACTGAGAAACATCTCCCTCAACAACATTCATATAGAGTACAGAGGTGGCGGCACTGCCGAACAGGCGGCAAGGGAATACCGCGAACAAGGCACTAACTATCCAGAACCAAGATGGGCTGGTCCTACTCCCTCCTACGGTCTCTTCGCAAGGCACGTGGACGGACTGAAACTCAGCAACGTCACTTTTGAACTGAAAAAAGAGGACAAACGTCCTGCAATATTATTCGAAGACGTGACGGGAGTTGACATGATTCAAGTAAAGGGTGCCGACGGAAAAACCATACAAATGTAAGCAAACAAAGCGTTTCCATTGTAAAAGTGTAAGAAAAACGCTCAAATAGCAATACATTTGGAAAACACTTCCAAAACAGCAGGTCGCATCACATACGATTTATAATAACAAGAGGACGGATTTTTTCCGTCCTTTGTTGGTTAAAATTCATATTTTTTTATTAACTTTGCACTCGATTTAGAGCTAAATTAATATTTTTTATAATTTTTATGTATTTCACTTTGTTTGTAACCGTTTTGATAACGGCTGTCTTCTTGGTGGTAGCGGCGTATGTCACAGCGAAACTGCTGGGCCCACGTACTTACAACAAGGTAAAAGGTGAACCATTCGAATGCGGTATTCCTACACGCGGAAGCTCATGGCTTCCCATGCATGTGGGCTACTACCTCTTTGCCATCCTTTTCCTAATGTTTGACGTGGAGACTGTATTCCTCTATCCCTGGGCAGTAGTAGTTAGAGATTTCAGTACCATGGCATTGTTAAGCATTGGTTTCTTTATGCTGGTACTGGTATTTGGCCTTGCATACGCATGGCGGAAAGGAGCGCTTGAATGGAAATAAAGAAACCTTCTATCAAATCCATTCCATACGATGAATGGAAGGACAACGAAACGCTCGAGTCAATGATAAAGGAGCTTAACGACGGCGGTGTCAACTGTGTCGTCGGAAACCTTGACTCCCTCATCAACTGGGGACGAAGCAACTCACTCTGGGCCTTGACCTTCGCCACGTCTTGCTGCGGTATTGAGTTCATGGCTTGCGGTTGCGCACGCTACGACTTCGCGCGGTTCGGTTTCGAGGTCACACGTAACTCTCCCCGTCAGGCAGACCTTATCATGTGCGCCGGTACTATTACTCACAAGATGGCACCTGCTTTGAAGCGTCTTTATGACGAGATGGCTGAGCCTAAGTACGTCGTGGCAGTTGGTGGATGTGCCATTTCCGGCGGTCCGTTCAAGTCCAGTTACCATGTAGTGCGTGGCATTGACGAGTTCCTCCCAGTAGATGTTTACATCCCAGGTTGCCCACCGCGTCCGGAAGCAATACTTTACGGCATGATGCAGCTTCAGCGCAAGGTCAAGGTGGAGAAATTCTTTGGCGGCGTGAATCGCAAGGAAAAGAATCCTGACGCCATCAAGATAACGGAAGTGCCGAAGAAGTTTATTGACGAGATGAAATCCGCCGCAGGCTCTGTAAAGGATGCCGTGAAGCAGGAAATCAATGATACTTTCAAATAATGGAGGATAAACGGAATGAAACTTAACAACATAGAATATTCTTTCAGCGAGTTTGCATCACAGATGGCAAAGCTCCGCAACGAGAAGCATTTCGATTATCTCGTTACAATCATTGGTGAGGATTTCGGAGAAGAAGGTGTCGGATGTATCTATATCCTCGAAAATACTGACACGCACGAGCGCATTTCCGTCAAGACAATGGCAGAGAAGAAAGGTGACTCTGATGTCATCTGGAGTATCAGCCAGCTGTACAAATGCGCAGGAATGCTTGAGAGAGAAGTCTTTGATTTCTACGGAGTGAAGTTCCTCGGCAACCCTGACATGCGCCGTCTGTTCCTTCGCAATGATTTCAAAGGCCATCCTTTCCGAAAGGATTTCGTTGCAGAAGAGGGTTATACCCTTGAAGATGACGAGGAGCCTAACTATACTTTCCAGTACTCCCTCGACGCTGACGGCAATCTCGTAGAGAAAAAGGTGGAACTTTTCGGAGAAGATGAGTTTGTAATCAATATCGGTCCCCAACATCCATCTACTCACGGCGTGCTGCGCTTAGAGACAGTGCTCGACGGTGAGACCGTAAAACGCATCGTGCCACATCTCGGATACATACACCGCGGCATCGAGAAGATGTTTGAGAGCATGACGTATCCTCAGACCCTTGCCATGACCGACCGTCTGAACTACCTCTCGGCCATGATCAACCGCCACGCTATCTGTGGAGTAATAGAAGAGGCAATGGGCATAGAGTTGTCTGACCGCATCAAGGTCATCCGCACTATCATGGATGAACTGCAGCGTATTGACGGTCATTTGCTCTATCTTGGATGCTATGCTCAGGACCTTGGCGCACTCACTGCATTCCTTTTCTGTATGCGAGACAGAGAATACGTGCTCAACTGCATGGAGGAAACGACGGGAGGCCGCCTCATTCAGAACTACTACCGCATCGGTGGACTGCAGGATGACATCGACGAGAATTTCCAGAAGAATGTCAAGAACCTTTGTGCTTACCTCAAGCCAAAACTGGAAGAATACGTGAATGTCTTCGGTGACAATGTCATAACTCACCAACGTCTGGAGAATGTAGGTACAATTTCCAAGGAAGATGCAATATCTTATGGAATGTCAGGTTCCAACGGACGTGCATCACAATGGGCCAACGATATACGCAAGAACTATCCTTATGCTGCCTACGACAAGGTAGATTGGGAGCAGGTAGTCCTCGACAACTGCGATGCTCAAGACCGTTACTACCTTCGTATCAAGGAGATTGAGCAGTCTATCAGGATTATCGAGCAGCTCATAGACAACATCCCTGAAGGGGAATATTACATCAAGCAGAAACCTGTCATCAAGGTGCCTGAGGGACAGTGGTATTTCTCCTGTGAAGGAACGAGTGGCGAGTTTGGCGTCTATCTCGACTCCAAGGGCGACAAGTCACCTTACCGCATGAAGCTCCGTCCCATGGCTCTCACGTTGGTGGCAGCCCTTGACGAAATGCTTCGCGGCACTAAGGTTGCCGACCTTATCGCCGTAGGTGCAGGTCTGGACTACATCATCCCTGACATCGACAGATAATCTCTATCCCCTCCCCTATCCTTACAGTTTCTTCACGGCAACGTGGCGAATATATAATAAGGTATAGGATTAACAAGAATAATAACATTATTCAACTTTCGCAAGTTAATGACTTGCTCAGTTGGCTTTGTGGTTTAGTTGTTTGGTGGTTTGGTGGTTTAGTTGTTTAGTTGAGTGTCTTCGCAATGGAGTCGATTTCTATCAACAAGACCACAAAACAACAAAACAACAAGACTGACAAACAACAAGACAACTAAACAACAAGACAACTAAACAACAAGACAACTAAACAACAAAACCAGAAGTTGAAGCTTGCAAAACTTGAGTAACATTAAAAAAGTCCTCGACCATACCGTTCCGTTTCAGCACCCTTTTCCTGAAGGAATTCATGGTGAGGCTTCGACATTATGTTTGATTTTTCAATAATAACACAGTGGTTTGACCAACTTCTCAGGTTGACTCTCGGTCTCCCTTGTTGGCTCGCTACAACCATAGAGTGCGTTATAGTAGGACTGCTCATCATCGTAGGTTATGCCCTGCTCGCCATCGCACTCATCTTCATGGAGCGTAAAGTCTGTGCATATTTCCAGTGCCGTCTGGGTCCTATGCGAGTAGGTCCCTGGGGATTGCTCCAGGTCTTCGCTGACGTGCTGAAGATGCTCATCAAGGAAATCTTCTTCGTTGACAAGGCTGACAAGCTGCTCTACGCCCTCGCTCCAGTGCTCGTAATAGTAGGCTCTATCGGTGCCTTCGCATTCCTTCCATGGAACAAGGGAGCTGTAATACTCGACTTCAATGTCGGTATCTTCCTTTACACGGCAGTCAGCGCAATAGGCGTCATCGGCGTGTTCATTGCCGGTTGGTCTTCCAACAACAAGTACGGACTCGTTTCCGCCATGCGTGGAGCCGTACAGATGATTTCATACGAAATTTCGCTTGGTCTCTGCCTCATTACGGCAACCATCCTTACAGGCTCTATGCAGGTAAGTCAGATTGTCGAGGCACAACAGGGTCCTTTCGGATGGCTGATATTCCAGGGTCACGTTCCTGCCATCATAGCCTTCCTGATCTTCCTCATCGCAGGCAATGCAGAAGCAAACCGCGGTCCTTTCGACCTTGCGGAGGCAGAATCAGAGCTTACTGCCGGCTATCATACGGAGTATTCCGGCATGGGCTTCGGCTTCTACTATCTGGCAGAGTTCCTCAACCTCTTCATCGTGGCAGGAGTAACGTCGCTGATATTCCTCGGCGGCTGGTGCCCTGTTCACATCGGAGTGGCAGCTTTTGACTCCGTGATGGACATGATACCCGGCATTGTATGGTTCCTGGGCAAGGCATTTGCCATGGTATGGCTCCTGATGTGGATAAAGTGGACATTCCCGCGTCTGCGCATTGACCAGATACTTAACCTTGAATGGAAGTATCTGATGCCTCTGGCTCTGCTTAATCTCGTACTCATGACTGTCTGTGTATCATTCAATCTGACAGGTATCGTATATGCAGGCTATGCCGTAGCTGCTGTCATTGCTATCTTGTTGGCTGTCATCATAGTTCGTGCCATCAAGTTCAAGTCAAGATATAACAGTGACCAAGAGCTTGTAGGTGTCAGCACAGCTATCAAGAAGGATTAATATAACCACATTGCAACTCATAATCATAATAAAGAAAACAAAATGAGTAACAAATCATATTTCGGAGGTGCTCTGGCAGGTATCAAGACCTTGCTTACAGGCATGGACATCACCATGGGCGAATACATGACCCGAAAGGTGACAGAGCAATACCCTGAAAACAGAAAGACACAGCATATCGCTGAGCGTCACCGTGGTACTCTTGTCATGGTTCAGGACGAGAACGGCAAGGACAAGTGTACTGCCTGTACTCTCTGCGAGAAAGCGTGTCCCAACGGCTCCATCAAGATTACATCGCAGATGGTTGTCACAGCGGACGGAAAGAAGAAGCGCCTTCTTACCGACTACCGTTACGACCTCGGCGACTGTATGTTCTGCCAGTTGTGCGTGAATGCCTGCAACTTCGGTGCCATAAAGTTTGTAAAGGATTTCGAGAATGCTACGTTCAGCCGTGACAAACTCGTGCAGCATTTGAACACTGCCCCTTCAGAGGAAGAGATGAAGCAGTATGCTGAAAATGCCAAGGTGGCAGCTGCCCAGGCAAATGCCGCAAAGCCTGAATCACCAAAATTACCTAAACAAGAGGAGAAATAACCTATGGCAAACATTATAGTATTCGCAATAATCTCAGCGGTTGTCATAGCGGCAGCCCTTGCAGCTGTGTTCACAACGCGCATCATGCGTTCCGTCACAGCCTTGCTTTTCGTACTCTTTGGTATCGCAGGCATTTATTTCCTTCTGGACTATACATTCCTCGGTGCAGCTCAGTTGAGCATCTATGCAGGTGGTATGACGATGATTTATATCTTTGCCATACAGCTTCTCGGCCGTCGTGCCCTTCAGGGCTATGTGGAGAAGCTCCATTTCAAGCGTATGTTTGGTGCGGCAGTCGTTTCCCTTGTCGGACTGGTTACCGTGTTGGCAGTGACCCTGAAGAATCATTTCATCAACAGATATGCCCTCGCAGCTGACACGGAAGTTCCCATGAAGGAGATTGGCAAGGCTCTCGTAGGTTCAGACAAGTATCAGTATGTACTTCCGTTTGAGTTCATTTCACTGTTCCTGCTCGCCTGCATCATTGGCGGACTCGTCGTTTCACGTAATCAAAAGGAGGATAAGTAATCATGGTACCAGTTCAATATTTCTTCGTACTCAGTGCGATATTGTTTTTCATCGGCGTCTTCGGTTTTGTGACTCGCCGCAACCTTATCGCTATGCTTATCTCCGTTGAGTTGATACTCAACGCAGTGGATGTAAATTTTGCTGCATTCAATCGCCTGCTCTTCCCTGAAGGATACGAAGGTTTCTTCTTTACTCTCTTTTCCATCGGAGTAAGTGCGGCAGAGAGTGCTGTGGCTATTGCTATCATCCTCAATGTCTATCGTCTTTTCAAGTCAGATAGCGTGGAAAGCATAGATAATCTCAAAATGTAAGTCAAACCTGTAAAAAATCAAAGAAAACAAATGAATTACAGTTTATCAATCCTGATACTTCTTCTCCCTTTGGCTTCTTTCCTCATTATAGGTTTGCCAGAGTTCCTGAACAAGAAGTACGCATGGGCTCCTAAGGTAGCCGGCGGAATAGGCACGCTCTCACTTGCTCTCGTGACATTGCTGAGCTACTGGACTGCAATAAGCTATTTCGGAGGCGACCGTCTCGCAGACGGAACGTTTGCCACTCTCGTTCCCTACAACTACACATGGTTGCCCCTTGGCAATCTTCATTTTGACCTCGGTGTGCTCCTTGACCCGATTTCCGTGATGATGCTCGTAGTCATCTCTACGGTTTCGCTGATGGTACACATCTATTCTTTCGGCTACATGCATGGAGAAAAGGGATTCCAGCGTTACTATGCTTTCCTTTCCTTGTTCACCATGTCAATGCTTGGTCTTGTACTTGCTACGAATATCTTCCAGATGTATATGTTCTGGGAACTTGTAGGTGTAAGTTCATACCTTCTCATCGGTTTCTATTATCCGTTGCATGCAGCAGTACATGCATCAAAAAAAGCATTTATCGTAACTCGCTTTGCTGATATGTTCTTCCTTATCGGCATCCTCATATTCGGTTACTATACACAGAGCTTCAATTTCTCTTTCACAGGAACAGAAATCGTTCTCGGAGAAGGAATGCAAGCTCTTACCACATGTGATGCTTCTCGTGCAGCAGCTATGGGAGGAATGATTCTTCCTACTGCGCTCGTTTTGATGTTTATTGGAGGAGCAGGTAAATCTGCAATGTTCCCTCTCCATATATGGTTGCCTGATGCAATGGAAGGTCCTACTCCGGTATCTGCACTTATTCATGCCGCTACCATGGTTGTCGCAGGTGTATTCCAGATAGCACGTATGTTCCCTATTTGGATAGAATATGCTCCAAATGCTCTTAGCATTGTCGTTGTTGTAGGTGCTTTCACGGCATTCTATGCAGCCGCAGTGGCATGTGCTCAAAGTGATATAAAGAGAGGACTTGCATTTTCTACAATCTCTCAGATTGCATTCATGATGGTAGCTCTTGGCGTTTGCCTTCCCAATCATCATGGAGATGCAGTTCTTGACAATCATGCGCAGTTGGGATATATGGCAGGAATGTTCCATTTGTTCACCCATGCCATGTTCAAGGCATGTCTGTTCCTTTGTGCCGGTGTCATTATTCATGCCGTACACACCAATGAGATGTCTGCAATGGGCGGTCTTCGCAAGTATATGCCTGTTACTAACTGGACTTTCTTCATCTCATGTCTTGCCATCTCAGGCATTCCGTTCTTCTCAGGTTTCAGTTCTAAGGACGAAATCATCACTGCTTGTTTCGAGTATTCACCAATCTGCGGATGGTGGATGACTGGCGTTGCTGCTATGACAGCGTTCTATATGTTCCGCCTCTACTACGGAATATTCTGGGGTACAGAGAATGTAGAACTTCACAAACATCATACTCCTGGAGAGCATTCATGGGCCATGAAGTTCCCACTCATCTTCCTTACCGTCATCACCGTAGGTGTAGGTATTGTGACCACACTTGGAGGTTTCCTCGGCTGGGATTGGGCAAGTTTCGGTTCTCTTGTATCTGCTTCTGGAGAACAATATACCATACATTTCAATCTTAGTATTGCGCTCACCTCTACCATCGTAGCATGTTTATCTATCGGTCTTGCTACATACATCTTTAAGGGTGATAGCCAGCCAGTAGCAGATAGAATGTATGCTGCATTCCCCCGCCTTCACAAGTGGGCAAAAAACCGTTTCTACATGGACGAGGTCTATCAGTTCGTCACGCATAAGATTCTCTTCCGTTGGGTGTCACGTCCCGTACAGTGGATAGACGAGACCATCATCAACGGTCTTATCGACTTCTCTGCATGGGGAGCAAATGAGGGTGGTGAGAGCATTCGCTCATGGCAGTCAGGAGACGTACGTCACTATGCCGTATGGTTCATCTCTGGTGCTGTTGCACTCACATTGATACTTCTCGCAATTTAATCAGTTACCATCATTATTAAAGTAAATAACAAAAAAATGGATATATTTTCTAATTTTGGACTAACATTATTTGTTATCGTACCAGCACTTATGCTACTCGGTCTTTGGGCTGCAAAGAACGTCAATCAGGTACGTGGCGTGATGGTTGCCGGTTCCTCTGTTCTCCTTGTATTGTCAGTGTGGCTTACACTTCTCTTTATAGAAATGCGTGCAGCTGGTAATACTGATGAGATGCTCTTCGTTTCCAGCATGCCTTGGTTCAAGTCTTTGAACATAGCTTACGCCATAGGTGTCGATGGAATCTCCGTTGTCATGCTTCTCCTATCAAGTATTATAGTCTTTACAGGAACCTTTGCTTCATGGAAGCTACAACCGCTCACTAAGGAGTTCTTCATGTGGTTTGTACTTCTCTCTACTGGAGTATATGGATTCTTCATAAGTATTGACCTCTTTACCATGTTCATGTTCTATGAGGTTGCACTTATCCCTATGTACCTGCTCATAGGCTTTTGGGGATCTGGCAACAAGGAATATGCAGCGATGAAGCTGACTCTGATGCTCATGGGAGGTTCCGCACTTATCATCCTTGGTCTTGTGGGAATATATTTCTTCAATGGTGCTTCAACCATGAACATCCTTGAGATAGCCCACAACAATATTATAGCCCCAGATGTGCAGAACATATTATTCCCATTTGTTTTCATCGGTTTTGGTGTTCTCGGTGCTCTTTTCCCATTCCATACATGGTCACCTATAGGTCACGGTTGTGCGCCTACATCAGTGTCAATGCTTCATGCTGGTGTATTGATGAAGCTTGGAGGATATGGTTGTTTCCGCATAGCCATGTTCCTACTGCCTGAAGCACAGGATACATGGATACCCGTGTTCCTCATTCTTACCACAATCTCTGTAGTCTATGGTGCGTTCTCTGCATGCGTGCAGACTGACCTGAAGTTCATCAATGCCTACTCTTCTGTATCTCACTGTGGTCTTGTCCTTTTTGCTCTTCTTATGATGACAAAGACATCATGTACTGGAGCTATTCTCCAGATGCTTTCACATGGACTCATGACAGCCCTGTTCTTTGCCCTCATCGGTATGATTTACGGACGTACACATACTCGTGACATCCGCAAACTTGGCGGATTAATGAAGATAATGCCATTCCTATCAGTAGGATATGTCATAGCTGGTCTTGCCAACCTTGGTCTTCCTGGTTTCTCTGGATTCATTGCCGAGATGACTATCTTTGTAGGTTCTTTTGAGAATGCAGATAATTTCCATCGTTGCTGCACTATCATTGCTTGTACATCTATCGTAGTCACTGCGGTCTATATCCTGCGTACAGTAGGTTTCATCCTGTTTGAAAAAGTGGCAGACCCTCATTATGAAGAACTTACAGATGCAACGTGGGATGAGAAAGTAGCAGTAGTATGTCTCATAGCCTGTGTTGCAGGTCTTGGTTCTTTCCCATTGTGGGCAAGCAATGTCATTGATGGTGCAGTAGGCAATATCCTTGGAGTTATTAATATGTATTAAAGGAGGTAACAGATATGAATATTAATTATTTTCAATTTTTGAATATGGCACCAGAAGCAATGCTTGTAGGTGCATTGATAATCACGTTTATTGCCGACTTTATTGCTCATGGCAAAGAAGAGAAAAGTTGGATGAATCCTCTCGTCTGCGTTATGCTCCTTGCTTGCACGGTAGGCACTCTTTTCGTAGGCAATAACACACAAGAACTCTTTGGCGGAGCATACATAGCTACGCCCGCCAATACTATGATGAAAGCCATACTCTGTGCAGGAACATTCATAGTAGTTCTTCAATCACGCAAGTGGCTCTCTGGAGAAGACGCACGTCTTATAGAAGGTGAGTTTTATATGCTTACCATCTCTACCCTTCTCGGTATGTACATCATGATGTCCTCAGGATCATTCCTGATGTTCTTCCTCGGTCTTGAGACAGCATCCGTTCCGTTGGCATGTATGGTAGCTCTTGATAAATACAAGAAAGACTCTGCTGAGGCTGCCGCAAAGTTCATCCTTACGGCAACCTTCTCTTCCGGTGTCATGCTTTACGGACTGTCATTCTTGTACGGAGCTACGGGAACACTGTATTTTTCTGATTTCACATCTAATCTTACAGTGAATGCCATGACAATATGCGGTCTCGTATTCTTCGTTTCTGGTCTCGGATTCAAGATATCCCTCGTACCTTTCCATTTCTGGACGGCAGACACATACCAGGGAGCCCCTACTACCGTCACCGGTTACCTGAGCGTGATTTCAAAGGGTGCGGCAGCATTCACTCTCGCATTCCTGTTGCATAAGGTATTCTCACCTATGGTACAGGAGTGGTCATACCTCATGGACATCCTCATCGTTCTCAGTATAACGGTTGCCAATCTCATGGCAATCCGTCAGACAGACCTGAAACGATTCATGGCATTCTCTTCCATTTCGCAGGCAGGCTACATCATGCTGGCAGTGATAGGAGCCAACTATGCGGCCACAATGTCATCTCTCATGTACTACGTCCTCGTTTATATAGTGGCTAACATGAGTGTCTTTGCAATCATTTCCGTAGTAGAGCAGAACAATGGAGGCAGGACAGACATGAGGGCATACGACGGCTTCTACGGAACTAACCCAAAGCTCTCTTTCCTCATGACGCTGGCTCTCTTCTCTCTCGGAGGCATACCTCCATTTGCGGGAATGTTCTCCAAGTTCTTCGTTTTCCTGTCATCGGTCAACGGACAGAACGGCAATTGGCTTCCATACACCATAATGTTCATCGCCCTTGTCAATACAGTAGTATCACTCTACTATTATCTACTTATTGTGAAGGCAATGTATATCAACAAGTCTGAAAGCGCACTCCCTACATTCCAGAGTGACTGCAACACACGTCTCACGCTTGCAATATGCACGGCAGGCATCCTTCTGCTCGGAGTCGTAAGCTGCATATATGAAGCAATACAGGCCGCATGCATTTAAGATTTTAATCTCCCTACAACAAAAAAACGCTACTGAAATCATCATTCAGTAGCGTTTTTTTTGTCTGGAGTGACAGTAATGACATTTGTCCTGTCTTTTTAATCACAAATCATAACGACCGATATTGGAGCAAGGAAATCCGGCATTGCTTTGCGGCTGTCATATAGGACAAAATGGCATTCTGGAAATTTTATCTTAAAATAATGAATAGTGTATTACGATATTCAAAATTTAATTATTACCTTTGCACCATGTTTCCTATAAAAACAGAATCCATGTCAGAAGAGAACGAAAGAAAGGCGAGAGGCGGAGCGAGGAAAGGCGCAGGAAGACCAAGGCAAGAGGTACAGAGCAGGATATATTCTTTCCGTGCTTCCGGAGAGATGGCTGAATATCTTGATGCACAGGAACAGAGAACCGAGTTTATCAAGGATTGCATTGCCAAGGGAATGGATGACCTGAAGCATGGAATATCTATGCTGGGCGAGGTAGTACCTGCAACGATGGTCAAGGGAGTGGAGATTCCATTCTTTGACATCGGTATCGTGGCTGGTTTCCCCGTACCGCTCGACAATGACGAGAGGTCGCAGGACATCGAACTGCTCCAGATGCTCTGCCCGTACCCAGAGTCGTGCTATCTCGTGCGAGTGGAGGGAAACTCCATGATAGATGCCGACATATATTCCGGCGACATCGTCATAGTGGATAAGAGCAGGCGCAATCCTTCCCCCAGCGAGGTCGCAGTGTGTGAACTGAACGGGGAATACACGCTGAAACGCTTTGAGAAGAGAGAGGGGACGGGCTGGCTTGTCCCTGCCAATCCCGACTACCCTGGGATAAAAGTGACGGAGGACGATACGTTCAGCATCTGGGGGACAGTCACCTACGTCATACACAAACCACATATTTCCTGACCCGATGTATTCACTTGTAGATTGCAATTCTTTCTTCTGTTCCGTGGAAAAGGTGTTCAACCCCGGACTTGAAGGCAAGCCTGTCTGCGTACTCTCCAACAATGACGGGTGCATAGTTGCGCTCACGCCGGAGGCAAAAGCTTGCGGGCTGCACCGCGGAGACCCCATATTCAAGGTGGAAGGGATAGTGCGGCACTATGGCGTGAAGGTTTTCTCCACGAATATGCAGCTGTATGCCGCAATGAGCCAGAGGGTGACCAACATACTGCGTAAAAGCATTCATCACGTGGAGAACTACAGTATTGACGAGTCGTTCCTTGACCTGGACGGTTATGAGAGGTATTATGACCTTGCAGAATTGATGAAGGGCGTGAAGGAGCGTATCAGGCTGTGTACTGACATTCCGGTAAGCGTGGGCATTGCTCCGTCAAAGACACTGGCAAAGATGGGCAGTTGGTTTGCAAAGCGTTACAGGGGATATGATGGAGTCTGCATGATAGACACTGAGGAGAAACGGCGCAAAGCCCTTTCCGCCTTCGCCCTTTCTGACGTCTGGGGGATAGGCAGGCGCACCTTGGAGAAGCTGAATTATCATGGTATAGCCACGCCGCTTGAGTATGCTGACAAGAGCGAGTCGTGGGTAAGGAGCCATTTCCACAAACCCGGATTGCAGACATGGCTGGAACTGAACGGAGTGCCTTGCATAGATACTGCCGAGGTACGGCGCAGGCAAAGCATCTGCACGAGCCGCAGCTTTGGAGAGATGACGGGAGACCTCCGTGCCTTGAAAGCTTCCGTGGCTTCCTTTGCCGGCAGTTGCGCCAACAAGTTGCGCGGACAGGGCAGCGTATGCAGTTCGGTAACGGTTTTCGTCAGTTCCAATCCTTTCCGCGAAGACCTTGCGCAATATGCCAACTCTGCCACGGAGACATTGCTCACCGCCACGTCTGACACGATAGAAATCACGCAAGCTGCAACAAGATGCCTGGAATCAATATTCCTGCCGGGGATAGACTACAAGAGGTCTGGCGTGATTTTGAGCAACATAGCGGCAGAGTCCCCCCTGCAGCTTTCATTGTTTGATACAAACAGGAAACGCAGGGAAAGGAAGGAACTCATGCATATAGTAGATAACATAAATGCCAGGTACGGGGTCAAGACCATCCATCTGCTGGCTGAGGGTACGGGAAAACAGTCGTGGCACGTCAAATGCGAACACAGGAGTCCCAACTATCTTACTGACATTGACGAAATCCTGACTGTCAGGATATGACGCCCCCCGGCTCTCCCCCTGCATCGCAGACCGACGTGAAAACGGACGTCATCCTCCGGTGAGAAAGAGAATGCTACCACCCTACCCCGACCAACCTCCATGTACGGTCAGCCGAGGCTTTGTAATATACAAGTACAAGATACTCATTCTCTGTCTGAAAGAAATCACCTTCTGTCAGGAAAGTTCTCGAAACAGGTTGTTTCCTGTCTGAAACATCACTATTATCTTCATCACGATAAAGAAGATACTGATAGGAATAATAACCATACTTCATTGTGATTACCGCAGAATAGCATTGCTTCTCTTCATCATAAGTCATGAGGTAGGTATCTCTGTCAGTGCTATTAGCCCAATTACCGTTGAGATAGAGTTTCCCAGGCAACTGCGGTGAGTCAAAATAGAAATGCGTTTTTACGTATTCTGACGTTGTTTCACTCTCATAATTATCCGAATTACGAAGCAAGAAAGCCCCATTTGCATCCTCGTTATATACGTAGGCTCTTCGAGGATAATCATGGTATAGATGTACATGATAGTTTTCTCCATCCCAGTCTATGCTCTCTACTCCCATGGAATTCAGATCCACATCGAGTATCTCAAAAGCATGGTATTCATTTCCAGCAGAAAAAATCATTTTGGGCGAGTGTGTCCAGAGAAGAGAGTTCGAGGTCAGCTGCGGTGCCGGAGGACACCATACCATATTGTCCAGCCTGCTATTCTGCATTACAGCCACCCGAAACTGCTCCCTTGGAGATATGCAATTAATAGAAGCTGGATACTGTATCTTCAAATCTATCTGTTGATGTGAACGCTGGAAGTCGATATCCGTATTGTCTTTCACCTCTTTGCTGACACCGACAAAGCTTTCATATACCATAAAGCGTGCCGAAGCTACTATCTCATCATTCTCTTCGTCTATGATATCTACTCGGTAATTGCCGCTCATCAGGATTCTGCAGTCGGCATTCGGAATGGACAGCCTGTAGTGAGTATATAGTTGGTTAGTATTAAGAGAGGTGTTATAATCATCTATTGTCAAACCTCTCTGAAATCCTGAGACATAATCGCTCGCAATGAGTCCGTCGGAATCGCTCCAGTCAGGCTCGCAATGAGTAACCGTATAGGTGTATCTACGGGCATCATGACTTAGCTCGTCGAAAGAGATGTTTACCCTCTTGTTTCCTCCAAGCGGTATGGCAGGTGCCTTTAGCCAATCATTCCCCGCCACCACCTGCAGCGAGGCAACGGACTTACTCTTTATTTCCTGCATCTGCGCAAGACCATCTGTAACAGAGAAAACGCACAATAAAAACAATACGAGATACTTTGACATGGCAAAACTATCATTCTTCATCATGCAAAGATATGCTTTTTTTTCCAAAGAAATAAAGACAAATGACATAAATCTGCCGAAAAACTCAGTTTTAGCAGATATTTTTACGTTTTCTCTTGTATATAAAGAAAAAAATACGTAATTTTGCAAAAGAAAATCTTTCGGGGGATTAGCTCAGCTGGCTAGAGCGCTTGCATGGCATGCAAGAGGTCATCGGTTCGAGCCCGATATTCTCCACACATACAGCGAAGCCGTCAGGAGATTATATCTTGACGGCTTTTCTTCTTTTTTTGCTGACAGCCATTCTGTGGGGTATGACGTTTTGGCTATTCTCATAGTCAGCGAAGAGCGCAGCCTGACGGTTTGATTGCCTTGCGTGCGACAACATTTCCGGCATGTTTCTCGCTCCTGACTTCATCAATGCGTCACCCCTAATAGGGCGTAGTGCCTGGTTGGGAGGCTTTGATGTCCTGGTATATTTAGAAGTAGTATAAAGTCAAGTTATGCAAAGGGGATGGGTTGGTGAGGTGGCAGATCATCTCTTCTTTTCACAGCAAAAAGATTATTCGATTAATGTTGATGAGGCAGGTACAACCCACCCTGTCTTTTCTTTTTTCGACAGTCCCTGTCTTCGTCATCGGGTACTCCACAATGGCTCATCCTGCCAGTTGCCTGAAGGGAAGCCAAGTGCGCCGAGGTCAACTTCGGGATATTCTGCGAAGAGTGCATGCATCTTGTCCAGCATGTCATTTCCTGGAGATATGATATTGAGGAAGTACTTGATGATGCACATATCAAAATACACCCTTA
>CALZJQ010000040.1 GCA_945787895.1 uncultured Prevotella sp. | reverse complement strand
AAAACTTAAACAAAAACAAAACAACAAGCCATGTCCATCAAACTATCATTTTCAAATACAAGACAAGATTTGACAGGACAATCCAAGATTTGGGGATGTCCTGACCTACCCGATACACTCCCCTATCCAGAGATTCCATACGAAGAGGACGGAGAAAAACATGCCGACCCGATGTCCTTCATCTGCCAAATAAGACTTGAAGATATAGCAGACATTGACAGAGACAACATTCTGCCTCACCAAGGTATGCTATATTTCTTTGGCGAAATGGATTATTTCCTCGGAAATTTTGATGCGCCCAATTATCCTGGCATGGGAGAATGGCCTTCGCAATATTTTCGTGTGCTTTATTCCCCTTCATGCGATAATCTCAATACTCATAGCATCGTAGATGCTGACGGCGAGTTGCTCTGTCGTCCAGCAGAGTCAATATCATTTTATCCTTGCAATGATGGTGAGGACGACTTCAAGCTTCTCGGTCGTCCTTTCTTCTCTGAAGTAGAGGAACTTTACCCCTACATGGTATCTCTCTTTCAGATGGACTGCAACGATAATTGGAATCTCATGTTCCATGACAGCGGAATGCTGAATTTCCTTATTTCTCCTGACGACCTGAAAAATCAAAACTTCAACAATGCCATCTGCTATCTCCACTCGTTCTGACAATGGAGTTGATTCTATAAGACATCAGAATCATTACCTGAGTCTGATAAATCATAAGACATTACTCGGGTAGAAAGAAACATCATAGAGTACCTGTATAAGGCTGCAATCGCTTAGAGTACGTTGTACTGGAAATCATGCACAAATGATTATTTTGTCCTATCCTCAGCCTCCCTTTCTCCTTTCCATAACACACTAAAAACCAACACGATATAAAAAGCGTTGATATTACATCGCAAAAGCTAAGCTTTTACCTTGCAATATCAACGCTTTTACGTTGTAATCTCTATGATATTGCAGCATAATATCATAGAGATTTGTTTTGTCCTATTTTCCCCATTATAAAAATTTTACAAATATAGTATAACGTAACTTATATATTATCGGGAAAAATGCAAGATATGAGGAGATTTGAGTAATTTTGCAAATATTATGAGAAAGTACCCGTTAATCATATTTTTCCTAATTCCTCTTTACCTTCTGGCAGAAGAGACTGACAGCATACGCTCCATTGTCGTAGATGACGAAACGGGTATGCGCCTACGTGATGCTGTGATTAGATTTGATGATGGTGAAGTAAAGACAACGCAGTGGGATGGTTCGTTTGTTGCAAAACGTGATTACTCCAAAGCAATAATATCACACGTCGGTTATCTCGCTCGTACACTATACAGAAACGAGATAGGAGATACTATCCGTCTATACGCTAATGGTGTACGACTAAACGAGGTAGTAGTAATAGGCACATCACCAAAACCGCTTATCACTATGCCCAAGGTGCGCCTCGACCCTACCACAGCAACACTGTTAGGCAACGAGGGAAAGATAAACGGTGGGGTCGATTTGTTCGGAATATTGAGTTGGGGATACAAGAAACTGTTTGGTGGAAAGAAGAAAAAATCCAAACTCGAAAAAGTCAAGAAGAAACTGGAGAAATATTGAATGTAGGATGTTGTTGTAGTATCTGGTTGTAGGGTTGCGGGTTGCAGGGTTGCGGGTTATAGGGTGTGGGTCAAGTTACGTTTTCCCTATGAGAAAATCTCAATTGGAATTACATTATCAACCGACAACCCATAACCAAAATCCAGCAAGCAGGAACAACCGGCAACCAGGAACAACAACAAAACAACCAAACAAATTTGGCTATTTCATTTTTAATCCGTAATTTTGTAGAAATTTTTGAGAATAATTCGAGAAAACAATGGAATACATCGTATCA
Source organism: uncultured Prevotella sp. (assembly GCA_945787895.1). GTDB lineage: Bacteria > Bacteroidota > Bacteroidia > Bacteroidales > Bacteroidaceae > Prevotella. Next base: position 17,128 of record CALZJQ010000040.1, on the reverse strand, counting down.
GCAAGGAAATATCGCCCTACTTCATTCGCTTCGGTAGTAGGTCAGGAGGCCCTGACTACCACGCTGAAGAATGCTGTGGCAACAGGCAAACTGGCTCACGCATACCTCTTCTGCGGTTCACGTGGTGTAGGAAAGACTACCTGCGCACGAATATTTGCGAAGGTAATCAACTGTTCCAACCTTCGTCCTGACGGAGATGCTTGTGGAGAATGTGAAAGTTGCAAAGCTTTTGCAGAACAAAGGTCACTAAATATCTTTGAATTGGATGCTGCAAGCAACAATGGTGTAGAACACATCAAGACGCTCATGGAGCAGACCCACATCCCTCCACAGGTAGGAAAGTACAAGGTATTCATCATTGACGAGGTACACATGCTGTCCTCTGCTGCATTTAATGCATTCCTAAAAACTCTGGAAGAACCACCTGCACACGTCGTCTTTATTCTTGCCACTACAGAGAAACACAAGATACTTCCTACCATTTTGTCAAGATGCCAAGTGTATGACTTTGAGCGCATGAGCGTTGCAAACATCGTATCACACCTAAAAAACGTAGCATCAGACCAAGGAGTAACATACGAAGAGGAAGCACTATGTCTTATAGCAGAGAAAGCAGATGGCGGTATGCGCGATGCCTTGTCAATATTTGACCAATGTGTCAGTTACTGTCAAGGAAATATTACCTACGCTAAAGTATTGGAAGACCTTAACGTAGTAGATGCAGACAATTACTTCAATACTGTCAATCTGGCTCTCAAAAGCAATGTGTCAGAGGTGATGCTTTTGCTCAATGGCGTGATGGAGAAAGGCTTCGACGGCGGACACTTCATCAATGGACTTGCAGCTCATATCCGAAACGTGATGATGGCAAAGGATGCCTCCACATTGAAACTCATAGAAGCAAGCGAGAATATGCGTTCGAAATATGCAGCGCAAGCACAGATGTGCAGTACTTCCTTCCTATACAAAGCACTGAAGATGCTCAACGACTGCGACATCAACTATCGCCAAAGCTCCAACAAGAGACTTCTCGTAGAGATGACATTGATTATGGTAGCACAGATAATGCAACCTGATGACGAGGTGGGGGTCGGGCGTTGCCCCGGTAAAAGACTGAAATCCCTGTTCAAAAAGATGATGGCAAGCGTGCAGTCAGAACCAGCTTCACAGGGTGCTGGCACTGCACGGACCGAGATGCACGATGCAGGAAAGAGCGTGCATCATGGGGAAGCCGTCAGCAATCCTGCGCACGGTGACGCAGACAAGGCGGACACCGCTGATACAAACCCGACGGCGGCAAAGCCGAAAATACTTACTCCAAGGCTCAACCTCGACAGATTCAACGTCTCCATGAGCGGAATGGCAAAAGCGAAAAGGAAAGAGGCTGAGAAGACAGGCATCACAGATGAGAAGAAAACAGACGAGAGCAATGCCTTTACCGTCAATGACCTGCGCCTGCAATGGCTCGCCATGTGCAACAGGATGGAGGCCGCCAATATGGTGGGTATGGCAAAACGACTGAAAAACATCATACCCAATATCACGGAATATCCGCAGATAGAACTCGTAGTAGACAACGAGATGCTCCGAGACGAAATCCATGCGATAAAAAACCGCCTCGAACTGACGATGGCGAAATACCTTCACAATGGTTCCCTCACGCTCAACATACGCGTGGCAGAACCCGAAGAACGACAGAAGATTCTCACACCAAAAGAGAATTTCCTCCTTATGATGGAGAAAAGCGAAGGGCTCAAGGTGCTTGTCAGCAATCTCAGATTGGAGATGGAGTAGTGTCTGGTTGTGGGTTTTTGGTTGTGGGTTGGTTTGACTCTCCTCTTGAGGACCTCCAGTGTCTGGTTGTGGGTTGTTGGTTGTGGGTTGTTGGTTGGTTAGCCTTTCTAATGGGAATTTCTCACTAAGCAAGACAAACCTAACCAAAAACCAAAAACCGACAACCAAAAACCAGGAACTACACCATCAAATCAACGGCATTCCGGAAGAGAGACATTCCTTGCGCATATCTTCAGGCCAGATGCTGGACTGGATTTCTCCAATATGCGCCTTATGCAGCAAAACCATACAAAGACGGCTCTGCCCTATACCACCACCTATGCTGAGAGGTAGCTGATCGTTGAGCAGGCGTTGATGAAAATACAGGTTTTTACGTTCTTCCTTACCCTCAATAGCAAGTTGGCGAAGAAGACTTTCCTTATCTACACGTATTCCCATACTTGACAACTCAAAGCTGCGCTGGAGCACAGGATACCAAATCAGAATGTCACCGTTGAGACCCAGGAAGCCGTCACCGTTAGGAGTCGTCCAGTCATCGTAGTCTGGAGCACGTCCATCATGCTTCTCGCCATTAGATAGTTTTCCGCCTATTCCTATTACAAAGACAGCACCATATTTCTTACAAATAGCATCCTCACGCTCTTTAGGACTGAGTTCCGGGTACATCTGCAGCAATTCTTCACTATGGATAAAGTGTATCTGTCGAGGGAGGAAAGGCTTTATCTGAGAATAAGTCTCGCAAGTGAGATATTCGGTACGCAGGATGGCATCGTAAATTCTCCTTACCACCTGCTTGAGATACTCTATGTTACGCTCTTCCTTCGTGATGACGGCTTCCCAGTCCCATTGATCTACATAGAGAGAATGGAGATTGTCCAGTTCCTCATCCGCACGTATGGCATTCATATCCGTGTAGATACCATAGTCTGGCTCTATCTCATATTCTGCGAGGGTAAGCCTCTTCCATTTGGCAAGGGAATGCACCACCTCTGCCTTCTGGTCTCCGAGGTCTTTTATCGGAAACGTCACCGCACGCTCCACGCCATTGAGGTCGTCATTGATTCCAAGACCCTTCAATACAAAGAGAGGAGCCGTGACACGTCGCAGACGCAGTTCAGTGCTGAGATTTTGCTGAAAGAATTCCTTGATAAGTTTGATACCCTGCTCAGTCTGCTTCATATTGAGCAGAGCCTTATATCCTTCGGGCTTTATTAGTTTACTCATTTTGTGTTGCTATTATATTCCTTGTTAATAGAATAAAGTACTTTCATTACACCTCATTTTTTGACTGACAGCATCAAAAAACGGTTGCAAAGTTACTAATAAAATATTATTCTGCAAACATTTTTATGAATTATTTTTACAAAATGACAGCAACACCCTTAATTTACTATACTATTTGTCCTGTAAACGCTCTACATCCCTTACCTCTCCTACGACCCAGAGAATATCTCCTTTGACAAATTTGTAGGAAGGAGTGACCTTCTTCAGACTCTCTCCTCCAGACTCCAGGCCTACTACCATACAACTGTATTCCTCACGGATGCCACTTTCCATCAGCGACTTGCCCAGGAACCTGCTCTGCCCTCCGATGATGATGCGTTCGAGTTTCATCTCGTGCTTCTCTATCTCAAAGTCCTCATCGTAGGTCTCGTCGAGAATGGCTGCGTGGAGATTAGCCAGTTGCTGGTCAGTGCCTATCACGTAGAGTTTATCACCCGGGAACACTGCGTCACGGGCGGTAGGAATGTTTATTCTCCTGCTGCCACGCAGAATGCTGCTTACGCTGATGCCGAACCGCTGGCTTATTCCAAGTTCCTTGAGCGTCTTGCCGGCCCACAGCGTGTCGTCAGGCAGATCAATCTCACTGATATGCAAGTCACGGTCGAGCAGGTGTCCTTCGAAAAGAGGACGGCGTTTGCCCGACACCTGTGCGGCAATGTCACGCGAACGCAGGTTCTGGACAAACATTCTCTCTATCCTTATCGAACTTGATTTCATCCTGCGTGATGCAAGTATTGCCAGAACGATGATTATGCAGGCACACAGGACTACGGCAAGGGAAAAGTCCGTCAGTCTGCTTACCACATAAAAGATTATGGAAAGCACAAAGACAGTACGGGCAATAAGCGTGAAGATGAGAGGCAAACGATTATGATAACTCTCTATCCACAGTGCCTTGAACTCCTTGCTGCGCAGTTTCTTCATCACAATGGCGCGGAGGAACGGTGCGACAAGCAAGAGCGTGACAGCCGCACACACCATGTCGGCCCACCCGCGCGGCATTATCTCCCTTGCAAAAGGCAGGAAGAAGGTAAACATGAGTGCTACGACTGCTATGCTGAGCACTCCATAAATGGCTGTATTCATTAGCATGGCACGTATGAGTATGCGCCAGTTGCCCTGCGTTTCCTTAGAAGAAGGCATTCTCTCGGCAATCCTGTTGATACGTCTCACCCACACCATCGGCAGATGCCTCTCAAGGAAAGAATATGCCGGGACAGCCCCACGTATCATATAAGGTGTAAGAAACGTGGTAATGACCGACACGGCCACCACGACAGGATAGAGGAAATCACCGATCACGCCGAGAGACAACCCAAGCGAAGCGATGATAAAGGCGAACTCACCTATCTGCGCCATTGAGAATCCGCAGCGCATAGCCTGCTTCAGCGACTGCCCCGAGAGAAGGTAACCGAGCGTGCCAAAGAGACCTTGCCCAATGAGGATGGCAAGCGTAATGACTATGATGGGAAGGAAATAGTCAATCAATATCTTCGGATCTACGAGCATGCCTACCGACACGAAGAAGATGGCTCCGAAGAGATTCTTGACCGGCTCCACTATCTTCACTATCTTGTCTGCCTCGACGGTCTCAGCAAGAATGCTTCCCATGATAAAGGCTCCAAACGCACTGGAGAAGCCTACACGGGTACAGATGACGGCCATCAGGCAACAAAGTCCGAGAGATACGATGAGAAGGGTCTCGGCATTCATCAGTTTGCGCACCTTGCGCAGGAACGTGGGAATGGCAAAAAGCCCGACTACGAGCCACAGCGTGAGGAAGAAGCCAATGTTCAACAGCGACTGGAGCATCTGTCCTCCGTCGGGAGAACTGCCCCCAGCAATGGCGCTGAGCATCACCATCATCACTATTGCGAGTATGTCTTCAAGTATCAGGACGCTCATCACCATGCCTGCAAACTGCTGTTGCCGCAATCCGAGGTCATCGAAAGCCTTGTATATTATGGTGGTGGAAGACATGGCAAGCATACCTCCAAGGAATATGCAGTTCATGTCCGACCATCCGAACAGATGTCCCATGCCCACTCCGGTCATCAACATTGAGAAGATAATGGTCAGCGTCGCTATAATCGGCGCAGAACCCATCTTGATGATTTTCTTGAAAGAAAAGTCAAGGCCGAGAGAGAAAAGGAGGAACATGACTCCTATGTCCGCCCAACTGTGAATGTTCTCCATGCCAATGACAGACATAGTCCATGGAAAATGTGGCGAAACGAGGAAGCCTGCCACGATGTACCCCAGCACCAGCGGCTGCCTCAGCCGTTTGAAAACTAAGGTCACTATTCCTGCTACTATCAATATCAATGCGAGGTCTTGGACTAAGGATGGAGTATTGGGCATGGGGAGTTCCTGGTTGTGGGTTGTGGGTTTCTCTACGGTTATGTGGTTTTACGGTCATTCGGTTATTCGGAGATTTGAAGAGGCTGTTTGTAACTTCCGCACAACCGTATAACCCCATAACCTCATAACCGAAATAGAAAACCATCTCAATCATTGTATTCCGCAGTCAACTGACAGAGACGGACGATGGTCATCATTGCCTTTTCCATCACCTGCACGGAAACGAACTCGTAAGGTCCGTGGAAATTGACTCCACCTGCAAAGATATTGGGGCAAGGCAAGCCCTTGAATGACAGCTGCGCCCCGTCCGTACCTCCACGGATAGGCTGTACCTTTGGAGAGACACCCTCCTCCTGCATGGCACGCAGCACAAGGTCTATGACGTGCTGTTGAGGGTCTATCTTCTCCTTCATGTTGTAATACTGGTCATTGATGACAGCCTCGCAAACCCCGGCACCGTATTTCTCGTTGACCTTCTCTGCCGTCTGTGCCACCAGTCTCTTGCGTTCCTCGAAGCGTGAGCGGTCGTGGTCACGGATGATGTACGAGAGCTGAGCCTTCTCGATACCCCCTGTCATGCCGGTAAGATGGAAGAAGCCTTGGTATCCTTCAGTAGTCTCAGGTGTTTCGTCCTGCGGAAGCATCTGGGCAAATTCCGTTGCAATGCGTCCGGCATTTATCATTTTTCCCTTGGCATAGCCCGGGTGGACGCTGACTCCGGTGAAAGAAATCTTTGCTCCCGCAGCATTGAAATTCTCATATTCCAGTTCACCGAGGTCGCCGCCATCCATGGTATAAGCCCATTCGCACCCGAACTTCTCCACGTCGAAGTGGTGAGCTCCCATTCCTATCTCCTCATCAGGATTGAATCCCACCCTAATGTCTCCGTGCTCTATTTCCGGATGCTGCCTCAGGTAAACCATAGCCTGTACGATTTCCGCTATTCCTGCCTTGTCATCCGCCCCGAGGAGGGTATGACCGTCAGTGACTATGAGGTCTTCTCCCTTATGCTGCAGGAGTTCCGGAAACTTTGCAGGGGATGACACGATTCCTTCAGAGAGGACGATGTCCCCACCGTCGTAATTCTCCACGATGCGTGGATTGACATCCTTGCCAGAACAGTCGGGTGACGTGTCATAATGCGAGATAAATCCGATGGTAGGGATTTGCTTCTTAGAATTGCTTTTCAGAGTCGCATAGATGTAACCCTTCTCGTCCATTTCCACATCGGAGAGACCCTCTTTCTCCAACTCCTCTTTCAGGTATTTTGCAAAAACGAGTTGCTTTTGCGTACTCGGCACAGTCTGACTCTCCTCACTCGACTGTGTATCAAACTTTGTATAGTTGATAAATCTTTCTGTTAAGTTCATTGTCTTTGTTTTTGTGAATGACAGTTTATTTTTACACTACAAAAGTAATACTTTTTTTCTTCAGAACAGCCATACTGCATGTTTTTTATTAAAAATTCACACAAAATGCGGATAAACACATTTCTTTTTCATACCTTTGTGGCTGGTTAACCGTTTTTTGGTTGTTACGATCCTATCCCATTTAGAACAAGACAACCAAACAACAAGACAACTAAGCAACATGGTAATAGGAATAGGAGAAACAATACTCGACATAATATTCAAGGGCGACCAACCTTCCGCGGCAGTACCGGGAGGCAGTTCCTTCAACGCTATGATTTCGTTGGGAAGGACGGGAGTGCCGTCACTGCTCGTCACGGAGACGGGAGATGACCACGTAGGTGACATCATAGTGAAATTCATGACTGACAACGGAGTGTCGGCAGAATACGTGACAAGGCGCAAGGAAAGCCAGTCTCACATATCGCTTGCATTCCTTAATGAGAACAACGATGCCTCATATCAGTTCTACAAGGATCACGCACACGCCAGCATTTCAGGGCGGATGCCCGAAGTAAGACGTGGCGACATCGTGCTTTTCGGTTCATTCTTCGCCGTCAATCCGCCCCTGCGTCCTCTGGTAAAGGCATTCATAGAGAAGGCTCATGAATCGAAAGCCGTGATTTACTATGACATCAATTTCCGCCCGACACACATAAAGGAAATACCGATGGTTATTGACAGCATAAAGGAAAACATGCGGATGTCAACGATTGTACGCGGCTCTCTCGAAGATTTTTCCTACCTCTACGGCTGCAATGACATGGAAATGATTTACAGGAACCACATCAGTCCATACTGCAAATGCTTTATCTGCACAGACGGAGAAAAGCCCCTTCACCTCTTCACTCCCGGGATGCATGCCTGTTATCCCGCAAAGAAAATAGAGACAGTCAGCACCATCGGAGCCGGTGACAACTTCAATGCGGGCTTCATCTATGGACTGCACAGGCACGGCCTCGTGGATGCCGCCGCCTTCCCTGCGCTGAAGGAAGAAGACTGGCGCAGGATGATAGAATACGGACAGGCCTTCTCCTCTCATGTCTGCACTTCGATATACAATTCCATCAGTCAGGATTTTGCCGACAGTTTTCGTTAATAAGAATGAAATATAACGTCATTTATAGATTTTTTCAGAAAAATAGCGTACCTTTGCAGGACAAAATACAAAGACAATGGAAAAGATAAATACCATCTGGGGGTACATCGGCAGGCACAAGTACCTTATCACCATACTTTTGGGACTCATCATCGTCGGAATACTGAACGAGAACAGCCTGAGAAAATATGCCATACAGAACATGCGCATCAATGAGCTCAACGCCGAGATAGAGCAATATCAGGAGCAGTTTGAGCGTGACTCCGCCCGACTTAATGCCCTTATAAACACGCCCAAAGGGATAGAGAAAGTGGCAAGGGAACGCTACCTCATGAAGCGTGACAACGAGGACATCTTCATCATGAGCACAGACAAGAAAATAGAAAACAACTGACCAGATTGCATTAAGGAGGAGTCTCGCAGGTTTCCGCCTTAACAATCAAACGACAATCACGAAATGTCAAAAGTACAGAACTACATCTTTCTCTCAGGAGCCGTAATGATGGTCGCAGGCGTAGGATGCAAGATTTTCGGCTTCTTTCCCGACATCATGACCATCGTCTTCACCCTCGGCTGCATCTGCTTTGCCCTTATGCAAATGAGCCAGGTATATGACGGCAGCAACATGACCATCCGCAGGCTGCGCCACATCATGGTCTTCGGCGACATCTGTTTTATCCTTGCCGGCATCCTCATGCTTGAAGACACCTACAAGCTCATCTTTCCATACATGGCTACGAGCATCGACGGCTACAACAACTATGTACACTACATCCACAACAACTGGGTGGTTGCGCTTCTTGTAGGAGCCGTCATCGAACTATATACCACACACAGAATGGCTTATGAGTTCAGGAAAGAAGAGGAAAAAGACTGATTTCCATCTGTTTCCCCGACCGAAGGCATGACTCTATTTATTTTTTTTGAAAATTTATCCATTTTTTACATTTCAAAAAAAATCATAATTATTAGCCGTGTTCACTAAAAAGCATAAATTTTTTTTCATACGTCACTATTTGATTGTATCTTTGCGTTGGAAAAAGAATCCGACAATGTAAAAATATGAAAAAAATACTATTTTGTATCTTCACGGCTGCAGTTCTCGCATCATGTTCCAATTCTTTCAGTATTCAAGGTTCATCAGACGTACAGAACCTTGACGGGCGCAAGCTATACCTGAAAGCCCTGAAAGGAGAAGAACTGAAAAACATCGACTCCTGCGACGTAATCCACGGACAATTCTCATTCAAGGGCAACCTTGACACGGTGAAGGTGGGCACGCTGTTCATCGAGGACGAGAGCGTAATGCCTATCGTGCTCGAAGACGGAGAAATCATCATACAGTTCAACACTGCAAAGCAGACGTGCACAGGCACGCCCCTCAACGACACGCTTGCCTCGTTTATAGAGAAATACAACCAGATAACCAACCAGATAGCAGACCTCGGACACCAGCAGAGCAGGGCTATCATGGATGGTGAGGACATGGACATTGTCAACGAGGAGCTGAGCAAAAAGGCCGCAGTCCTCGACGCAGAATGCGACAAGATAGTCACCTCTTTCATAGAAGACAACTTTGACAACATCCTTGGCCCGTACGTTTTCCAGATGGTTACCAGCGCAATGGAGATTCCCTTGACCAACGCCTGGATTGACGCCCTCATGACAAAGGCCACCCCGAAATTCAAGAGCAATCCTTATGTCAAGGAGTTCATGGAGGCAGCCGAACGCAATCAGGCAATCATGACAGGCATGGAAGACCCTATTCCTGCCGAGCAGATGACTGCACCGGAGCAGAGCACCCTTCCTACTCCCAACCAAATGGCTAATCCGGAATAATCCGAGGGGAAGCAAACCATCTGAAATACAGCAAAAAAGATTTTCTCATGACAACGACAATAATAAAGAATGGTACAATAATCAATGAGGGCCGACAGTTTGTTGGCTCTCTTATTGTTAGGGACGGCAGGATAGCTGACGTGAAAGAGGGCAGGACAAGCGATGGCTTCTGCGCTGACTCCTTCGGGGAACATGAAGTCATTGATGCCGAGGGATGCTTCATCCTCCCGGGTATCATCGACACACACGTGCATTTCCGCGAGCCGGGACTCACCCACAAGGCAGACATAGAGTCGGAGAGCAGGGCAGCCGCCTTTGGAGGAGTGACCTCGTATTTTGACATGCCTAACACGAAACCGCAGACTACGACAGTCAGCACGCTGCGTGAAAAGCAAGCCGCCGCAAGGGAGAAGAGCCACGTAAACTGGGCTTTCTTCCCTGGAGCCACCAACGACAACATTGAGACCCTGGCACAGATGCCGAAGGAAGAGATACCCGGAATAAAGCTGTTCATGGGTTCTTCAACGGGAAACATGCTCGTTGACAAGATGGGGGCACTGATAAAGATTTTCCAGACGGCTGAAAGTCTCCACCTCCCGATAATGGCTCACTGCGAGGACACCGAGACCATCGACCGCAATATGGAGCAGATTAAGAAGCAGGTGGGAGATGACCCTGACGTAATCTTCCATCCCCTTATTCGCTCTGAGGAGGCTTGCCTTGAGTCTTCCTGCCTTGCAGCCAACCTCGCAAGGCAGACTGGAGCGAGACTGCACATCGCCCACATAAGTACGGAAGCAGAACTGAACGCACTGTTTCCAGCCGGAGAAACGACAGACGGAATGCCGCAGATTACCTCTGAGGCGACCGTAGCCCACCTTATGTTCTGCAATGAAGACTACGCCACGCTGCGTTCACAGATAAAATGCAACCCTGCAGTCAAGAAGGCGAGTGACCGAGACGCCCTGCGACGGGGACTCATGAACGGGCAAATCACGAACATTGGCACTGACCACGCGCCCCATACCTTGGAAGAGAAGCAGGGAGGTGCGGCGAAAGCCATGTCAGGAATGCCGATGATACAGTTCTCTCTCGTCACGATGCTCTCACTCTCCGACGAGGGAGTGCTGACCAAGGAGCGTCTTGTCGAGCTTATGGCTCACAACCCTGCACGACTTTTCGACGTCAGGGAAAGGGGATTCCTGCGCAAGGGCTACAAGGCTGACATTACGATAGTAAGGAAAGGCTCACCGTGGACTGTGACAAAGGAGTGCATACAGAGCAAATGCGGATGGAGCCCGATGATGGGAAGGGAGTATGAATGGAGTGTCGTCCACACTCTATGCAATGGAAAATTCGTGCTTCGGGACGGACAATTCTGCGAAACAGCGAGAGGAGAACAGATTTTCTTTGACCACTGAGCACGCCTTTCACAAACACAAGACGCACGGTCAAAACCGTCATGATGGGATGACTACACACGGCAGTGATTTTTCCACAACCAAATGCACACTTTGTCTTGACTATGAAGTATCTCTACAACACATACCAGCTATTCATCTGCGCACCCATAATAATACTCTCACTCATGGTACTAACATGGGCTACAGTCATCGGCACTCGTTTCGGCAATGCAGATTTCTGGGCTTATCACCCTGGAAGGATATGGAGCAAGATAGTGGTAAGGATTCTACTTCTCCGTATTCATGTAGAGGGAAGGGAGCATCTGCGTCCCGACGAGCAATATATCTTCATGAGCAACCATCAGGGTGCCTTTGACATTTTCCTCATATATGGCTACCTGAACCGCAATTTCAAATGGATGATGAAATATCAGTTGTTCAGCATTCCGTTCGTAGGTGCCACGTGCCGTGCTGCAAGACACATCTCCGTAGATAAGCGCAGCCCGCAGAAAGTGAAGAAGACATACGACGATGCCCGCGAGGTCCTCAGCAATGGAATGTCGATAGTGATGTTCCCCGAAGGCTCTCGCAGCAGGAACGGAGAGATGGGAATGTTCAAGCGTGGAGGTTTCCTTCTCGCCAAGGAACTGAACATTCCCATCGTACCCCTGACCATAAAGGGCAGTTATGAAGTGATGTCGAAAGACAAGGACATGCACTTTGCCGTAAACCGCCCCCTTCGCCTCACCATTCACGAGCCAATCCTCCCGTCTTCGTATGGTGACAAGGACATAAAAGAACTTATGGCAGAGACGTTCTCTGTCATTCATTCAGGGTTGTAGTACCTGGTTGTTGGTTGTTGGTTTTTGGTTGTTGGTTTTTGGTTTTTGTTTTTGTTTTTTGTTTTTGGTTGGTTAGACTCTCCTCTTGAGAAACCTCCATTATAAAAGCTAACCAACCCAAAACCAACAACCTAAAACCAGATACTACATTTCCTTCAGCACCTTGACGGCATCGGCGACAGAGTTTACCATCTTGATGACTACACGGTTCTTTCCTCCTACTACCTTGACATCGCACAGGCGGCCGTGACTCTGGACGTAGGAAAGAATCCTGCCGAAGATGTCGCTTTTGTAGAATACGCTCTCTGGATTGCTCACCAACTGCATCTGGAGCAGATGCTGCTTGAGAATAATCTTCTCGCATCCCAATGCCCTTCCGAGATGACGGAGCAACACTACCATCATCAGTTCCTCTCCCTCACGCGGCACAGGTCCAAAGCGGTCAACGAGCCGTCTGCGGTAAGCCTCCAGCTCATCTTCGGAAGTAATGTTGTCAAGTTCACGGTATAGAATCATCCTCTCGCTGCTTCCCGGCACGTATGAGTCGGGGAAATACATCTCCAGGTCGCTCTCCACGTTGCAGTCATCCACGAAGTCCTCACCCGAGAGTTTTTCTCCTTGAGCCAGTTGTTCCTCAAAGAGCTCCTGAAACTCTTCATTCTTCAGTTCGTTGACAGCCTGCGAGAGTATCTTCTGATACGTCTCATATCCCAGGTCTTCCATGAATCCGCTCTGCTCTGCCCCGAGCAGGTTTCCTGCGCCTCGTATGTCAAGGTCCTGCATGGCGAGATTAAACCCGCTTCCGAGTTCGGAGAAGGTCTCCAAGGCTTCCAACCGACGGCGGCTGTCCGCAGGGAGATACGACAGGGGAGGAGCGAGGAGATAGCAGAAAGCCTTGCGGTTGGAACGTCCCACGCGTCCTCTCATCTGATGGAGGTCAGACAAGCCGAAGCGGTGGGCATCGTTGATGATGATGGTGTTGGCATTGGGGATGTCTATTCCGTTCTCCACTATCGTCGTAGAAAGCAGCAGGTCATACTCATGATCCATGAATCCCATGATGATTTTCTCTAACTGTTCCGGACTCATCTGCCCGTGACCTATGGCAATACGGCAGTCGGGCACGGCGCGTTCTATCTGCCGTGCAAGAGTCTCAAGTGAAGAGATGCGGTCGTTGACGAAATACACCTGGCCGTTGCGGCTCATCTCAAAGTTGATTGCCTCGGCAATGAGTTCCAACGAAAAGCAGGCTATCTCCGTCTGGATAGGGTGACGGTTGGGCGGAGGAGTACGCATGATGCTCATGTCCCTTGCTCCCATCAGGGAGAACTGGAGTGTTCTCGGAATAGGCGTGGCCGACATCGTCAGCGTGTCGATATTCGTCTTCAGTTGTCTCAGCTTCTCTTTCACTGCGACACCGAATTTCTGTTCCTCGTCGATGACGAGCAGTCCGAGGTCTTTCCATTTCACGTTTTTGCCAATCAGCTTGTGGGTGCCGACAAGAATGTCGATGCTTCCAGCCTCAAGGTCGGCAAGTATCTGCCTTGTCTGCTTTGCCGAACGTGCGCGGGACAGGTACTCGACACGCACGGGCAGTCCCTCCAGACGGCTCTTGAACGTCTTGAAATGCTGGAAAGCGAGTACCGTCGTAGGCACGAGCACCGCCACCTGCTTTGAGTCATTCGCCGCCTTGAAGGCAGCCCTTACAGCCACCTCGGTCTTTCCGAAGCCCACGTCACCGCATACGAGGCGGTCCATCGGGCGCTGGCTCTCCATGTCGGCCTTCACTTCTGCAGTGGCTTTCATCTGGTCAGGGGTGTCCTCGTAGAGGAAAGAGCCTTCGAGTTCGTGCTGCAGGTAGTCGTCCTTGGAGAAGGCGAAGCCCTTTTCGTGGCGGCGTTTGGCATAGAGTCTGATAAGGTCGCGGGCGATGTCCTTGATGCGTTTCTTGGCTTTTTCCTTGAGTCTTTCCCATGCTCCCGTTCCGAGAGTGGAGAGGCGGGGCGGTTCCCCGGTGTCGCTGCGGCGGTACTTTGATATTTTGTAAAGGGAATGTATCGACACGTCAACCTTGTCATTGCCCTGATAGACGATGCGTATCACCTCATTGTACGTATCGCCGACGGGCACGCGGAGGAGTCCTGCAAACTTTCCTATTCCGAAATCCACGTGGACTATGAAGTCGCCGGGCTCCATCTCCTGCAGTTCCTTCATCGTGAGAGCCATCTTTCCTGCACGTGCCGAACGGGTACGGAGGCTGTACTTGTGGAAGCGGTCGAATATCTGGTGGTCGGTGAAGAGGCACATACGGGTGTCATTATCTACAAATCCCGCATGAAGCGTCTTCTCCAACTCGCCGATGTCTGCCTTGCTGATACGTTGCGGCACGCCGGCATCCTCGTCCTCAGGCACCATGATGCTCCTCAGGCGCTCCACCTGCTTGCGCGAATCGGAAAGGATGAGTATCCTGTACTGTTGCAGCAGGTAGTCCTCCATCGTCTGCTTGAGCAGCTCGAAGTTCTTGTGTATCAGCGGTTGCGGTACGGTATGGAAGTGTATGGCATCATAGCCCTTTCTCTCCCTGTCGAGTTCCGCCTCGGAAAAGGCGGAAGCAGAGAATGTCACCCTCTTCATCCCACTGATACTCTGCATGAAGCGTGAGGCGGGACAGAGGTTTGACTCGGCATTCATCTCCCGGCGTATCTCTTCCTGCTCCTGCTCCGTGGCTCCAGACAGACGGTCAGTCAGCGCCTGGTCGGAAAAGCCTTCTTCGTAAGTCCTTCCTATCACGTCCGTGACAAAGGCGATGTCCTGACTGACTACAATGCTGTCCTCAGGCAGCAGCTCCGTAAGAGGTATCTTCCTGCCTCCCGTCCTTGCCAGTTCGGGAACTATCTCCACGCTTTCCTTCCTGTCCTTCGACAACTGGTTCTCTATGTCAAACGTGCGTATCGTGTCAACCTCGTCACCGAAAAAGTCGATGCGGAACGGCAGCTCATGACTGAAGGAATACACGTCAAGGATACTGCCGCGCACGGCAAACTGCCCCGGCTCATAGACATAGTCCACCATCTGGAACCCGAGGTCACGCAGGCGATGCTCCACCTCCACGGGGTCGGCAGTCTGACCTACAGACAGGCGGACAGTCCTCTCATCCAACACTTCCCTTCCGACAGCCATCTCTGCAAGGGCTTCAGGATGAGTTACGAGATAAAGACACCCGCCTTCTTTCCTCGCCGACACGCGTGACATCACCTCCGTGCGCAATATCTCGTTGGCAGCATCCCTCTGTCCGTACTTGACAGCCCTGCGGTAGGAAGACGGGAAGAACAGGACATTGTCATTGCCCAGCAGCTGTATCAGGTCATGATAGAAATACCCTGCCTCGTCAGCATCACGGAGGATGAAGAGGACGATATTCTTCAACTTGCCGTGAACGGCACAGAAATACAAGGGACACGCAGACCCTGCAAGACCGTCAATCATGAGATTTCTGACCGTCCTGCCCGCAAGAGCCTTTGCCAACGCCTTCGCCTGAGGCTCCCTGCCGTAATGTTTCAACAGTTTCTCCAAGAGTATTTTTTTCCTTTCCACCGCAAAGTTATAAAAAAAAATCCTAATATCGTTGATATATGGAAAGAATTTGCTAATTTTGCAGGCAGAAAGATGATTTGCAGTTTTACGGTCTTGAGGTTATAAGGTTTTACGGAAGTTACAATCAGCCTCTTCAAACCTCCGAATAACCGCAAAACCACAAAACCGCATAACCGTAGAGAAAACAACAATCCACATGACCGACAGCGTAATAATCATTCCCACATACAACGAGAAGGAAAACATCGAGAAGATAATCCGGGCCATCTACGGTCTGGAGAAGAGTTTCCATATCCTTGTCATTGACGACGGCTCTCCCGACGGGACGGCGCAGATAGTACACCGCCTCAAGGAGACTGAGTTCCCCGACAGCCTCTTCATCATTGAGCGTTCCGGAAAACTGGGACTCGGCACCGCATACATCGCGGGATTCAAATGGGCGATAGAGCATAAATACGACTATGTCTTTGAGATGGATGCCGACTTCAGCCATGACCCTAACGACGTGCCGCGGCTCTACGCAGCCTGCCATGACGAGGGATATGACGTGGCTGTAGGCTCACGCTACATCACGGGCGTGAACGTGGTCAACTGGCCCATCGGCCGCGTGCTGATGAGTTATTTCGCTTCCATGTATGTCCGCATGGTTACAGGATTCAAGATTCACGACACCACGGCAGGCTTCAAGTGCTACAGGCGCAGGGTACTGGAGACCATAGAGCTTGACAAGATACGATTCAAAGGCTATGCCTTCCAGATAGAGATGAAGTTCACGGCCTACAAGATAGGTTTCAAGATAAAGGAGGTTCCTGTTATCTTTGTCAATCGTCGTGAGGGTGTATCGAAGATGAGCGGCGGAATATTTGGCGAGGCTTTCTTCGGAGTGCTTCGTCTCCGCCTTGATGGATGGTTCAGGAAATATCCTAAGAAGGGGGAGTAGTTCCTGATTGTTGGTTGTCGGTTGTTGGTTTTGGGTTATTGGTTTTTGGTTGGAATGTTTCCCAATGGAGAATTATCAAAAGGCGAGCCTAACTAACCAACAACCCACAACCAGGTACTACCAGGAACTTCCCACAACCGGTATTCTTCGACCTGGTCGAAGAACATACAATCAAAAAAAACAAAAAACAGGCATCCCCCTTGCTCCTCACGATAATCCTCCTATACTTTGCAGTCCTCACAGCCTACAGCAGGATAGCGACAGGACGAAACACCACGAATGACACGTTCTTTCGCGGCAACAGGAAGTCACCATGGTATATGGTGGCTTTCGGCATGATAGGGGCAAGCGTCTCAGGTATCACGTTCGTCTCAGTTCCCGGCATGGTGATGAAGACTGACATGACATACCTGCAGACCTGCATGGGATTTATCTTCGGATACCTTGCCGTGGCATTTATCCTGCTGCCCGTCTATTACCGGCTTAACCTCACCACCATATATTCCTACCTCAAGGACAGACTCGGATTGCGGTCGTACAAGACTGGGGCGGTATTCTTCGTC
>CALZJQ010000039.1 GCA_945787895.1 uncultured Prevotella sp. | reverse complement strand
AGCAATGTCAAGAATCTGCATAGCAATGGCAGGACAATCTGCGAAGAAATAATAAGTAAGATTGCCGAATTCTACAGCAAAGAGTTGGAAGAAGAGATTACACCCGCAAAGGCATTGCTTCTCATAAAGGCACAGATTGCCTTTGGCGCCGTCATCATCACCTCAGCCTGTGCTCCACTCTGCCTTGCCTCTGCAGTATGGTTTACTGTGGCTTGTCTGAAGGTAAGGAATTATAAGGAGGAAGGGTAATTGGTTGTCTTGTAGTTTCCTCTACGGTTATGTGGTTATACGGTTATAAGGTTGTGCGGAAATTACAAACAGCCTTTACAAACTTCTGTAAAACCGTAAAACCGTAAAACCACATAACCGTAGAGGAAACAACCAAACAACAACTACCTACACAGCTTGCATCCCTCGCATTTGTTCAGTTCTCCACGAAACCTTTTCTCTACAAGATGATGGAGTCTGTTGCGCAATGGTTCCATCTGGATGCGGTCAATCACCTCACCCACGAAAGCATTCTGGAGGAGCAGGCGAGCTTCTTCCAATGAGATGCCTCTTTGCTGCATATAGAAGAGAGCCTTGTCGTTGAGCTGCCCTACCGTAGAGCCGTGAGCACATTTCACGTCGTCTGCATAGATTTCCAGCATGGGCTGCGTGAACATACGAGCCTCTTTCGTAGCGCAGAGGTTTTGGTTTGTCATCTGCGAGGAAGTCTTCTGCGAATCCTTTCTCACAAGTACGAGACCTGCAAAGGCTCCGACAGCCTTGTCATCGACGACATATTTGTACAACTCATGCGAATCACAGTGAGGCACACGATGGTCAATGAGAGTATTGTTGTCCACGTGTTGCTCCTTGTCCTCTATCGCACAGCCATTCATATAGCATTCTGCCCCTTCGCCGGAGAATACAAGGCGGGTAGTGTTGCGCGTCACACCATTGTGTAGAGTGATGACGTTGTGGTCCATACGTGAGTGAGCCTGCTGATTGACATACACGTTGCTGACACGCACGTTCTTGTAATGCGTCTCCTCAAGGCAGGTCATGTCAAGATGGGCATTCTCCCCTACTGCCACTTCCACTACCTGAGTAGTAAGGAAATCAAGGTCGTCAGCGGCATGGTCACAGAACAATATCCTCGCCTCCGCATGGTCTTCCACTACAATGAGCACCCTGCGATTGACCATGAGAGGAACATCCGACCGCAGGATATTGATTACCTGAATAGTCCGTTCCACTTTAATTCCCTTTGGAACATATATCAGCAGGGCATCCTGAGCAAGCATGGTATTGAGAGATGCCACGGCATCCCCATCGTCAGCGAGCCGGGAATAAAAGCTTTCCACACGGGGGAAAGCATCAGAAGAAACAAAGTCAGAGAGATTGCCGACGAACACCCCCTGCGGCAGTTCCGCCTTGGGCAATGCCTTTTTGTAGAAAATGTCATTGACTACGAAATAGAGTGAGGTGCTCATGTTGGGCACATCACACTTGAAAGCATCGTAGGGATTGACGGGAATGTCAAGCCTGTTGAGGTTGAGACCGTAGTCAGGGGCAAACAGGCTCTCAATATCAGTATATTTATACCGTTCTGCTTTCTTCGTCGGAAAGCCCTTGTTGCGGAACGCTTCAAACGCAGAGTCACGCTTGGAGTTCATCAATGCGAAACTATGACTGCATATCATGTCCCTACACTGACTGAATAAATCTATATATTGCTGAGCACTACCCATTTGTCACTTCCTGTTTTATCCAGTCATAACCACGGGTCTCTATCTCCTTTGCAAGTTCTGGACCCGCAGACTTTACTATTCTTCCGTTCCAAAGCACGTGTATTACGCTTGGTTTTATCATGTCGAGGAGTCGCTCATAGTGAGTGATGACGATAGTACTTGTCTTCTCTGTGTGCAACATATTGACACCTTCTGCTACTATTCTCATCGCATCGACGTCGAGACCGGAGTCTGTCTCGTCAAGGATAGAGAGGGTAGGTTCGAGCATTGCCATCTGGAAAATCTCGTTACGTTTTTTTTCTCCTCCTGAAAAACCTTCGTTGACACTACGGTTAGCCAACTTGGAATCGAGCTTTACGATCTCACGTTTCGCCTTCATCAGTTTGATAAACTCACCGGCAGAAAGAGGTTCGAGACCATGATACTTGCGCTTTTCGTTGATTGCAGCCTTCATAAAGTTGGTCATTGACACACCAGGAATCTCTACAGGATACTGGAATGAGAGGAAGAGGCCTTCGTGAGCACGGTCTTCCGGTTTCATCTCAAGGAGATTCTTTCCGTTGTACCAAGCCTCACCTTCTGTCACCTCATACAGGGGATTGCCTACGAGGACTGCACTTAGAGTGGATTTTCCCGAGCCATTTGGTCCCATGATGGCATGCACCTCTCCATCATTGATTGTGAGATTGATGCCTTTCAATATTTCTTTGCCGCCTATTCTGGCGTGAAGGTTTTTTACTTGCAGCATTGTTTATGGTTTTTGAGGATTCTTTTCGGTTTTACAGCTTTACGGTCATAACACCATACTCTACCCTACCGTGCCTTCAAGAGAGACGGCAAGGAGTTTCTGTGCCTCAACGGCGAACTCCATTGGTAGCTTCTGTATTACTTCCTTTGCGTAGCCATTGACGATGAGTCCCACGGCTTGCTCCATGGGAATGCCACGTTGCTGGCAGTAGAAAAGCTGGTCTTCGCTTATCTTTGACGTTGTCGCCTCATGCTCAAAGATGGCTGTATCATTGTGGACATCCATGTAAGGGAATGTGTGGGCACCGCAATGAGAGCCAAGAAGCAGGGAGTCACAGGAGGAATAGTTGCGGGCATTCTCCGCCTTTGACGAGGCACGTACGAGGCCACGATAAGAGTTCTGAGAATGACCTGCCGATATTCCCTTTGAGATAATGGTCGATTTAGTATTCCTGCCGATATGTATCATCTTGGTTCCCGTGTCTGCTTCCTGATAGTTGTTGGTGACAGCAACAGAATAAAACTCTGCTACCGAGTTGTCTCCTCGAAGCACGCAAGAAGGATATTTCCACGTTATGGCAGAACCAGTCTCGACCTGAGTCCATGACAACTTGGAACCTTCACCCCTCAGTTCCCCTCTCTTGGTTACAAGATTAAGCACGCCTCCACGTCCGTTCTCATCACCGGGATACCAGTTCTGGACTGTAGAGTACTTCACCTCTGCCCTGTCATTTACAATAATCTCCACGATGGCAGCGTGGAGTTGGTTCTCATCACGCATAGGAGCCGTGCACCCTTCGAGATATGAGACGTATGAATCATCGTCGGCAATGATAAGCGTGCGTTCAAACTGTCCCGTATTCCTTGCATTGATACGGAAATAAGAACTCAGTTCCATGGGGCATCGTACGCCCTTAGGTATATATACGAAACTGCCATCGGAGAAAACGGCGGAATTAAGCGCGGCGAAGAAGTTGTCACGATAAGGCACTACCGTACCGAGATACTGCCTTACGAGGTCAGGATGCTCCTTGAGAGCCTCTCCTATTGACATAAAAATGATGCCTTTCTTCTTCAGCTCATCCTTGAAAGTCGTCTTTACTGAGACGGAATCCATGATAGCATCGACGGCGGTACCACTGAGAGCGAGTCGCTCTTCGAGAGGAATGCCGAGCTTATCGAAAGTCTTTTCCAGTTCGGGGTCTATCTCCCTGTTGGCAGGTTTCTTCGCCATAGGGTCAGCATAGTAAGAGATAGCCTGATAATCTATCGGCGGGACATTGACATGAGCCCATGACGGCTGCTTGAGAGTAAGCCAATGGCGGAAAGCCTTGAGCCTGAACTCCAGCATCCAATCGGGTTCTCCCTTTTTTGCAGAAATGAGCCTGACCACATCTTCAGTCAGACCCACCGGGATTATTTCTGTATGCACGTCAGTAGTGAAGCCGAACTCATATTTCTGTTCGGCAACCTTCCTGACATATTCATTCTTTTCTGACATTTGTACTTATGATGTATTTTTTGGAGGTACAAAAATTCCGCTTATGCGTGCAAATCGTCAAGACAATACTATTGCGCAGTATAGAACTCCGTAATACGTTGTATCGCACGTGAGCATACGGGGCAGAAATCCTGCACCTCATTTATCTTCATCCGACATTCCTGTGCCGGTCGGTAGCATCCTTTCGTCTGGTATCCTGCACCCTCGAATACTCCTACCACCTGCGTACACGCATTAAGCTTTGCCATCTGACGGGCATCGTTGCGGTCTATCTTGCGGTAATCAGGCACTTTAGGGTCGAGGGGAGTAGGGATAGTCTGGTTCTTGGGCATCATATCAGCCCATTTGCTGCTGAAATCCTTGAGTGTCGTAATGTTTGGTTCCCAGGGTTCAGTATCTGCCGGATACCATATCTCGTCCATATCATCATACGCATACTCGTCAGCAAGTCCTCCGTATGAATGTCCGAACTCATGGACAAACACCTCCTTAAACGCAGGATTGTCACTCGTAGCAATGGTAACCTGATTGTATATTCCTCCTCCGCCATAGATGTCGCTGTTGACAAGTACCATGATATGCTCGAAAGGCACGCATGAAAGCAGGTCATATACCTTGTGCATGTCCTTGGTAGTCAGATAACGCTGGCTGTAGAACGTGTCGTAATTGGTCGCAGCCGCCGTGATGTTCCATACATTGTCGTGGGGCACGCTCGGACCTCCATGCAGTGAAGGCGCAGCTACTGCCACGACATTGAACCGGTTTTTCAGCGACCTGAAAGGCTCCCATGCGAACAGAGCCTCTACACATTTCTCGCAATCTGCATAGAATTTGTCCATCTGTCCCTCGGTATATCCTTCCGCAAGTATGGCTAAATCCACGCATCCCGTAATGTCAGCCTTGCCGGCTAGAGATTCTCCCACGGCATCTGGATTGCCCTTCCAAATATACCGGAACGGAATGCCGTTGTCTCCTACGTGCCTGATGAGAATATCCTTTGGGTCAACGGTATGCGTCATCGTGGCTTTTACGTTATTGTGATTGTCTGTAAGAGTCACGGTGACATCAACAGGATGCTTTGGGAACGGGATATTATAACTGCTTTCGAAAGCCCTATCGACCGCCTTTGCCTCATCATATTGCAGCCATTCCTGAAAGAGGGTGGCGAAAGTCCAGACGTATATAACCTCCTGCGTGGCATGGTCTCTGACTGTCAGTTGTCCGTTTCCCTTGAGAAATGTCTCTGCAAGTCGGTTTTTTCTGCCTGCCCAGCGGTCTTGTTTCTTCATGTCTTCGAGGAAAATGCTCTGTTTCTGGGCATTTCCTGCAAAGACATAGTCGAGCCGGAGGGTATTGTCCTCAAAGTATTTGTCGAAGGACTGTGCCCTGCTCTGCATCCCATCTGCAAGAAATACAATTGCCAAAGCGAAGAATGACATGGTTCCGCTGAGTCTCCTGCAGACAGAGAGGCTTGCCTTTGAAATATTACAACTGCGAAATATAGGATGAAGAAAAAATATCTGTCTCATGATGATGGGTGTTTGGTTATGGGTTGTGGATTGTGGGTTGGGTTACCTTTTTCCTCATGAGGAAGACTCCCTTGGAAAGACATTACCAACCGACAACCAACAACCGACAACCAGTTCTCCTTACAACGTCTGCTTGACTTCAATCTCCATGAAGGTCTCAAGAATGTCACCCTGCTGGATATCATTAAAGTTGACGAGAGATATACCGCACTCGAAGTTGGTGGCAACCTCCTTAACGTCATCCTTAAATCTCTTGAGAGCATTGATTTCTGCAGTGTGGACAACGATACCATCACGTATGACGCGGGCCTTGTCAGAACGGTGAACCTTGCCTTCTACTACCATAGCACCAGCAACAGTACCCACCTTACTAATCTTATATACCTCACGTACCTCTACCTGACCGGTCACTACCTCCTTCTTCACCTTGTCGAGCATACCCTCCATCACGGATGTTATGTCGTCGATGGCATCATAGATGACAGAATAAGTATTGATTTCTACGCCATGCTGCTCTGCCACCTTCTTTGCCATAGCCGAAGGACGTACGTTGAAGCCGATGATGATAGAGTTCTCCGCAGCAGAAGCGAGCATGACATCGTTTTCTGATATCTGTCCTACAGCTCCCTGAATGACATTGACCTGTATCTTTTCGGTAGATAGTTTGATGAAAGAATCGGTGAGAGCCTCGACAGATCCCTGTGTATCCGCCTTGACGATAAGATTGAGAACGTGGAACTCTCCGAGGGCAATACGATGTGCTATCTCCTCAAGACCTACTACCTTCGTAGTACGCAGGCTCTGCTCACGCTGTAGCTGCAGGCGTTTGTTGGCTATTTCCTTAGCCTCCTGCTCGGTATTCATCACGTGGAAAGAGTCTCCGGCGCTTGGAGCACCATTGAGTCCGAGGATGATGGCAGGCTCAGCAGGCTTCACATTGTCAATGCGCTGGTTGCGCTCATTGAAGATAGCCTTCACGCGGCCATAGTAAGTACCTGCAATGACGATGTCACCCATTTTAAGGGTACCGTTGCTTACGAGCATCGTAGCCACGTAACCACGTCCCTTGTCGAGCGAGGCCTCGATGACTGAGCCTGTCGCCTTGCGGTTAGGATTAGCCTTGAGGTCAAGCATTTCAGCCTCGAGAAGCACCTTTTCGAGGAGCTCATCGACTCCAGTACCTTTCTTTGCGCTTATCTCCTGACACTGATACTTACCTCCCCACTCCTCTACAAGTAGGTTCATGGAGGCGAGGTCCTGACGTATCTTGTCGGGATTGGCTCCGGGTTTATCTATCTTGTTGATGGCAAACACCATTGGAACGTTGGCAGCCTGCGCATGAGCGATGGCCTCCTTTGTGGTAGGCATGATGGAGTCGTCAGCAGCAATGATGATGATTGCGATATCGGTAACCTGGGTACCACGGGCACGCATAGCGGTGAATGCTTCGTGACCTGGGGTGTCGAGGAACGTAATCTGTCGTCCGTCCTCCAACTGCACGTTGTAAGCACCGATGTGCTGAGTGATACCTCCAGCCTCACCAGCGATGACATTCGTCTGTCGGATATAGTCGAGGAGCGAGGTCTTACCATGATCGACGTGACCCATCACTGTGACGATAGGAGCACGTGACACGAGGTCATTCTCGTCATCCTCCGCCTCCTGTACAGCTTCCTGCACCTCTGCACTGACATACTCTGTAGTAAATCCGAACTCTTCGGCTACTATATTGATGGTTTCTGCATCCAGTCTTTGGTTGATACTTACCATTACGCCTATTGACATGAGCGTTCCGATAAGTTTTGTGACTGGAATATCCATCATCGTGGCAAGTTCTGAAACGGTCACGAACTCTGTAAGTTTCAGAATCTTTTCTCCCATTTCCTGTTCGAGGAGCTGCTCGTCACGACGTTCTGCAGCGGCATCACGCTTCTCCTTACGGTATTTTGCGCCCTTCTTGTTCTGTGAAGACTTGGAGGTGAGACGTGCGAGCGTCTCCTTTACCTGACGTGCTACGTCCTCTTCATTCACTTCTACGGGTTTCTGGTTGCGGTTCTTGTTTTTCTTTCCGCCCTTTCCTCCCTGCTGGTTCTGAGCGTTGTTGCCGTTCTTTCCGTTTTTGTTCTTACCTCCAGGCTGTGCTTGATTGGCTGCGGCATTGATATCCACTCGCTCCTTGTTGATGCGATTGCGCTTTTTCTTCTCTCCGTTGCCTCCTCCAGCCTGTCCGCCACGGTTCTGCATTGCCTTTTCCTCACGCTCTCTGCGACGCTCTTCCTTTGTTTTCTTCTTGGGACGGGTGCTTTGATTGAGGGCGTCAAGGTCAATTTTTCCCACTACGTTCATCTTCTGTCCCATGAGTTTTCTCTCATTGGAAGTGGTAAAGACCTCCACGGAAGATGTCTGCGGTTTCTTTTCTTCCATCTCCGTAGGCTTTTCGTCTTTCTTTTCCTCTGCTGGGGCTACGGCAGGCTTCGGATTCTCTGCTTTCTCCTTTGCTGTCTGTACTACGGGCTTCGGCTCTGCTATTTTTTCTTCAGCAGCCTTCACCTCCTGCTTTTCTTCCTCTTTCTCCTGCTTTTTCTCATTTGGCTTTTTCTCATACAGTGAGTCGAGGTCAATCTTTCCTATTGGCTTGAACTGCTGGCGGGTCTCTGTCTTGACGACGTCTGCTTTCTTCTGTTCCGGTTCTGCCGGCTTTTGCGGAGCAGGCTTCACATCCTTACTCTCACTGTTGCGCTCCTTATGCTCCTTTGGCTTTTTCTGAAACAGTTTCTCTGCCTGTGTACGAACCTCCTTGTCCTTGGCAAAGGCATTGGAGAGCGCAGCGAACTGTTCGTCGGAAATCTTGCATGAAGGTTCCGGCTTCACCTCGCCCAGCTCCGGTCTTTTTGCCAAGAAGTCAACAGCGGTCTGGAGACCAATGTTGAGATCTTTGATTGCTTTATTTAGTCTTATACTCATTTACTCTTAAAATTAGGGGAATTACGATTATTTTTCGTACTCTGCACGCAAGACGTTCAGCACGTGATCCACTGTCTCCTCTTCGAGGTCAGCCTTTGAGATAAGCATCTCACGCGGAGCATTGAGTACGTTCTTTGCAGTGTCGAGACCGATGGCCTTGATAGCATCAATGACCCACTGGTCTATCTCGTCAGAGAACTCTTCGAGGTAGATGTCATCGTTGTCCTCATCGTCACCGAGGTCACGGAACACGTCAATGGTATATTCTGTCAGCATGGAGGCGAGCTTGATATTCTGTCCGCCACGTCCGATTGCGAGGCTCACTTCCTCTGGAAGGAGATATACCTCAGCCTTTTTCTCTTCGTCGTTGAGGTTGATGCTATTGATACGGGCTGGTGCGAGGGCACGCTGTATAAACAGTTTCGTGTTTGACGTATAGTTGATGACATCCATGTTCTCGTTGCATAGCTCGCGCACGATGCCATGCACGCGGCTGCCCTTCACGCCGACGCAGGCTCCTACAGGGTCGATGCGGTCGTCGAAGCTCTCCACTGCCACCTTGGCGCGCTCGCCCGGTATGCGTGCTATTTTCCTGATGGCAATGAGTCCCTCGGCTATCTCAGGCACTTCCGCCTCAAGCAGACGCTGGAGGAAGAGAGGGCTGGTACGTGAAAGGATAATCTTGGGATTGTTGTTCTCATTGTCCACACGTGCTATGACAGCCTTGATGGTCTCGCCCTTACGGTACTGGTCCTGCGGTATCTGCTCTGACTTAGGCAGGATAAGCTCATTGTTGTCATCATCTACTATGAGCACCTCGCGCTTCCACGTCTGATAGACCTCGCCTGAGATAATCTCTCCCACGCGGTCCTTGTACTTGTTGTAAAGGTTGTCGTGCTCCAGTTCAAGAATCTTTGAAGCGAGGGTCTGGCGGAGGTTAAGGATGGCGCGGCGTCCGAACTTTGCAAAGTCCACGCGTTCTGACACGTCCTCTCCCACCTCATAGTCGGATTCTATTTTTCTTGCTTCCGTAAGAGAAATCTCCTTGTTCTCATCTTCCACTTCGTCATCTGCCACAACTACTCGGTTGCGGTAGATTTCAAAGTCGCCCTTGTCGGGATTGACGATGACGTCGAAGTTCTCGTCACTGCCGAAAAGCTTTGCGATAACATTACGGAAACTCTCTTCCAGCACACTTACGAGTGTGGTGCGATCGATATTCTTGGTATCCTTGAATTCCTTGAAAGTCTCGATCATGTTTGGTTGTAAATCTGATGCTTTTGTTGCCATTTTTATATTTTGTTGTCTTGTTGTCTGTTTTTGTTTTTGTTTTTGTTTTTGTTTTTGTTGTTTTGTTGTTTAATTGTTTGTCTTGGCAATGGAATCGAATACCATCAACTAAACAACAAAACCACTAACCCACCTACTATTTGAAATTAATGAGATACTTGCAGTATTTCACCTCATCCATGGAGAACTGCCTATCTACCTCTACGGGCACGGGACGCTTCTTGCCCTCTATCCTTTGCTTTTCCGTCATGGTAACGACAAAGTCACGTCCCTCTACGCTCTTGAGCACTCCGGCATATTTCTTTCCGTCTGCGGCAAGCACCTCCACATCCTTTCCGATGCAGTTGACATACTGCTGCTCCACCTTGAACGGCATTCCGAGACCTGCGCTTCCCACTTCCAGTTCATAGTCTTCCTCATCACGGCTGAGATGCTCCTCTATGAAGCGGCTGAGGGCTACGCAGTCCTCTATCCACACACCTTCTGCGTGGTCTATTTCTACTACGATACGGTCATCTGGACTGACCTCCACATCCACTAAGAAATACTCCTTGTCCTGGAGCCATTCCGAAACTAAGTTTTTTACAATGTTCTTGTCTATCATTGGATTATCCTTGGATTTCATCTATCCCTTTTCTTGTCGGGACTGAGGGAGCAAGCCCCCGACAGTCATTGCCGGCACAACGGAAAGGAAGATTAAAATAAAAGAATGAGGAACTCGCCTTGGAGTTCCTCATTCCACTGAACGTTTGCAAAATTACAAAATATTTCTTCTATATCCAAATATTTTTTCAGAAATCTTATTCTTTCCCATGATTTTCTTGTTCCCAACGCTTGTCTTACATCTTTATGGTGAACAAAAAAAACTAAAGGCGGGGTCATGACAAACATTGATATTACCACAGAAATTTTCTAATTAGCAATCTGTTACAAGGTCAAAAAAAAGCAGTCTGGGGATTTTCCGAGGGCTGCTGCCATGTCCCTGTACTATCATATAGAACCTGCCTTAAAACTGCTCTTTATCAAACACTTTGGAGTACCTATCGCTGTCGAGAATAAGGTCTTTGGCACTATTCAGCTGCTTGTCATACTTCAGTTGCCATGCCAATGCGCCCCTCTGATAGTAATATGCCGGGAGTATGTCTATGGCGAGGGCACGCTTTATGTCCACGGAATATTTGTCAAGCTCGTGAGAGAGATTATGGTTCAGTTTCTTCTTCAATGCCTCAAACTCGCTGACTGCATCATCATAATAACCTTCAAACTTAGCCATCTTCACCAAGTCATCGTAGTATTTCTCCGTCTCACGGTCGTACTTGAAACCTGCATTGATTACCGCCTGCTTGAAGTCTGCGTACTCCTCATCCGTAATTTCAAACTCTTCGACAGGAGCTATCTCCTTATGCTTCGCTATATAATCCAATACCCACGTATTCATCACCTCCGTAGAGTCCAAGCCAGAACTCATAAGGTAAGCGAGAATGTTGGGCATAGTATCTGCTTCGAGAGTCACGTCAGGCTTTATTCCCCCTCCGTCACGCACCTCTCTTCCTCCCTTCGTATGGAAGACGTGAGTCAGGGAATCAGGGATATAGGATGCTTTCATCGTGCCCGAATGAGAGTAGTTGATGGCTTGTATGCAACGTCCGCTCGGAATGTAATACTTGGCAGTGGTAAGTTTCATGCTCGCCTTGTGCGGCAAGTCCATCGGGAGCTGCACAAGTCCCTTTCCATACGTGCGTGTACCTAATATTACTGCACGGTCCAGGTCCTGCAATGCGCCTGCTGTAATCTCGCTTGCCGAAGCAGTGTTGTTATTGACAAGGACAACGAGGGGCATCACAGTGTCGATAGGCTCCTGCGTGGTGACATACTCGCTGTTAGCCCGCCTTATCTTCCCTTTCGTAGTGACGATGGTCACACCCTTGGGCACGAACATATTCACTATCCTTACCGCTTCCTGCAACGACCCTCCACCATTGCCGCGGAGGTCAAATATCAATCTTTTCATGCCCTGCCCCCGCAAATCGATGAAAGCTCTGCGCACGTCCTTCGAACAGTCTTCCGTAAACTGGCTGAGGCTTATGTAGCCCACTCCATCACCTATCATTCCGTAGTAAGGCACTGAAGGCATCTGAATGGCACGCCGTGTAATCTTCACGGTCATCTTCTTTCCTGTAGAAGGACGGAAGATCTTCAACTTGAACGTCGTGCCGGGGTCGCCGCGCAGTCGCGAGGAGACATAATCCGTCGCCTTGCCCACCATCGACGAGTCGTCAATGGCGAGTATCTCGTCACCTTTTATCAGTCCTACCTCCTGCGCAGGCATTCCCTCGTATGGCTCATCAATGCAGGAATTGCCCGACTTCAGGTTGTAACGTATCAATGCTCCGATGCCGGCATATTTTCCCGTAATCATCGTCTTGAGATCCTTCACCTCCTCCGGCGCATAATATTCCGTGTATGGGTCGAGAGACTTGAGCATGGCACGTATGCCCGTCCCTATGACCTGCGAGGCATCGAGCGTATCGACATACATCATGTCGAGGTTCTTGTAGATGGCCGTGAAGAGGGAAAGGTTGCGCGCCGCGTCGTAGTTGCGGTTCTTCTGCGCCGACATCGTGCCGCACAGGGCGAGGGCGATGAGTAGTGTTGTTATTATCCGGGGCATGAGGCTTTTTTTTGTTTGGGCGGGTGTTCTTCGACCAGGTCGAAGAATACTGGTTATTCTGTCGTTTTGCTGTCTTGTTGCCGGGAGGGCGTTCTTCGACCAGGTCGAAGAATACCGGGAATCGTTTCTCCCGTCCTGCAAACTTACAACATTCTTTTGAAACGACCAAGGAAAAAGGGGAATTTAGCGATGAAAAGAGCGTAAAAAGTGCTTTTTTGAAGAAAAATCAAAAAAAAATCAGAAAAAATTTGGCAGAATAAAAAAATCATCGTACCTTTGCATCGCAATTCGGAAATGAGTTGTAATCTTACGATAAAAGATTGCTTCAGTAGCTCAGTTGGTTAGAGCACCTGACTGTTAATCAGGGGGTCGTTGGTTCAAGCCCATCCTGGAGCGCACCCGAAAGGGTAACGGGGTAAAGAGACCGCAAGTTGTCAGCAACTTGCGGTCTCTTTCTTTTGCAGGCAGATACTATTTATCCGCCCCAAAAAAGTCATCCTTGCCCAATGCCCTTGACATCAGGCAAGGATGACTTGCTTGGCACGCACCTGTACCGAAACTCAGTCAGTCCAAGGAAAAGAATGATACTTGTATCTCCAGTAATAGGGGCGCATCCGTACTTCCTTCCCACAGGGTTTGTCGGTTGCGCCATATTTTCTTGATTTTCTCGGCAAAGATACGCAAAATAATCGAAATTAATTGAATTGGATGCAAATGTTTTCTGTTTCTGCCATTGTTTTTCTCTGACAGAAACCTGAATGACCCAAGTTTCGCAAGCTTCAACTTCTTCGGTTTTAAGGTTTTACGGTTTTAAGGTTATTCGGAAGTTTGACAAGGCTGATTGTAACTTCCGCACAACCGCATAACCTTAAAACCCCATAACCCTATGAAACTGAGCAAGTCAGAGACTTGCGAAAGTTGAACCTGAATGACACTTTTTCTTTGAATGAAAGTCTTTCTGTATGCTGACGCAGGAGCATTTCTGTCAGGTCTATGCCTTTGACAAAATGATATCAATGCTTTTGCATCATGAAAGCGCCGTTATTACCTTGCAATAGCTTGGCTTTTGCTGGGTAATAACGGCGCTTTTGTCCTGCCTGCCCTAAATTAACGGATTTTAAGAAAATTCGTCAGTAAAGGGCGGATGTTTCCTTACATTTTGCAAGCATTTTCTTTATTTTGGCTTCACGGTGACATTCTGTCCCGTTTGCCTGCATTTGAGTTTGTTTTGTTGAAATTTGAAATTTGTTGTTTGGTTGTTTTGTTGTTTGGTTGTTTTGTTGTTTGGTTGTTTAGTTGTTTAGTTGATAGCATTCGACTCTATTGCGCAGACAAACAACAAAACAACAAGACCACCAAACAACCAAGGGTTTTTATTGTTTTTTCCTTTGTGTCATACAAAGCCGTAGGCTGATGGAAAGGGTTAGTCTGGCATTGGGAAACCGACCGACAGGGAGGCTTACCTATGACAGACTAAGACTTTACATCAAGGGCTCGAAGAGACCTGTACGACACAAAGGTTGTTTTCTTTGTTTTCTTCAAGACCGACAACCGCTCTGTTTTTCGGAACAGATAACTGGACACCATAGTCAATATATCGGCTTAACCACCTCCACCCTCATTCCAAGGGCATTGATAATGCGGTAGAATGCGCCTACACTGGGCACAATGACACCGTTCTCAACCTTGGATATATAGGACTTGGTGGAGTTGATGCGTCTTGCCAACTCTGTCTGGGTCACTTTTGCCTCCTTGCGTGCATCGAGTAGAATCTGACCTGAATAGAATGAGAGGGCATCCTCTTCGGCCTTGATACGCTCTGGAGTTCCCTCCTTGCCAAACTTCTGGTCAAGAACGAGGTCATAGTCAACGATTTGATGATTGTTTGTCTGCATAATATGCCTCCTTTATCTTTATTGCTTTTTCTATTTCATTTGTTTCATGTAGCAAATATAGCAAAAGTTATCTAATCGTGCAACTATCGAATATTTTTTTCGGTAGGAAATCGTCAAATTATTGATTTGTTACAGTAGAATACGTCATTGCATACTTGAGAAAGGGTTGGTCGGGGGGGGGGGGGGAGGCGGTCAGACGGCGGAAAACAAGCAAAAAAAATACATTTATTATGATTTTGTCTTGCATATTAACAAAAAAAGACTTAACTTTGCATTGAGAATGTCAGGAAAAGATTCTTTCCATGATTACACGCTAACCAAAAACAACCAATTACGGAGTGACCTTAAAACGCTTCTTCCACATTAATCTATTATGTCTTCTATTTGTTGTATTATACAAAAACTAACCTTCTACCCATTCACACATATCACGTGGAATGCTTGTATTACGTCCTTTCTCGCTCTCGCCCTGACAATGCTTCTGTCGCTTTTTCCGGAGCGGGCAGCGGCGCAGTTTAATCTTCTCTTTACTTCCGACTCGGACATTCCCAACAGCCTTGTCAACTGTATCATAGAGGATAAGGACGGGATGATATGGGTGGCTACGGAGGATGGGCTGCTCAAGTACAATGGTTCGCGCTTCGTGGTCTATCGTCATAAGAAAGGAAATCCTCACTCTATTGCGCACAATTTCGTACGTACCATTTGCAGCGACAATCATGGTAACGTGCTTGTAGGCAGTATTTCCGGTTTGCAGGTTTACCGCAAATATACCAATGACTTTACACAGGCTATCAAACCTGATGATAGTTTTTCGCCAACTGCCAACGTCGATGTCATAATCCGGCTGGCTGACGGAGATTTCTTTGTAGGTGGAACATATGCGTTTGTAGTGCATATCGACAAGGATGGTACGATTACTACAAAGAAGAACGAACTGACAGGTAAGGTTTCCGACATTCACCGTGCGGTGCAGACACCTGACGGCAATCTCTGGGTATCGCGTCAGGGTAATGGCGTCATGATGCTTGACACGAAAGGCAGGATACATCATATCAAGGACAAGAATGGCAGTGAATACAACTATGCTGGCTTCTGTATCGGTTCTGACAAAAGGCTTTATGCCTGCAATGCAGAGGCGGGACTCTTCGTGTTCAATGAAAAGACGCGTTTCTTCGAGCCGGCCTGCGGCAGCGGGGAGGTGCTGAAGATGCGCGACATCAAGGCGATACCCAATTCCTCCCTGCTCTGTATCGCCACTGACGGCAATGGAGTGAAGTTCTATGACTGCAGCAGTCATAGTTTTGTCACTTCCACGCAGTGTGAGGACCCGTTCATCGACCTCTCCTCGCAGAAAGTACACTCCCTCTACATCAACGAGGCGGGCGACATCTGGATGGCCCTCTATCAGAAAGGCATCTTCATGGCGGCTCATAGTACCTCCAACTTTGGATTTATAGGTCGTCGTTCGCAAAAGTATGACCTTATCGGAGACCGTTGCGTCACGTCCATTGTGCAGAACCAGAAGGATGAGATATGGGTTGCTACTGACAATGGGGGACTATATGGTTTCACTCCCGAGCTTCAGGCAATAAGCAGGTATCTTTCAAGCAATGACCCGGACAAGTTGCCTACCACTCTACAGGGACTCTTTCCCGACTCAAAGGGGAGATTATGGTTCGGCTCTTACCATCGGGGAGGAGGAATAGTAGATACAGAGACAGGGACGTGTGACTATTTCCCGATAGAAAAGGTATATGGCAGAGCTTACAGCATCTTCGGATATACAGAGGATAAGCATGGGACTATCTGGGCTGCCGCCATGGGCAACGGCATCCTCTTCTTCGACGAACAGAAGAGATGCTTCCGTACCTATACTACAGAGTTTGGCACAATGTGGTCAAACACAGTGTTCTATGATGAAAGGCACGACATAGTGTATGCGGGGACATACGATGGTATTGCATATTTCGACCCCAAGGACAGAAAACGAAAAATCTCAAAGCTCACTACTACGGCAGTAGTATATAGCATAAATCGTATTGATGATAACACGCTGGCTTTCTCTTCTTCCAACGGACTCTACTTATACGACACTGATAAACGCAGGATGGAGATACTGACTACTGAGGATGGCTTACCCACCAACAATGTTTATGCAGCGCATAAAGGAGAAAAAGACGATATATGGATAAGTCTCAGTTACGGTCTTGTGAGATTTAACCGCAAGACAAGATCCATAGAAAGCTTTACGGCTCGTGACGGATTGCAGGGAAATGAGTTCTATAAGAGCACCTCATTGCTAAGCAGGGACGGCAGGCTGTGGTTCGGTGGCATCAACGGTATTACATATTTCTATGCAGATCAGATTACAGCAAAGAACCTCTCATGCTCCGTGCGTGTGGTAAATATCACGACAGAGGGAAAGAATATCATAGCCGACGAAAACAATAGATTCGTGCTTGATGCTAATAATAACGCTTTTACCATTGAGCTTGCCACTATGCCGCTCTACATGACCCATCGTGTCACTTACAGATACCGTCTGGACAATGGAGAATGGTTCACGCTTCCTGTCAATCAGAATACTGTGACATTCAATGGTATATCATACGGCAGACACACTCTATATACCAAAACCTCCATTGACGGACACGAGTCAGAGATTACCGAGACAGAAATCTTCGTGCGATACCCATGGTATCTCACGTGGTGGGCAATGCTGCTATGGACAATAATCATTTGTGTCGTAGTAGGATACTATATTGTAGAGTCAAGAAGAAAGAAACTGCTGAGCGATGCTGTCAGAGAGCATCAGAAGGAAGAAGAACTGAAAGAGAGCAAGCTGCAGTTCTTCATGAACATCGTGCACGACCTGCGTACGCCAATCACTCTCATTTCCAGTCCTCTGCAGAAGTTGCAAGGATATGGCGACGACCTGCAGCACCAGCGACTCTATGCCGTCATGAGCCGCAACATAGAGCGTCTGCTGCGACTGACTGACCAGATTATGGACTTGAGAAAGATAGACCGTGGAATGATGGAACTGCATCGTACCCAGATAGCTATCTCGCCATTCATTCGCAGCGTAGTCCAATTTATGGACGATGTAGTACAGAGTAGGAGCCAGCAACTCATCCTCAATGACCATACTGACGGCAATGTCAATATGCTCTTTGACACAGACAGTTTGGAGAAAATCCTGATCAATCTTCTCACAAATGCTATCAAATATACTCCGAAGGACGGCACTATAACGGTAGATTTTTTCGTCGAGGATAATACTTTCAATCCTGAAGAAGGACCAAATAATCTTGTTATCCATGTCACAGATACAGGTATAGGCATTCCTGACGAGGAGAAAGAGAACGTCTTCGTACGCTTCTATCAGGTGAGGGCAAACGGAAAGCATATCAAAGGCACGGGTATTGGTCTCAATCTTGTCAAGGCATTCGTGGAGCTTTACAAGGGACGCATCACCGTCACCGATAATCCGACAGGGCAAGGTACGCGTTTTATCGTAGTGCTTCCTTCGCAACTGAGCAACGAATGCTGTATGGTGACAAAGGAAATGCCTGTCATTGACACATTCGTAGAAGTGGCTTCGCAGTCGAATAATAAGGAGGAAGAGGGTGATGCACGCAGCAAACGAGAGACAAAGTCAAAGACGCGCAAGACCGTGCTCATCGTGGATGATGATGACGAGATACGCAATTTCCTCTGTGAGGAGTTTGCCGCACTCTATAATGTGGAGGACTGCGCTGACGGCCGTGAGGCTCTTGCCGTGCTTTACAGGGAGAACATCGACCTCGTGGTCAGCGACGTCATGATGCCGGAGATGGACGGACTGGAACTGTGCAGGCAGATACGTCAGAACGTACGCATCAATCACGTCCCCGTCATCCTGCTCACTGCAAAGTCTTCTGACCAGGACCGCCTTGAGGGACTGAGCGTCATGGCTGACGCTTACGTCACCAAGCCTTTCAACATCGAGCTGCTCCTTACCACCGTGAGCAATCTCATCATGCGTCAGGATAAGCTCCGTAATACTTTCAAGGGCAACGAACTGCCTGTAGAGCAGATAGACACCCCGCAGGTGCAGTCTGCTGATGACAAACTCATGGAGCGTCTGCTGAAAGTGATAAACGAAAATCTGAGTAATCCTAATCTTACCTCAGAGATGCTTGCCACGGAGGTTGGTCTCAGCCGTGTACATCTTTATCGTAAACTAAAAGAGCTGACCAATCAGTCAGCTACCAACTATATTCGAAACATTCGTCTTACGAAAGCTGCAGAACTGCTCAAGCAGAAGAAAGCGACAATCTCAGAGGTAGCATATCTCGTAGGCTACCGCACACCAAATCATTTCTCCACAGCCTTCAAGGAGCTTTACGGAGTAACCCCTACTGAGTATGTAAAGGGGGAGTAGGGAGTGGGGTGTTGTTTGGTTGTTTGGTTGTTTGGTTGGCTGTGACGCAATGGAGTCGAATGCTAACAACTAAACAACAAGACAACTCGTCCAGTTTTTCTGTGTGCAAAAGTAGATTATTTTTTTTAATATACCTTGCTATTTCGGACATCTTTATGTCTATTTCGGACAATAGGTGTGTTTTTGTATTGATTTTTTTTACATAATATGGAAAAATGTCATAAATAAGCGGATTTTTCTTTACCTTTGCATATCTTTTTCTGCCTCGTAGTGTAGAAATGATATGGTTGTCAACCGACAGCTGGCAACCTAAAGCAAGTAACAGAGAACCTACCTTAGTTATATATGAAAAAGATGATGAAAAAGAAGATATCGATGCGTACAGGGTTGTTATGTCTTATGCTGCTTACTGCTGCCTGCGGCAGACGAACCGAATCGGTCGATGTTTCAAAAAACCACGATTTCATCGACAGTCTGGTATCTTTGCGCAATAAGGGAAAGACTCTTCGCAACGAGGGAAACTTGTCTCTTGGAGCTACTGACCAAAGGGAAGTAATTAATAGAACCCACCTTAAAAGATTACTACACAGCCATCATTTTTCTATGGTCTCACCAGATATTGCTAA
>CALZJQ010000038.1 GCA_945787895.1 uncultured Prevotella sp. | reverse complement strand
GGACAGGAGACTTACGGCGAGGACCCATACCTCACTTCCATGATGGGAGCAGCCGTAGTGCGCGGTCTTCAGGGACCGGAGGAGAGCAAATACCGCAAACTGTGGGCGTGCGCAAAGCACTATGCCGTGCACAGCGGACCGGAATGGAGCCGCCATACCGCCGATATCAACAATATTTCAGCACGCGATTTATATGAGACTTACCTCCCAGCGTTCAAATATTGCGTGGAAGAAGCCAAGGTTCGCGAGGTGATGTGCGCCTATCAGCGTTACGATAACGAGCCTTGCTGCTCAAGTACACGCTTGCTGCAGAACATCCTTCGTGACGAATGGGGCTTCCAGTATCTTGTCGTAAGCGACTGCGGAGCCGTCACCGACATACATTCCACGCACAAGGTAGCCTCCGATGCCGTGCATTCTGCAGCCCGTGCTACGCTTGCCGGCACTGACGTGGAGTGCGGTTTCGACTATGCTTACAAGAGCATCCCGGAGGCCGTGAAGCGCAGTCTCATCACGGAAGAGGAGGTGGACAAGCACGTTATCCGCCTGCTTGAGGGACGTTTTGACCTCGGAGAGATGGACGACCCGTCCATAGTGGAGTGGAGCAGCATACCGGAAACGGTGCTTGAATGCAAGGAACACCGTCAGCTCGCCCTCGATATTGCACATCAGAGTATCACACTATTGCAGAATAATAACGCTATACTGCCACTTTCTAAAGGCGAAAAGATAGCTGTTGTAGGTCCTAATGCCAACGACAAGCCAATGATGTGGGGCAACTACAACGGTACACCTACCACTACCTCAACAGTATTGGATGGTATTCGTGCGTATAACAAGAGAGTGAAGTACGTGCAAGGCTGCGACCTTACCGACGACAGAATAGTGACCGACGTCTTTGACCAGCTCTCTTTCGAGGGAAAGAAAGGCTTCAAGGGTACGTTCTGGAACAACCGCACCCGTGAGGGCAAGCCTGTTGCCACGATTTATCACTCTGCTCCGTTCTTCAAGACTACGGCAGGCAACTATCAGTTTGCTCCTGGAGTAAACCTTACTGACTTTAGTGCTCAGTATGAAACTGTATTCAGACCAAAGAAATCCGGCGAAGTAGTCATCAATGTCGAGTCTGTCAGTGAGTTTGATGTTGTAGTAAACGGTGAGGTAAAGGTGAAGCACAACACGTGGCGCGTCACTCCTACACGCACTCCGATACAGGTAGAGGCAGGAAAAGAGTACAAGATAGAGATACATTTCGCACACGTTCCTACATGGGGCGCAAGCATCAAGGTCAATGTAGGCACGGAATCTGTCATTGATTACAATGATATCATCAAGCGTCAGCTTGCCGGTTACGATAAGATTGTCTTCGTCGGCGGTATAGCCCCAAGCCTTGAGGGCGAGGAGATGCCAGTAAATATCGACGGTTTCAAGGGCGGTGACCGCACGCACATCGAGCTTCCTGCCGTTCAGCGCAACTTTATCAAGGCTTTGAAGGAGGCAGGAAAGAAAATCATCTTCGTCAATTGTTCCGGCTCCGCCATTGCCTTTGCTCCGGAAAGCCGCAACTGCGAGGCTATCGTTCAGGCGTGGTATCCAGGCATGGAGGGTGGAAAAGCCGTGGCAGACATACTCTATGGCAAGGTGAACCCAAGCGGAAAACTCCCTGTCACGTTCTATTCTTCTTCAGAACAGCTCGGTGATTTCGAGGATTATAACATGGAGGGACGCACATATCGCTACATACGTGACTTCAAACCGCTCTTCCCCTTCGGTCACGGATTGTCTTATACGCAGTTCAATATCGGCAAGGCAAAGCTCTCTTCTGCCGTCCTTGACAGCGAGAAGTCAGAGACTGTGACGCTTACCGTGCCTGTGACAAACGTGGGAAAGCGTGAGGGTACGGAGGTGATACAGGTGTATGTACGCAATCCTCAGGACCCTGCCGGACCGGTAAAGCAGCTCCGTGGCTACAAGCGGGTGACGGTAAAGCCGGGTAATACCGCTGAGGCTATCATCTCTCTTGATGCAAAATCCTTCGAATGGTTTGATGAAAACAGCAACACTGTCCGCACCATGGCAGGCAAATATGAACTCCTTTACGGCAATACCTCTGACGCTTCAGGGCTTCAGTCTTTGTCTGTTGAAATAAAATAATGGGACAAATTAACCACAAACTAACATAAAATGACATGAAAAAACTATTAGTATCAGTATTCCTTTCGATGGGAATCCTTTCTGTTCAGGCGCAGACTCCTGCGCCGGGGGATGCCGGTTACGGTTCTCCTGAAAAGAGAATGTCAGTAAACAACGCCTATATCTGGTCCGATTATCCCGACCCGGACATCATCAGGGTGGGCGAATATTATTATCTTGTCACCACTACGATGCACCTTTTCCCCGGAGGCCCTATCATGCGAAGCAAGGATCTCGTACACTGGGAGGTGGTATCATATCTCACCGACGCCATTCACGACACGCCACGTTATGACCTTAAGGAAGGAACAGTGTATGGACGAGGTCAATGGGCTACGTCGTTACGTTACAACAACGGCACTTTCTGGGCACTCTTCGTAGCCAACGACGACCCTCACAAGTCGATGGTCTTCCGTACTGACGACCCTGCCAAGGGATGGACGCTGCACAGCCGTCTCCCGGCATACCACGATTCGTCACTCTTCTTCGATGATGACGG
This sequence comes from uncultured Prevotella sp., assembly GCA_945787895.1. GTDB lineage: Bacteria > Bacteroidota > Bacteroidia > Bacteroidales > Bacteroidaceae > Prevotella. The sequence goes on along the minus strand of CALZJQ010000038.1, from coordinate 16,998 downwards.
CAGGGTATATGTATTCTCCGGCAGCGGCAATATCCACCTTGTGGAACTGAAGCCTGACCTTACGGGCGTAAAAGAGGGCGGTACGAACAAGGTGCTGGAGCTTCGTGGTAAACCAGATGGGCTTCATGAGGGTAGCCGTGTCATAAAGCATGACGGCATGTATTACCTCCTCTGCATCGCATGGCCTAAGACAGGACGCGAGGAAATCTGTTATAGAAGCAAGAATATTGAGGGTCCATACGAAAGTAAAGTAATATTTAAGAGTACTTTCGGCGGCTTTCCTTTTGCAGGACAAGGTACTATCGTTGACGGAAAGCATGGTGAATGGTACGGACTCATGTTCCAGGACCGTGGTGGAGTAGGAAGAATACTTACCCTCTCGCCTTGTTCCTGGATAGACGGATGGCCCATGATAGGCAACAACGGTGATGGAAAGATACCTCAAACTCTGAGTCTCTACAATGATTATGATGACCCGCAGACAGCATATCAGGGTGCTGTAGTGAAGCGAGACTATCAGTGGAACCATAATTACATAAAGGAGGACATCACTACAGAGACCGGTTCCTTGAGCCAACCGGGCAGGAGTGTGACGCTCCGCACGTCGGTATTGGCGCATTCCATCTTCGATGCACGCAACACGCTAACGTGGCGTACATGGGGACCGACCTGCTCTGACACCATCCGCATAGACGCTTCACGTATCAAAGACGGCGATTTCATCGGGCTTTCGGCATTCAACGGGGATGCCGCACTGCTCTCTGTGCAGAAAGAAGGCAAGAAGGCTTTCCTCGTATTTACTGAGGAGAACGTCAGCCTCTCTAACGATACAAAGGCTATCACCGATGTGAAACGTAAGGAAGTGGCGCGCATTTCGCTCCCGAACTCCAAGCTAAAGGACATCCGTCTCGTGATGAACTGCGACTTTAACCCCGGTCGTGACTTCGCAAACTTCTCTTATAGCATCGACAGGGGAAAGACATGGAAGGCAATAGGTACGGAAAATTACAAGATGATTTTCGACTATCGCCGCCTTTTCATGGGCACTCGCTATGCCGCTTTCTATTATCCTACGAAGAATGTGGGCGGAACAGCGACCATATACCTTAGGTAACGTTCCCTTGAATATCTGGAATTAATTTTCTTACACGCATTCCTTATAAATATAAAGAGGTCTTCTCGTGACATTACAGCCACGGGAAGACTTTTTTATGTGTCGATATCATCATGTAAAGGGAATGTATCATGGATGAAAAGAAAGGGTAATACTGTATAATTACCTTTGCAGCGGATTAGTTATTAAATGGATTAAAAAGATGAAAAAAAGAGTTATTTCAATGCTGGCATTCCTCAGCGTGTTGTCAATGCCGTCAGTATCGTTCGCTGTAAAGGGTAACAATGAGAACAATAATCTGACGGTTAGCCGTATTCTGGTGGTGGGATTGAACGACAATGTGAGTTCAAACCACTTCCTCCTCTCCGACCTTGCCGAGGCTACGGCGACGAACGTGGATAGTCTCAGCCACCTTTACAACAAGGTGATTATTGACAATCTCAGTCGTAGTGCGCAGAAAAAGGGCATAGGTATGTATGCTCCGGCGGCGGAAAGCCATACATTGTGGGGCAGCATTCTGAGAAATGCCGTTCTGGATGGAGAGTTTGAGGAAAAGACTTCTGACCTTTCCAGGGTGGATATGGAGAAATACAGGACTGCGATGGCGGGAGAAAAGGCAGAGTATCTCCTGACTCTCGACTGCCATTATCTGAAATATCAGGAGCGTCCGCTGCTCACTTTGTTTCATTTCGTCAATTATTCCCTGTATGATGCAAATGAGAAAAAGGTGGCAAGCGGACAGTGTTACTTCACCTCTTTCGCTCCCCAGAACCTCAGGGAGATGGAGAAATCCAGCGAGAAAGTATCGAGAAAGATACTGGACAGCATTGTAAAAGAACTGCAATAGGACACGTATTATCTCAATATTGAAAGACATATGAACATGAAAAGTAATTTATGGCAACGCCTGGCATTATTACTATTGGCAATAATGTCAATCCTTTGTGCCGAAGCACAGAACACGACAGCTACCGTAACTGGTAAAGTGACCGACAAACAAGGTGAACCAATTATCGGTGCCACGATAACAATCAAGAACGAATCTACGGGCTTTACTGCCAACTCCGTAACGGATATTGACGGAGTATATCGCGTGGTACAGTTGCCATTGGGCAAGCCTTACACCATCACCTCCCATTATCTTGGCTTTGGAGACCAGCAGAAGTCAGGTTATTCGCTCAACCAGGGCGACGTGCTCAAGGTAAACTTCAAGCTGTCAGAGGACGAAGTGATGATGAAGGAGGTGGAGGTGATAGCCAACTCCCTGAAGAAAGGCGTGGAGAGTGAGGGTGCTTCCACGACAATCTCTCAGGATGACATCAAGAAACTCCCCGTCAACGGAAGAAACTTCACCTCGCTCATGGATCTCTCGCCTATGAGTGACGGCAACAAACTCATGGGTCAGCTTGCCTCTTCCGTAGGCTTCAGCATAGACGGAATGTCGTCAAAGAACCCTATTTCGGGCGGTGCTTCCAATATGCGTCAGAACAGTCCGTACGCATTGAGCATGGAAGCAATCCGTGAATTCAAGATAGTCACCAACGCATACGATGTGACATACGGACGTGCAGGAGGCGGAATTATTAATGCTGTCAGCAAGTCGGGCACCAATACGTTCTCCGGTTCCGCTTTCTTCTATGCCCGTGCGGACGAGCTGAGCAGCAAGTACGACATCCGTGGCAACCGCCGTTCCAGTGATTTCTCCACGTACCAGTACGGTGTCTCCCTCGGAGGACCGATAATCAAGGACCGCCTGCATTTCTTCCTCACGTGGGACCACCAGCGTAATGTGCAGCCTTTGCAGATAGCCAATATCAATTCGGAGGCCGACGAGACGTTGTATAACCTCTCACAGAGCACCCTTGACACCTTTATAAATATAGCGGAAGAGAAGTACGGAATGCCGAAGGACAGGAAGCAATACGGTTCTTTCGACAAGAAAGCCAGTGCGGATGCCATCTTCGCAAGGCTTGATTTCCAGATCAACCCCACTAACCTGCTCTCCATCCGCAACAACTTCAACTACAACAACATGCCGTACAGCCAGGCAGACAACACGAAGATAAACCTCCTCGAAAGCTATTCTGACTGCAAGACATCCGACAACAGCCTCATGGCTTCGCTGCGTTCCATCCTCAGCCCTGTCATGGTCAATGAGGCAAAGGCACAGTGGATGCACTCCATGGAGGAAACATCGCCGAACTCCCTGCTCCCTTCCTCCAACATACCGCGTGCCATCGTGGAGGGAGTGACATCGGAGGTAGGCGGCAAGACCGTCACCACGAACATCCAGTTCGGCGGACAGCGATTCACTCCGGAGAACTTCTACGACGATGTATATCAGTTTGTGGATAACCTCTTCTGGACACACAAGAAGACAAACTACACGTTCGGCTTTGACCTCATGTACTCCCACCTCAATTCCCGCTACGGAAGTGAGACGAACGGACGCTTCTATTTCTCGGGTATGGACAACTTCAACAACCTGACCCCATACCGCTACGCCCGTGACATCTACGCTACGGAGGACGAGGACGCACAGCGCGTGAAGGAGAGAATCGTCAACGTAGGCATATATGCCCAGGCTCAGCGTCGCCTCTTCCCCGGCTTTGACCTCATGCTTGGCCTGCGTCTCGACAACGCCAGCTACCTTGACAAGGGAAACTACAACGAGATAGCCGACCGCACCCTCGGTGTCCGCACCGACAACGACCTCTCCCTCCTGCTTCTGCAGCCCCGTATGCAGCTGACATGGGACATCAACGACAAGCACACGGACATCATAAAGCTCGGTGCAGGCATCTTCGCATCCGACATAAACAACTATGCCATGATCAACAACGTTCTCTTCGACGGTTCAAGAATCTACACCGTGGATATTCAGGGCGCGGAGATTCCGACCCCGGACTTCGCCTCATACCGCAAGGACCCGCTGACAGCACCGGGCGTTGACCTCTTCAGCAACCCCAACATCCAGCGCACTACGACCATCAACTGCAATGCGGACAACGCACAGGTGCCTGTAGTCTATAAGGGCAATCTCAGCTATACGCACTATTTCAGCGACCGCCTGAAGGTAGGAATCACCGGTTATGCCACGCTGACGCGCCATAACTATCTCTACCGTGATGCGAATATGGTGGACAAGCCGTTCTTCACCATTGCGGCGGAGGCAAACCGCGGGGTGTTCGTGCCTGCCGAGAAGATAAATCCGCAGACCGGAACGTGCAACTGGATGGACGGCAGAAAGACGACGGAGCTTGGTCGTGTGCTTGAACTTGCAAGCGACGGAAAGGTAAATCAGTTCGCTTTCGTCATCGACGGCTCATGGCGTTATTTCAAGGACGGCATGGTATCGTTCAGCTATACTTGGAATGACGTGAAGGACAACATCACGTACAACGGAAACGTAGCCAACTCCTCTACACTCGTGAAGATGGTGAAGGACGACCCGAGGGACATGAGCGAGATGAACTACAGCAACAGCCAGTTCCGCCACAAGGTAGTGGTCTATGGCACGGCACCGACTTTCTGGGGCATCACGGCAGGACTGCGCTTCTCAGGCATCGGTGGCAGCCGCTACTCATTGGTATGCAGCGGCAACATCAACGGCGACTTCGTTTCCTCCAATGACCTCGCATATATCTACGACCCGAACTCCCCGTCCACTCCGGACTACCTCCGCGAGGGCATCAACGCCATTCTCGACAACCCCAATGTGGAGGGAAGCATGAAGACATATATCCGCGAGAGCTTCGGAAAGATAGCCGAGCGCAACGGTGGCGTCAATGGATTCTACGGAGTCTTCGACCTGCATCTTGCCAAGACCTTCAAGCTTTACAAGGATCAGACCATCGACGTATCGTTCGACATCTTCAACGTAGCCAACCTCCTCAACAAGGACTGGGGCGCAGGTCACAACCTCGGCACGACGGCCATCTACACGGTCAAGGGCTTTGACCCGGAGAAGAAGCAGTTCACCTACCGCGTGAACACCAATGCCGGAGTATCATCACGCAACGGCAATACTTATCAGTGCCAATTAGGAATAAGGTATCACTTCTAAGATAATCTAATCTATGAAAAGACTGTTTTTTGTTTTCGCATTTGCAATGGCGGTTTACTCTGCCGCCATTGCTTTACCGCGGGTCATCGCCCATCGCGGCTACTGGATGAAAGAGGGTTCTGCACAGAACTCCCTCTCCTCGCTTCGCAATGCCGACAGCGTGCAGTGCTATGGTTCGGAGTTCGACGTATCGGTCACAAGTGACGGAGTATGCGTTGTGAACCATGATGCAGACATAGAGGGCGTAGTAATAGAGACGGCATCCTACGCCGACATCAAGGACAAGAAACTGAAGAACGGCGAACAGCTTCCCACGCTGCGTCAGTACCTTCAGGCGGGTCTTGCCCTCTCAAACGGCACGAGGTTGATACTTGAGATAAAGCCTCACAAGACAACGGAGAACGAGGATCGCTGCGTGGCAGAGACCGTCCGCCTTGTGGAAGAACTTGGAATAGGAGACAGGGTAGATTATATCTCGTTCAGCATGAACGTCTGCGAACGCCTTGCTGAGGCGTCCCCTAAGTCGGACATCGCATATCTCAAGAGCGACATGTCGCCTGCCGAGGTGAAAAAGCACGGTTTCAACGGCATTGACTACTATGGTTCAGTGGTACTGCAGCACCCGGAATGGATAGAGGAAGCCCACCGTCTCGGCATGAGCGTGAACGTATGGACGATAAACGACGCTGAGGCTATCAGGCAGTTTGCCCGTCTCGACGTCGATTTCATCACCACCGACCATCCTGAGCAGGCAATGGAAATCATCCGTTCAGAGGCACAGCCGACTGCCGGCAGTCAGGGAAAATGACGGCTTCGGAGGGCAGGAGCAGGGGGAACGGGGAACAGCCCCGATGTCAATTTTGTCCTATTCCCCGGTCTGAAGAATCTTCTTTATAACGAATTGAAAATCAATAATATATAAAAAGCGTTGATATTACGCTGCAAAAGCGGTGCTTTTAGCGGGTAATATCAACGCTTTTGCATTGTAATATCAATGCTTTTGCAATGCAATATCAATGAGTTTGCTTTTGTCCTATTCCGTGTTGCCATTTTCCTGCTGCATAATCACCGTTACGCGAACAGAAATCCTTTGTTGCGAAGCATGGTGTACGGGAATCTGAAAAAATAAAGAGACCGCATCCTCACGATGGGGTCTCTTTATGTAACTAACCTAAAAAAACATGGATACTTAATTAAAATAAAAAAATATTCCTATGTTTCCGTTCCACTTTTTTAATTCACACTGCAAAGGTAATATAAATAAAATGCAGGGAAAAGAAAATCTGTTACAGATATAGCTAAATACGTTACATACAGATAAAATGGGCGTTTTTGAAACAAATCGTTCCCTTTGATGTAACGCAGGCGTATGCGGTTTTCCCTTGCGTGGAGGCTTTGGTTGTCATAGAGATTGTTTCAGTTTTTTATTTGTAACATATCGTATATGTTTATGTAACGTTAAAATTTTTCGGAGATTTTACAATATATTAACTTTGCAACGGATTATCGCATACTCAATCTGTTAAAACCATAATTTATTAACTAATCAAAACCTAAACAAAATGCGAAATTTAGAAAAGTTTGGTAAATTGGGTAAGGCATTCCTTATCCTTTCCATCCTCTCTCTCTTTTCTCTCTCAGCCTTGGCTCAGAGCGTAAAGGGTATCGTAAAGGACACGGCTGGCGAGCCTATCATCGGCGCAACGGTCAAGGTGGTAGGAACTGCTTCCGGAGCAGTGACTGACATCAACGGTCAGTTCTCCGTGAAGGCAGACGGCAACTCTACTCTCGCTGTCAGCTATGTGGGCTACACTGCAAAGCGCGTGGCTGTCAATGGAAAGTCAAACCTTACCATCGTTCTCGAAGAGGACAACACGACGCTCAGCGACGTTGTTGTAGTAGGTTACGGTACGATGAAGAAGTCTGACATCACGGGTTCCGTGGTATCTGTCGATCAGGCTGCAATGATGAAGAAATCCCCTGTGAACATCAGTCAGGGACTTCAGGGCTCAGCCCCCGGCGTTCTCGTGACGATGCAGGACGGTGCTCCTGACTCCAAGGCACAGATACGTATCCGCGGTGTCGCTACCATCAACGGTTCTGCTGCTCCTCTTTATGTAGTCGATGGTATTCAGGTGGGCACCAATGCCGACTTCGTATCTCCTTCTGACGTTGAGAGCATCGACATCCTCAAGGACGCTTCTGCCACAGCCATCTACGGTGCTGCAGGTGCCAACGGTGTCATCATGATTACCACGAAGCACGGCAGCAAGGGACACTCCAACATAAACGTTACTGCCGACTTCGGTCTCCAGACCCTTTCAAGCACTCTTGACGTATGTGGCGTTGATGGTTATGCAGCAAACCTCCGTCAGGCTCGTATCAATGATGGACAGGTGGATGCCAACGGCAATGCCATCATGTGGAATCCTGTATGGAATGCAGAGTACGACGGCAAGCGCAAGGCTATCGACTGGCAGGACGTTATGACCGACGCTGCATGGAAGCAGAACTACAACATCTCCACTTCCGGCGGCAATGACAAGACTACTTACTCCGCATCTCTCGGTTTCCTCCGCAATGATGGTATCGTAGTAAATTCTCAGTATCAGCGTATCACAGCACGTGCAAACGTAAATACTCAGGTGAACAAGTATCTCCAGTATGGTGTAGATGTCAGCTTCACTCATACTGATGCCCATGGTTCCAACAGTTCAGTAGGTAACTTCGGTAACCTTTCTTCTCTTCGTGACTACGCTTTCGCTTGTCCTTCCATGGACTTCATCACAAGCAGCACCGTAACTTATAAGGGTGTACCTGCAGGCACGTACGTATCTCCTAACGTAGTAAACCCTGACGGCACATTCGGTGAGGTAACTGGTGGTAAGAACTTCAACGACGGTTTCTGGGGAACCACCCTCGGCAACATGTACGCAAAGCAGATGGAAAACAATGCCCGCAACCGTACTAATCGTACCCTTGCAAGTGCCTACCTCGCCATCACTCCGCTTGAAGGCCTTACATTCAAGACTCTCGTTTCATACGACTACAACTCAGCTTCTTCAAACAACTTCAGCGGCGGTATCTACGTTCAGCGTTTCAACCAGGTGAACGGAGAGTGGCTCAACGTAGTCCAGGGTCTCGCAGGTGGTGATGGTGTCACAGGTGATGCTTACTATGCTCCGCGTGACAACAACGAGTATGCTTTCAGCCTGAGCAACTCTGACAGCCAGACACTCTATATCTCCAACACCCTTACATATCACTGGGGTAATGGTATCCACGATGTAAACCTCATGTTGGGTAATGAAGTATCTCGTTGGTACGGTCAGTGGACAGGTGCTAACGCAACAGGCTTCGAGTCACCGAACAACCGTGACATCGCCCTCACGACAAACAAGTTCGACAGCCGCAAGGGAAATGGTGCCCTCAACCTTGAGACACGCGGCATCTCTTACTTCGGCCGTGCTACATACTCTCTCATGGACCGCTACCTCCTGACAGCTACAGTACGTCGTGACGGTTCTTCCAACTTCGGTTCTATGAATCACTGGGGTACTTTCCCATCAGCTGCATTCGGCTGGCGCGTGACTGAAGAAGAGTTCATGAAGGATATCAAGTGGCTCGACAACCTGAAGCTCCGTCTCGGTTGGGGTCAGACCGGTAACTCTGGTGGTGCTACCGACTATTCTGTAAACGGTCTTAACGTTGACGGTAAGTATGTATTCTACAGCCCGGGCGCATCATTGGGTCTTGGCAACAATCCTAACGTCATCAAGGGTTACTATCCTGTGCTCAAGGACGCTAAGCTCAAGTGGGAGACCAACGAGCAGACCAACATCGGTATCGACGCTGCATTCTTCGGCAGCCAGCTCGTAGTAGGTTTGGATTACTTCGTACGTACATCCAAGGACCTCCTCCTTTGGCGTCAGATCCGTTCTTCATCCGGTTACCAGCAGCTCTACACCAACTATGGTGAGATTCAGAACAAGGGCTTCGAGTTCATGGTAGGATGGAACAAGCGTTTCAACAATGACCTCGCACTCAGCGTTACATTCACTGGTTCTACCCTGAAGAACGAGGTAAAGAAGATGGGTGACCCTGTATATAACACAAACTCTGACTCATCCGGCGCAGGTACCGGTGACGGTTCCAACACAGGTGCAGTAGGTGCTGACGGTGGTTATCACTGGGGCAACCACTCTGTCTGCATGGAAGGTGAGGCTGTAGGTTCATTCTACGGCTACCGCACTGACGGTATCATCCGCACACAGGAAGAGCTTGATGCTTACCTCGCTTCTATTCCTAACGGAAACGATGCTACTGAGACCAAGATAGGTGACTTCCGCTTCAAGGACCTCAACGGCGACGGCAAGCTCAGCACGGACGACAGAGAAGTGCTCGGCAACGGTTTCCCTGCATTCAACTATGGCTTCAACATCGGTCTCACATGGAAGAACTGGGATGCCAACATCCAGATGCACGGCGTTTTGGGTCAGGACATCTTCTCTTACTCAGCAATGCGCCTCTCCAATATGTTCTCATCTGACGATGGCTGCTCTCCAAACATCCTGAGCGAGGCAGCTGCAGCAGCATGGTCTCCATCTAATCCTAACGGTACTCTTCCACGTCTCTCCATCATCGACAAGAACAACAACATGCGTGCAAGTGACGCTTGGATTATGAATGGTAACTTCCTGAAGATTTCCAACCTTCAGATTGGTTACACCGTACCACGTGCCATCTCTCAGAAACTCATGATTCAGAATGCTCGTATCTATGTAGGTATTCAGAACCTGGCTTGCTTCTCTCCATACAACAAGTACGGAGATCCGGAGTGCGGACAGGGTTCAGTGCTCTATACAGGTCTTGACACCGGTCGCTATCCAATGCCGCGTACATACAATTTCGGAGTTAACGTAACATTCTAATAATTATAGTTCGGCCGTCATCAGGCAAAGTAAACAGTCCTTAGATGCCCTGCATCTCAATATAAGGACAAAAGATATTGGTCGAATAAAATTCAAAGTAATTATGAAAAATATTTTCAAATATTTCGGTGCCGCAGTTGTAGGATGCGTTGCATTCACTTCCTGCGACAATAATGAGTTCCTCGATGTGACACACTACTCATTACTTGGTGAGGATGCTATGTACTCGATGGACGAAAATGCCGTGAAGGGCATGAACGGTTGCTACGACCTTCTTCATCGTCGTAGTGGTATGAACGATGACCCTTACAAGTACTGGATATTCAACGGTCTGCATCCTACGATGGACTCACAGGCATCTGGCTGGGACAAGGACTTCATGACCCAGCAGTGGAAGCCGGGCACGGAGCAGTTGCGTGATTTCTGGCGTCAGTCATACGCCTGTGCATCACGTTGCAATGACTTCCTTGCAGGTCTTGAGGATGCTCCTCAGATTACGGATAACACCAAGCGTCACCTCAAGGGTGAGGCTATGGCTCTCCGCGGATTCCAGTTCTTTGCCCTTGCCAACACATTCGGACGCGTGCCTCTCCTCGTGACAGGTGAGAACTTCAACAACACTCCTACAAAGCCTCGTGCAAAGGACTTCGAGGAGATGTGGGATTTCGTAATCAAGGATTTCGAGGAAGCCGCAGAGCTTCTTGACTGGGAGCCATTCGACGGTCTTACAGGTGTTCCTCAGTACGGACGTTGTACCAAGGGTATGGCATTGACATTCCTCGGCGACGCTTATATGTGGAAGGCTTACACTTGTCCTGACAAGGCAAAGGAATGCTATGAGAAGGCTTACGCTGCTTTCGACGAGGTAATCAAGAGCGGTGTCTATGAGCTTGCTCCTTCTTACTCTTCTCTCTATGACGCTGACGAGGCTTGGCCAAAGGAGGCTATCTGGCAGATAGTTCTCAACTCCGGCGACAAGTGGGGTTCATGGGATGACAACGACAATGCCGGCGCACGTGGCTGGACTGGTTTCTACTTTGGTCCTACGTCAAACGGTGCATGGGGTACTTACCAGATGTCTTACGAGCTTTATGACTGCTTCGAGAACTATCTCGACGGTGAGTATGCAGGCTCTTTCGACAAGCGTCGTGACGCTTCTATGGTAACGGCTACCATTCCTTCCCAGCACTGGCTTGCAGAGCATCCAAAGTGGCAGCAGAACGTAAAGCCTACAGCTGCATGGCTCAAGGCAAATGCAAAGTATCTCCGTGGTTACAAGATGGAGGAAGATGGTCAGTGGGTATTCGATCAAGCTACCTATGACGGTTATGACTGGGATGCTGAAGGCGGTAATGGTAAGTACGACCCGCTTCATCCTATCGGCTACAATCCGTTCAATCAGGAGTTTGTAGGCTGGTGTGGTTTCCACTGGTCTTCAGGCGACCCTGCTCCTACCGTTTATTCTATGAAGCACTGGCGTAACGGACGTGGTACCGACTGGTCAACAGGTGCTCTCTGGCTTCCTGACCACATCTACTTCAAGCGTTATGCTAACGTAATCCTCGATCAGGCAGAGTGCTGCTTCCGTCTCGGCAAGACAGACGAAGGATGGAAGTATATCGACCAGATACGTGAACGCGCATTCGGTAACCTTGAGGTTGGCAAGGACCTATCCAAGTTCTGCGTACACCATCAGAAAGTGGCTGACTACTATGGAGACAGCGACGGACATGGTGACGCAGTAAGCCTTGATGGCTATCCTTTCCCATTCAATACGGAAGTAGTGAAAGTTCCTTCTGCAAAGGAATACTACACGAAGCGTAAGGCTGATATGGGTTACAAGTCAGAGGCATGGTTGGTAGCTCTTGGTGAGGAGCGCCGTAAGGAGTTCAACGCTGAGCCTTACCTCCGTTCTGACCTCCACAAGTCCGGCTTCCTTGAGGATCACGTGAACACTGTATATCCTAAGAACTCTCTCCCACAGGTTGGTGAGGCAGTTATCAAGCAGTGGAAGACAGCTCGCGACTTTGACTTCGACATGAAGAAGATGTTCATGCCAATCCCAGAAGACGAGACAATCAAGAACCCGGCTTGCGACCAGAATGAAGGATATTAATCCAACGTATTCGTGAGAATATAAATGTAATAATTTTAGTTATTGAATGTATTTTCAGCGTTCTCTGTCAAAGCGGAGGACGCTGATTTTTTGTTGTAGGTGGGTTCTATTAATTACTAGGCTGTCCAGTTAACTGTTCCGAAAAACAGAGCGGTTGTCGGTCTTGAAGAAAACAAAAAAAACAACCTTTGTGTCGTACAGGTCTCTTCGAGCCCTTGATGTAAAGTCTTAGTCTGTCATAGGTAAGCCTCCCTGTCGGTCGGTTTCCCAATGCCAGACTAACCCTTTCCATCAGCCTACGGCTTTGTATGACACAAAGGAAAAAACAATAAAAACCGTTGGCGTATGGTTGTTGGTTTTGGGTTGTAGGTTTTTGGTTAATAATGCTTGTCTAATGGAGGATTCTCAAGAGTCAAGACTAATCAACCCAAGACCTATAACCCACAACCTACAACCCGCCCCAAGTGTTTTCCTGGATTCAAAGTCTTCGGCTTTGCCGTTGCTTTATGAAAGCTTTTTATAATTTTTTTGAAAATTAAGGCAAGATTTCCGACGTACCTGCATTTAATGGGTAAAGGGTTGAAAAAAGGGAGACTGTCGCTGATTGATGGATGCCTGATGCGGGCTTGCCGTATAACCCTTTTGCAATGAGCGGGAAAAAATACCCGGAAAAGGTTGCGTACTTGGGGAAAAATCAGTATCTTTGCATCTTGGAGTACTATGTATTCTTGCAATTGCCGTGCTGCATGGGAAAGGAAATCCTTTTAGTATTGCAGTATGCAGAAAGTGATGACTTTCTGAAGGCAGCGAGGTAATAGGAGACTAAAACCTGCTTTAGATGAAGAAGACAGCGACAATAATTCTCATTCTGACAGTGATGGCAAGCGTATCGCTGTTCTCCCTTTGCGCCTACGTGCTGAGGTATGCCGAGGGGTGGATTACGTTCTATTGGGATTCCCACTACCTACAGGAGCAGTTGGGAAGCCGAGGGGTAGGGGAAGTGCTGCGTGCGTTCCTGCTTCAGTACTTTGCAGTGCCTCATTGTGGCACGGCGGTAATGACAGTCATAGCCGTAGTTGTCGCCTTGCTTGCTATGATTGCGGTGCGGCTGATGACAAGGAGGAGGCAGTGGGTCTATCTCTCTCTGATTCCTGCCTTGGCGACACCTGTCGCTTTGCTTGCCTTTTTGAGCCCCAATGGTCTTACGGCGCTTACGATGCGCTTCTCAGAAAGAGGAAAGAACAACGTGATGTACGTAGAGCTCAGCAATATGGCGCGGGACGAGGATTGGGACGGCATCGTAAGAAAGTGTGGGGAGAGCGGCAGGCTCAGCAATCTATTAGTGCAGAATTTCCTCAATATGGCACTTGCCGAGAGGGGAGAACTGGGCGACAGGTTGTTGGACGAGCCGTGCAGGGACATACGTTCCATATACAACGAGAGCGTGGAGAACCCTGACTTTGCCGCCCTGCTGAGTGATATATTCTACTCTATGGGGCATATAGCGCAGTCGCAGCGTTATGCTTTTGAGTTGAACCAGAAGAAAAACAATATGTCGCCTCGCCTGCTAAAGCGGCTGGTACAGACAAATATCATATACGGACATTATGACGTCGCAAGGAAATACCTTATGTGGCTGAAGAAGACTGCATATTACAAGGGCTGGGCGGAGGCTCAGGAGAGATACTTGAATCACGATGAAATCGTAGAAAATGATGACGAATACGGCATGAAGCGTCTTTGTCTAATTCCTGACAACCGCTTCACTGGCATCAAGGGACTCGATGATGATTTGCTCAACATAGCACGCGCCACTCGAGGCAAACGGCAATGTCGCACTACTCTTCAGTATCTCGCCTCGCTTTATTTACTGGCTGAATACAAGACAGAGTTTGTCAGTCTTTGCGATGAGTTTAAGGAATACAAGCTGAATGATCAGAAATATTTCAATGAATATCTACTTAACACCTTGGCAAACAATGAATAGACTCTTGCTCATAACTCTCATATTGACCGGCATTACAGCATGTACGTTGAGCAGGCAGGAGGCAGAACCATTGCATAAGTCTGCTGTCATCTATCCTGACTATGCTGAAACGATGTTGCCCGTGAATATCTCTGCACCTACGTTTGCGCTCAAGGATAGCACTATAAGTTTCGAATCCCTGCAAGCAGTATTCGTATCAGGCAGCGAGACCTGCGTTATTGGTAATGACTCAGAGGAAGAAGGCTTCTGTATTCCGCAGTCGGACTGGAGAAGACTTGTAGCCGCCTCCGGCAAGATAACGGTTACGATACAGGGCGAAAGGGATGGGAAATGGGTGGAATATGACCCCTTTGAGATAACAATTTCTCCCGATTCTATCGACAAAATGGTGGTATATAGACTCATAGAGCCAGGCTATCAGGTGTGGAACGAAATGGGAATCTACCAACGTAGTGCGGAGACTTATGACGAACAGGCAATAATCACCAACAGAGAGACCGAGGGCGGCTGCATGAACTGCCATTCGTTCTGCAACTATGACCCGGAGCAAGTGATGTTTCATCTGCGCCTTTCCATGGCGGGAACGTACATGAAGCATGGAAAGTCACCGCTTCGCAAGCTCGTCACGCCGAAGTCTCTCGTCTATCCCTCGTGGCATACTACGGGGAAATACATCGCTTTCTCGCAGAACAAGACGAAGCAGATGTTCCATACTACCGATCGCAACCGTATAGAAGTCTTCGACTATTCGTCCGACGTAGTAGTCTATGACCTTGAGGCTGACACGCTGATATGCAGTCCCCTCCTTATGTCAAGGACGCATTTCGAGACCTTCCCCTCATGGAGTGCCGACGGGCGGACGCTTTATTTCTGCCGTGCGGACAGCGTGCTGATACCCGATGATTACGACAAGGTGCGTTATTCGCTCTGCTCCATCAGCTTTGATGCTGAGAAAAAGCGGTTCGGCGACAGCATAAAAGTCATATATGATGCTCAGCAGCACCAGAAGAGTGTCTCCTTTCCACGCTGTTCTCCTGATGGAAAATATCTCGTCTTTACTCTCTCTGACTATGGTAATTTCTCCATTTGGCATAGGGAAGCCCGTCTGATGATGATTCCCGCCAAGCCTGCTGATATGGCAGAACCTGTCAGCATACTGCCTGATTTCCGCGCTTCCTACCATTCCTGGAGCAGCAATTCTCGCTGGATGGTGATGGCAAGCCGACAGGATGACGGACTTTATACACGTCCTTACATCATACACGTCGATGCTAACGGAAAGGTGACAAAGCCCTTCCTCCTGCCTCAGAGCGATGCTTCATACTATCTGCGCAAGATGCAGTCGTACAATCTCCCTGAGTTTGTAGGCGGAAAAGTCACTGTTAATCTCGAAGAAGCGATGGAGGAATAATTAATAGAACCCACCTCTAAAGAGTCCGTGGCAGAAGAAGACCCGGAAATGGGTTGAATGCTGCGATACTACATATGACAATAAGTATTTATACATTAAATTATAAAAGAAAAAATGAAGAAAATTTTTGCATTATTCTGCATTATGTCATCCCTTTGCTTCACAGCGTGTATGGATGATTCTGACAAATCGGTTCAGACGTTGGCAAACTATTTTACCATTACAGGCGTTTCTCCTAACTATACACTGTATAGCGATGACGGGTATCTGACTGTGAACCTTGACCCAGCCAACCTCCCTACCACGGGAATGAGTAATTACAAGCGTGGTTTTTTCTACGTGCAATATGATATGAAGCATGTACAGACCGATGCTAACCAGCATAGTGTGCTGAATAATGCCATCATCGTAGGCGGTGAATACATCCCCGTAGCAGAGACAATGACAAAACAGCAAGCAGAGGATAAGAAAGTCACCGCTGCTGACAGTACTTTCGAGATGCAATCCATTGAGAAGCCATGGTATGTTCGCGGATATATTACTACTAAGGTAAAGTCTTACTATTTTGCCGATAAATCAGGTAACTACATTCTTCCAACGCACAATCTCGTCTTTGATGAAAAGGATATTACAGAGAATGCTATCAAATATACCATTCATTGCAACCGTCATCCAAAAGAAAATCAGACGAAGTATGGACCTCAAATCTTCCTCAACAGTTTCTATGCACGTTATGACCTCATGGCAGTGCCCGGCTCTGACTCTATCAATGTCACTATTTCCGGCAACGGCTTCAATGACGTGACGTTCAAGGTGGGTCGCACAAATCTTTAATTTCGCAGATTAGTTACTATTCTTATGATTGCCTGTGAGACGTTTGTCTCGCAGGCATTTTTCGTGATGTACGTGAGGGGACTATAGGCATGGTGTGATGGTTTTTCCGTTTCAGCGGCAGAAGGAAGTTGAGGTTGTTACACCCAATTTATGTACTAATATCATAAACTTTGCAAAAACTGTATGTAATTCAGATTATTTCCTGACTTCGTCAATGCGCCACCAAATAGGGAGTAGTGTCTGGTTGGGAGGGTTTGAAGAAAACATAAAAAACAACCTTTGTGTCGTACAGGTCTCTCCGAGCCCTTGATGTAAAGTCTCAGTCAGTCATTGCCAAATCTCCCTGTCGGTCGGTTTGTCAATGCCTGACTGAGACTTTACATCTGCCTGCGGCATTGTACGACACAAAGGAAAAAACAGGAAAAACCGTTGGCGTATGGTTGTTGGTTTTGGGTTGTAGTACCTGGTTGTGGGTTGTGGGTTGTTGGTTATAGGTTAGGTTACCTTTTCCTCGTGAGAAACTCTCAAAAAGCAAAGCA
>CALZJQ010000037.1 GCA_945787895.1 uncultured Prevotella sp. | reverse complement strand
AAACAACTAAACAACCAAACAACTAAACAACCAAACAACTAAACAACCAAACAACCAAACAACCATTATAAAATGCTTTACCTCCTCGACAAAAACAATATTGCATTCCCTGACCCAAGAAACGGAGACCCCGATGGACTGTTCGCTTTAGGAGGCGACCTCTCCACCGAGAGACTGCTCCTTGCCTATTGCCACGGCATCTTCCCATGGTATGCCTTTCGAGCAGAAGACGGTTGCAACGATTTCATCGACTCAGACGGAAAACCATACATACAATGGTGGTGTCCGATGGAAAGATTCGTAATATTTCCTCACGAAATCCACATCTCTCACTCCATGAGGCAGATGATAAAGAAAAACGAGCTTTCAGTCACATTCTGTCAGGACTTCCATGAAGTCATCAATCATTGTGGAGCATTGCGGGAGCATCTCCCGGGAGCATGGCTTGGCGACGAAATCAAAGAAGCTTACACACGACTTCACGACAAAGGCTTTGCGGCAAGCGTAGAGGTATGGCAGGAAGAGGACAGTTCCGCAGACGCCCGCCGCCTTGTCGGAGGACTTTACGGGGTGTGCATAGGCAAATGCTTCATAGGTGAAAGCATGTTCTCGTTAGTGCCTAACGCTTCCAAATTAGCACTCATCACACTTGCCTTGCACATGCAGAAGAAAGGCGGAGGATTTATCGACTGCCAATTTGAAACACCTCATCTCAAGAGTATGGGAGGAAGGGAAATAAGCTACGACGAATACATGAAGATACTCAATGAGAAGTAAGAAAACAAAAATCACAGAAGCATCACAATGTTAATAATATGTAATTATCTATGTAAAAATTATAAATTATCATATTTTTTTCATAACTTTGCATCCGCTTTCGGAAGTATGATTGACTGCCATATCATTTTATGCTTCCATGAGAGCGTAACAAGGATGGTTCGGTAGCTCAGTCGGATTAGAGCAACAGCCTTCTAAGCTGTGGGTCCTGGGTTCGAGCCCCAGCCGAATCACAACAACAAAAGGAGGTTAAAATACCTCCTTTTGTTGATTATCAGCAAGTTGGTTTTCAATAGGTGACAGATTTGTGATACCATTCTGATACCAGGCGTGATGCCCTTTTTTAGTATCTCATATTCCATATCTGCATTCTTAATCATTATCATGCAAGAAGAAGAAAAGAAAACATCCAAGAGAGGCGGTGCACGTCCCGGTGCAGGGCGCAAGCGTTCCCGTGTCAAGTCCTACGCTTTCCACGCTCCGCAGGAGGTCTATGACATCCTCGAAGCCGTAGAAGGCTCAAAATCTGAATTTATCTGCCAATGTATTCTCAAAGCCGCTCAACTCCCATGAGCGACTTTATTCTTGGGAAAAGGTGAATCAGGTAAAATAATTACTCAAAAAACAAGTAAGTTTACAGAGTCCTAAGTTTTAACATCATCCCTGCAATATTTTCATTCCGCAAGTTCTTCAAGCTGATTTGTTAAAACACCATACTTTTTCTCAAAAATTTCGCCCGTGCTGCTCAGAATACAAAGAAAAATACTATCTTTGTGCACGTCAATTCCGCATACGATTCTCATAAGCCTAACTTTAGAGGGTTAATAAATAATATGCCTCAAATATACAACATTGTGACGAAAGAGCACGTTCATAGGACAAGAATTTGTGGCGGACTTGACTTTTTCTTCTCAAAAGCGTGTAATTTTTTTTGGGGGGGGATTACATTAGTTTTTTATCCCGACTGGCTTATAATTCGGGATTTTTATGTAAATTTGCATCAAAAAGATAACTATGCAAAGGAAAATTTTATTTCACATTACACTCTTTTCACTTTTACCCAAAACAATTTAAACTGAATCATTTTCGGGTATCGTGATTGGGCATACGATTTATACTCGCACATCATTTGCCAATGAAAAACCATTTCCTATATATGAAGAATAAAACCAACCCATCAATAGAAATAGAAAAGGTATATGTCTTACATGTAAAGAAAGGATATGAAGACAGAGATTTACATATCCGTAAGATGTTAGGAAACATGAATATCCCATTCCAATATATCTTGGATGGCGATATGACCGACCTGTCTATAGATTCTCTATCAGCCTATTTCCGTAACGACATGTTATCCATCACACCGGCAACATCCTGTTCGATGAAACATATTCTTGCCTATCAGCACATGATTGACAATCATATACAACAAGCCCTTATCCTTGAAGATGACATTCTTTTGGCTTGCGACTTCATAAGAAAGTTCAACCAAAGTATGCATGAAAAGGAAGTCATAAACAAGGGAGGGCAAATGCCAATCATCATATCTTATGAAGATACCAGATTGAGATTCATCCCCCGCAGTCAAAGAATAAAGGGAAAATGTTTGTATCCCGGGAAATGTGACAGAATGGCTGGAGCATACTATCTAAATCTTGAAGCGGCTTGTGTAATCATGGATTTTGCAAAAAAGTACCAAATGGATTTGCCTATTGATTTAACCCATAATCAACTCCTTAAGGAAAAAAGACTAAATTATTATTGGATGCAGCCTACCATTGCGACGCAAGGTAGCCATGTAGGTAAGTTTTGCTCTGCCATCAACTTTCAGAAAAGCTTCATTACACCCACGTTATGGAAAATCCAAAGACTATATAAAAAAACACTATACTTCATCAGGTAATATCCAACTTGATAAATAGGCTTAGGCGGTTGTTTTCTTCGCACAAATCAAGAAATCTGGCCTGCAGAGATGAAATCATCCTGAACCATATCCTATCTGCGAAAGAATCTATGTCTGCAGTAATGTGTATTACCACATTTCCTGCACACAAAGGCATCGCCCCATTTGATATCTGAGAGGTACTTATAGCTGTCCTCTTCCGTTTTGAACCGAGTATAAAATTTAATCGAGGTCACACCTTTAAATATATCTCTTTGCTCCATGGGGGCAAAGCTACATAAAACAATCGAATTTAGTGCGGTCTAAACGCCTATACCTATCGAGATTTTTATCTAAATTTGCAATGTAATCAATGAGAGATTACAAAGGAGAATCCCGATGCCTGTAAGTGAGGGAAAAATGAAAACCCAAAAGCCTTATGAAACTCGCATTTATTAAAGGTTTGGAAAGTCAGAATAAGATTTGAAATCGCATTATGACAGACCAACGGGGAGGGGAAACCCTCCCACCTTTGGGTTTTCGGTGCAAATTTACAAAATATTTTATTACCATGCAAGAAGAAGACAAGAAAACATCCAAGAGAGGCGGTGCACGTCCCGGTGCAGGGCGCAAGCGTTCCCGTGTCAAGTCCTACGCTTTCCACGCTCCGCAGGAGGTCTATGACATCCTCGAAGCCGTAGAAGGCTCAAAATCTGAATTTATCTGCCAATGTATTCTCAAAGCCGCTCAACTCCCATGAGCGGCTTTATTTGTAAAAAAACGGTGAAGCAGATTAAATAATTGACCAAAAACGAATGTGTTTCAAAAAAAAGTCGTACCTTTGGGGCGAATTAATAAAACGGCACCTCTTTAGCTTGGATAAGGAGATGGTTGTCGGTTTGGTTCATTTGTTGTTTTGTTGTTTAAGGTGGGTTCTATTAATTCCCACCGTCAAAAATGTTAGTTATGTAGGTTTGACGTTTTGTCATCTTTTGGTTTCTTTTCGGTACAAATCGTAAGTCTCATCGGTCACGTAGCCCGCTACGCTCCCTCTTCAACTTACAATTTGTCCTCGAAAATAAACCCAAAATATGACAAAGCGAATTAATAGAACCCACCTTAACAGAACAATAGAGTCGGATACTATCAACCAAACAACTGACCCTCAACCACAGATCGTTAAATAAGTAGGTGTTCGGAATTATTATTTTCATAGTATATACATCTTACTCATCATAGTAATAGAGAAGCGCAACAGGATAACAACACAACATCTATGAAGTATGCATTTCAATTCTTGATTATCATTATCTTCTCCTTTATCGGAGAAGTGCTCAACACCGTCATACCTTTACCTGTTCCTGCCTGCATATACGGAATAGTGTTACTATACCTTACGTTGCAGACAGGGGTTATTCATCTTGAACATGTACGGGAAGCGGCACATTTTCTTATCAAAATCATACCCATCCTGCTTCTGCCGCCTGCTGTAGGACTTATTGCTACATGGGAGAGCATCAAGGCAAGCAGTTTCTACTATGTGCTCATCTCCGTTGTAAGCACTGTAGTTGTTATGGCGGTGGCTGGTTTAGTCACTCAAGCGATAATACGTCGGTCAAAAAAAAAAGAAATGAGAAAATAAATGGAATGTCATGAATACAATAATTGAAAACTCTGTATTTGCAGCTTCGATGCTGAGCATCAGTGCCTACGGTATCGGGATATGGCTGAATCGCAAGACTGGAAGTTCGATAGCCAATCCTCTGCTTGTCTCTCTCGTCATCGTTGTAATTTTCATTCTTCTGACGGGTATGGATTATGAGAGCTATAAGCGTGGTTGCAGTATTTTCTCTTACCTCCTGACCCCTGCCACCGTAGCCCTTGCTGTACCTCTCTACGAACAGCGTCAGCCGTTGCGCCGCAACTATAAGGCTGTGATGACGGGCATTGCGGCAGGCACAGCGACAAGCCTTATCTCCATTCTGACCATGGCTACCGCTCTTGGACTAAGCCATACGGCATACGTCTCACTGCTTCCCAAATCTATCACCATGCCGATAGGAATCAGCATGACGGAAGAGCTTGACGGGTTTGTCCCTGTCACGGTAGTGTGCATAGTGATAACAGGAATCCTGGGCAATGTCATTGCAGAGAAACTGTTTCGCATTATTCGTATCGACGAACCCATAGCAAAGGGTATTGCGACAGGTACTGCAGCTCATGTCATAGGCACAGCAAAAGCGATGGAAATGGGAGAAGTAGAAGGAGCCATGAGCAGCCTGTCTATCATAGTGGCAGGACTGATGACAGTCGGCGGGGCATCAGTATTCTCTCTCTTCCTCTAAACCATACGTCCCGCTTTTCACTAAATTATGTTAATCGTTAGGTTTTTCCGATACTATTTCCTAACTTTGCGCTGAAAAGGGAACAAAGGGAAAGGAACACCCACTTATCTGCCGACAAGACAATGACACGAGAAGAGACAGTACTGACATACCTGCGCGAACACGACATACCGTTCACGTGCTACAACCACCCGGAAGGAAAGACGATAGAAGAGGCAAAGAGATGGTGGAAGGATGACGGAAGCGTACACTGCAAGAATATTTTCATGCGCAACCACAAAGGCAACCGCCACTACCTCATCTGTTTCCACTGCGACCACAACCTCGACATCCATGACCTGGAAGCACGGCTGAAGGCTTCACTCGCCTCTCAGGGTCTGCCCTCCTGCGGAAAGCTGTCGTTTGCTTCGCCGGAACGCATGATGCGCTACCTCGGACTGGAGCCCGGCAGTGTCTCGCCTTTCGGTCTCATCAACGATGCTGACAATCATGTCCACCTCTTCCTTGACAGCTGCCTGAGGACAGCCGAGACCCTCAGTTTCCATCCTAACGACTGCAGGGGAACGGTAGTCATTCGTCGCGAGGACTTTGAGAGGTATCTCTCCATCGTAGGTAACGAATATGAATACTTAGAACTGTAGTTACTGGTTGTTTTGTTGTTTTGTTGTCTTGTTGTTTAGTTGATAGCATTCGACTCCATTGCAAAGACACACAACAAAATAACCAAACAACTAAACAACTAAACAACAAAACCACAAAACCACCAAACAACCCCACAACCATGTACAAAAAGACATACAAAGACCTAAGTGCAAAAGAAGCCCTGATATTGCGTTTCTTTGAGATTGCCGCCACGAGAATCTACGAAATCCTTGGTGGAAGGCAAAACAGTGCATACAACAAGAAGGCTGCGCTCCATGCCGCATGGCTCTACAGGAAGTATCTTGTCTCTCTGCCAAAGAGCTACTCGTTCCTCTATCAATGCTACATAAATGCGGAGAACGGACAGGCTTACACCGTCAGTGACATTCAGGAATATTTCCTCAACGCACTGATGAACAGCAGCATCCCGGCCTCTGTCATGGAGAGCATAGCAGGAGGCGGCTGCGCCTACCAGGGGCTCAACTATTCTCTCGGCATCTTGGAATGGAGCAGGGAAATAGACAGGCTGTTCCAGAACGAGACATGGAACTGGAAGAATGACCTCACGCTCACCAAAGTCTCTGACGCTGAAGCAGAAGGCAAGGAGATGCTTTACGTATATGTAGAGTTTCTCGACAAGCCAGACCAGAAACCCTTGCTGTTGCGGCGAGTCGGTCCATTCACCAAATACGTCTATCGTTACTCCGCCGCCTTTGACGCAGAGACCCTGGAGCCTGTTGACATCAGCGACATAGAGGTGGCGAGGCTCCGCACCCGTCCTGCCAATGACTCAGAATGTGACAGACTTTATTTTTAGGGGAGAGGACCAAAGAAAATCCCCTACTTCATGTGAACATCAATCTGCTGGAACGGTATCTCGATGCCGGCAGCAGTGAGACGGTTGTAAATGGCCTCGGTGGTGTCGCCCATCACGCCCCAATAGTTGGCAGATTCAGTCCACACGCGGAGCTGCAGCGTGATAGAGCTGGAGCCCATGGAAACCATAGGAGAGGCAGGCTGCATGGCATCAGTCTTGACAATGCGGCTGTCAGCCTCACAAATACTGTCAAGTATCTTGCGGACATCCTCCGTCTTAGTGCCGTAAGCTATTTCTACATTAATATCTACACGACGATGGGGTTGTGTAGAATAATTCTTGATACTACCAGTAGAGAGACCCCCGTTAGGGATAATAATGGTCTGATTATCCACGGTAGTGAGCACGGTGTTGAATATCTGTATCTCCTTTACAGCACCGCAGAAGCCCTGAGCCTCAATGACATCCCCCACACGGAAAGGACGGAAAAGGAGAATCATTACTCCGCCAGCGAAATTTTGCAGCGTCCCGCTGAGAGCCATACCGACAGCAACGCCCGCAGAAGCAAACAGGGCAACGAACGAACTTGTCTCTATGCCCAACACACCAATAATGGCAATGACAAGAACGAAGTACAGACAGATGTACATCAAGCTGTCAAGGAAGGAGTAGAGCGATGGCTCTATATTGCGCTTCTGCATCAGTTTGCGCACCACCTTAGTCAGTTTGGAGATGATAAACTTACCTACGATGTAGATGATGACAGCCACGACGATGTTCTTGCCCAGCGTCATGGCATACTCCATCATGTTGTTGAGCGCCTTCTCGCTCAGGAATTGAGAAAAATCTTGTTGTAAATCCATGAGTAATTGATGTTATAATGTGAATGACTGTTGTTTAGTGGTTTAGTTGTCTTGTTGTCTTTTGTCTTGTTGTTTAGTGGTTTTGTTGATAGCTTTTCTCATTTGCGAAGACAAACAACTAAACAACTAAACAACTGCGTTGCCTTGTTACTTAGCCGTTTGTCTTTGCAAAGTTAATGAATTATCGTCACATTCATCAGAAATAATCATGTTTTTTTTACGTATTTTGAGCCGAAATGATTATTATTGCGGAAAAAAAAGACAAAAACACCCTTGCAGTATTGTATTTTTCACATTTTCTTTGTACTTTTGTGCGAAATTGCAATCAACACAATCATCGTAAAAAAAAATAATTTTGCACACCTACTTATCAAACTAAAACACTATGAGATTAAAGACAATTATCGCAGCTATCGCCTTCATGGCAATACCTGCTTGCAGTTTTGCACAATCTACCAAGGCTGACGAACAGCTCAGTGAGGAACTCAAGAACCAGATCAGCATACTCAAGGCTGACATCAAGGCTCTCAAGGCACGCAAGAAGGCTGACCCCACAAACCCTAATTTCGTAGCAGACATCAATGCCAAGAACGAGGAACTGAAAGAGGCTACAAGTAAAAAGAAAATCGTAGATAATGCCATAAAGGCAAACAAGAAGAACGCAAAGGAGACAAAGCAGGCCGAGAGAGCAAACAAGAAAAACGAGAAAGCGCAGAAAGAAGCTGACAACCTCCGCACTGCAAACCAATATGCTGGAAAGTCCAACGAACTTATCAGCGACGAGCTCGACAAGAAGATTGACGTCATCAACGCTGAGATAAAGGCTCTCAAGGCACGCAAGAAGGCTGACCCAAAGAGCATCACAATCCTCACCGAACTCTCACAGAAGCAGACCGAACTGAAGGACCTCAAGCGTCAGAAGAAAGTCTTCGACAATGCCATCAGCGCATACAACAAGGCAAAGAAAGAGACCAAGCAGGCTGAGAAGGCAAAGGAAAAGCTTGAGGATGCCATGGAGAAGCGCAACGAACTGTAAGGAGACAGATCTATTAGGTTTTACGGTTATACGGTTTTGCGGTTCAACCTCACAATGATACTTTCTTAACCTCAAAAGCTCATACGAGAATAAAGAACACGGAAAAAGATTGGCGGAAGCACGCAAAAATGCGAGTTTCCGCCAATCTTTTTATTTTGCTAATACTCAGCAAGATAGAAAAACAAGGAAAATTTCCGACACCGCCCGTCAGCACGAAAGCAATGCTTTTACCTCGCAATATCGCCCCTTTTGCATCATGAAAGCCAAGAGATTACCATCCAAAATGACCGTTTTCCCGCTGCAAACTCAACGCTTTCAGTTGCAGCACCACCGTTTTCCATCCCCGAAAAGCATCATTTGCCCCTACTTAATCCCCGAAACCAAAGAAAAGAGTGAAGAAAACGGCGCGCAACAATGTAGCAGGCACGAGAACGGCACATACTTTCTTGCCCCACCCTCCCAAGCAGTCAGTCCACTTTCAGCCGGCTACAATCAAAGAAACCCGCCCACGAATCTCCTGCATATTTCCGTAACGGCAAGAGGGGAACGACGAAAAAAAATCAAGCCTCAAGATAAAAAACACAGCCCAAAGTTTTCTCCTTTCAGAAAATATTAGTACTTTTGGGGCGGAATCCCGTCAGGCGAGTCCCAGGCTCTCTGCCAAGGGCTTCCAATTACATTGTGGGTAAACAAAGCATTCGCTATTATTCGCGTTCAGCCAAAAGCGCAGGAAACTTTCATGGATATAACGTAAAAAGAATAATATGTGACAGAGTATCCGTAGAAATCATTTACTCTCTGCAAGAAAAATCATTATCAATAGTCACTTCACCAAACAATTTTTGACTGAATATCGACTTTTTATGGAAATCGAAAAACAAGAAATAAACCAGTGGATAAAGGGAATTCCATACGAATTGGCTTTTTGGAACAACGTATATAGATGGATGCGTACTGACGAGGGTCTTGTCGCATGGTCTAATTACGAACGGGACATTTGTCTTGAGGGCATCGATGCAAACAGTATTCTCTCGTCCTCCCTTTCTTGCAACAGAGAAGCAACCTCTCCGTTAGTACTTGATGTCGGATCTGGCATGAGTTACTTACCTGGCAACTATTTTTACAGAGGAGAACGACGTGAGAGGATTAACATGAAATATATTGACCCACTTGCGTATCATTACAATAAGATTCTAAATAAATACCATAGAGAACTACCAGAAATCACGTTTGGCATTGCAGAATATTTATCAGCATTTCTGCCAAACGAAAAGGCTGACATGATAATAATACAAAACGCTTTGGATCACTCTTTCTCTCCAATAAAGGGAATAATCGAAGCAATGAGAACCTTGCATATGGGAGGCTATCTTTATCTGAATCACCACCCAAATGAAGCGGAAATGGAACTCTATAAAGGATTCCACAAGTACAACATAAATGAGGAAAATGGGAAACTCGTCATTTGGAACAAAACTGTCAGATTCATTGTCGATGATTTTCTTCAAGGTTTTTCAGAGATAAATGTACACCGAACCGACAATGGACATATAGTGGCACTCATTAGAAAAACAAATAATGTCCCTGAAAACTTGTATGATGACAGTACTTCCATAAAGGATTTGTGTGAAAATTACCACCAGCTGTTCATGCTTACCTTTTCAAAAAACCTATCAGCTAAGTTGAAATGCAAATATTGTCTATACAATGTAATTCAGTTTCTCGCTCAGGCACTCCCTTGGGATATAAAGATGAAGGTAAAGAAATTTATCGGACAAGCATAACATACTGAAAAAAACAGAGCAATTTGTAATTTTTATACTTCCCACAAACTTTTGGATTTATGTTTGCCGCTACTATGTAAGAACGAGAACATACTCAGAGAGAACTTGACAAATTGAACGCTTGTAGAGATTATCTGAAATGTAATGGCGTATTTGACCAAGATAGTTTTGTTGATTTATTTGAGGAGGACTGACAATGAAAGAAAAGACGTTAAACTTTTTGGAGACTCATCTGAGCGACACACCTTCAACATTTGTAGAAGATGCCAAGTTGCGCAAGGAAAACGAAACGTGGCTAAGATAGTCACGAAGAGTTGCCTTGTGTATCGTAGATTACATGCAGGAAAATTCTTTGACTCGTTCTGATATAGCCGAAAAACTTGGGGTTTCGCCACAATATGTCAGTCGCATACTGTCAGGAAATACGAACTTCTCGTTCAAGATTATTGCAGAGATTCTGGCTCCGCCTCTCTTTCCTTTACCTTTAGATTTGATAGATAATCTTACTTTTCGACATTATGAAACAACTCGGTTCCTAAATCAGGATTTGCCTTCAGTTCACCACTAAGTTCTTGAATGTCTGATTTTAGTGACTTGTATCTTTTCGACAGTTACTTGAATTGTATCTTGAACTCTTCAGATACACTTATCATCACTTCCATAAAAAATATATCAAAAAAATCAACATTCCATTAAAAAATCATCTAATGATTGAAATTTCGCATTGGAGATATTATTTTGTTTTATTTCATCAAAGGCTCTGCCCAGACTGTCTTTGACGTATGTCTCCTGCGCCTTTTTCTTGCTTACTTTCTTTTCTGTGTCATATAAGGATGTGGATATAACTCCCTTGAGCATTTCGATGGCGTGTCGTATGCTCTTGGTTGTAATGCTTTCATCTATTGTTACTAATATCTGTGCCATATTACTTTATAATTATAATCTTTGAAAAACACACCTAATTACTTTCTTTTTATCCGAAGACAAGAATTCCATCGTGGTCAATTCTCGCTGCGGACGACAGAGCCAAAGATATGCACTTGACGCACCCCATATTCAGACATTGTTTCATCCTTGTATGGAATGATTTTGCTGATACATTCTCCGCTCGTAATCATAAGCGTCGTATGTTTAACCGCCGCAAATATACGCATTACTCCCGAAATGACAAAGGAATCTGAGGGAAATCACTCTTTTAATTGAAAAAAGACATGCAATAATTGGTGTCTTTTCAAATTTATTTATTATCTTTGCCCTCAGATTTAGTTTCTTAATAAATTTATGTCAGAGATATGGAAACAGCAGTATTAAATACGGCACAACAGAATATATTACGGATTCTGTCATTCGTGAATGATGAAAAAACAGTATCAGAGATTGAAACTGTTTTGACCAATTATTTTGCACACAAGGTTGATAAGGGATTTGACGAACTTATCGACAACGGCTTCATTTCTGTTGATACCATCGAGAAATGGGGAAAAGAGCATATGAGGACTTCATATTAATTATTGAAGATGCAAAGAATCGTGCTTGACACCAATTGTCTTCTGATGTCTCTTCCAAGAATCAGTCCTTTTAGGACAATCTGGGATATGTTTCTTAAAGGGCAGTTCATTTTGTGTGTTTCTACAGAGATTATTGAGGAATATTCTGAAATTATTTCTAAGAAGACTACTTCTGAAATAGCGAACAACGTAATTGCTACAATATTGAACGCACATAATACAGCACTTGTCACTCCATATTTTAGATTCAATCTAATTCAGAATGACAAGGATGACAACAAGTTTGTGGATTGTTGTATAGCTGCAAATGCGAAATATATAGTATCTAACGACAGGCATTTCGACATATTAAAACAGATAGAATTCCCACATGTTAATGTTATTAGTGCTAAAGAGTTTTCGGACAGCTGTCTCTGAGACATCATTAATTTGAGGAGAATTGACTATGAAATTGGATGCGAATAAGTTGAAAGGTCTCAAGTCTTTTGACAGCTACTTGAAAGAACAATACGGTGAGTTTATTTGGACTTAAATTTTATAAAATCCTAATTTAAATATTCACCAAAATAGTGAACGGCTGGTTGTTTTTTCGTAACATTGCAGGCAAAAAGGGATAGTCCTATGATTAATTAATTATGGTAAGGAATACTTGAAGGAACTGTATGAGGAAGGAAGATGCGGTGACAGAAGATATCGCTTTCAGCCTCAGATAGTGAAGAAATATCAGAAGCGTGTTGATACCCTCATGGGAGCGACACGCAAGGAAGACTTGTTCCCTTTCAAGATCATTGAATTTTGAAGCATTGCATGGAGACAAAGAAGGGATGTTTTCTATTAGGGTAGATATGCAATACCGATTGGAGTTTTCTTTAGAGGAGGTTGGCGGTGAATCCTTGGTCACGATATGCCAGTTGGAAGAATTGTCAAATCATTATAAATAGTTGCGATATGGAAAGAACTACATATAGAATACCGACGCATCCAGGTGATGTCGTCAAGGAGGAATTGGAAGCGAGGGGAATATCCCAAAAAGAATTCGCCTCACGTACAGGTATCTCATATACAATGCTGAATGAGATTCTCAATAGCAAGCGTCCGATTACGAGTGAAATTGCTCTTGTAATAGAGGCTGCTTTGGGTATTAACCCGGAATTGCTCATAAATATGCAAAGCCGATATAATATGGTACAGGCAAGAATGAAACCTGCGATAGAATCTAATTTGAAGCATATCCGCAAGGTTTGTGCCTCGTGGTTGTTATAGAACCACCCTGAAAAAAAACATACAGGAAGACAATGCTTCGAATACTGTTCTGTTTCATACCTTTTTATGTTTGCCTGTTCTGGTTCATCGCCTTTGTCACGCACTACAGGAAGAGTGATGCGGCAAAAAGAATCCTGACATGGTTCCTGTTCACGTGCGTCCTCCTCTATCTCTGCCATGCACTCTTCTTCACGGTCGGACTGCCCCACCCGATGGAGTGCCTGTGGACTCTCTGCTCGCTGTCAGTCTATCCTCTCTATTACGCTTATATCTGCAATCTTGTTTCCCATCCCCAATGCCCCGCTCAAACTTTTTCTCATCCTTCTGCCCGGAATCACGGTGGCCGCGACGAAAATCTTCTTTCCAGGCGAGGCGGTGGACAACGTGCGCAAACTGCTCTTTGCCGTCCAGGTATTCATGGTAGTATATTTCGGTTACCGCAAGCTCCGTGCCTTTGACCGTGAGATAGCCAACGTGTATGCAGACACGGAAGGCCGTGACACTACGGCAGTGAAGCACCTGCTCATTGCATTCATGATTACATCCCTGCTGTCAGCAGTAGCAAATGCCTTAGGCAGGCAATACTTTGCGCAGAGCGACTGGATGACATAAGCCATCCTGACCCCGTTTTCTGTCATGATCTTTGCCTTTAGCTACATAGGATTTACCCGCGATTTTTCCTTCGAAGAGTATGTGAAGGACAGCAGGGAATGCCCCATACTGCCAGAGGAAGACGCACGGGCATTGAAGGACAGCGAACTGGGGAAAAACATCGAGCATTTGTTCGTCGCCCGGCAACTGTACCTGACTCCAAACCTGAAGATAGGAGATGTAGCAAAAGCCACGGGGATATGCCGTACGTATATTTCCAACTACATAAACCAGACAAAGGGAATGTCCTTCTCCGACTATACCAACAGCCTGAGAGTGGAGTATGCCAAGACCCTCCTGACACGGAACATGGAGAACAAGAAGATTGTCTCCATCGCCTCCCGGGAAGGATTCTCCAGCGAACAGTCTTTCTACCGCAACTTCCACAAATTCACCGGCATGAAGCCTTTGGAATGGGTCAAGCAGCAGGATTAGTTGTTTTCTCTACGGTTTTGCGGTTTTGCGGTTTTATGGTTATTCGGAGGTTTGAAGAGGCTGATTGTAACTTCCGTAATACCGTACAACCGCAGAACCGTACAACCGAACAAAACGGTTATACGGAGGTTTGCGAGGGCTGTTAGTAACTTCCGAAAAACCGTAAAACCTTAAAACCGCAAAACCGTAGAAGTTGAAGCTTGCGAAACTTGAGTACCTACTCACACTTTTCGAGCAGGTCAATCTCAACGATGCGGAGGGTGACTGACTCCCTTTCCCCGGCTATGCGGTCCAGTTCCCCGGCTTTTCCTCCGGCCAGTTCTGCAGTGTCTCCCTTCTCCATACGCGTGGAAGAGGGGCGGGTCATGCGGATGGTGATTGAGGAAGAAGGAAGAGGATGGGGAATGTCGATGGGGACATAGCCCAGCGTAGGACTCGTGATTCCCTCTCATACCTTGTGCCCGTCGGCGAGAACCTCAAGGGGATAGTGGAGCGTTCTCCATCCCGTGAGCTTCACCGTCACCTTGTCGATGGCGGCAGTCCGTGAGAGATGATAGGTAATCCATGCGTTCTCCCTCTTTCCGTCGCTCTTCCATTCGCTCAGTTCGTTGTCGTCAAACGAAGCCCCAGCCTTCTCACTGTTGCTTCCTGCCTCTGCACTGCTGACGGCAACGCTGCGGAAGCGGTCGGTGTAGGACGGGGAAGAGGGTGTCTCTCCCCTTGCGAGAGAGCACGGAAGGGTCAGTTGTGGCAGAGCCTTCGGGTCAGGGGCTGACGTGCTCAGCGTAAGCGAAGCAGGCTTGACACCCTCTGCCGTGGCAGTCACGAGGATGTCCCCCGGCTTACACGTGGAGCGTATCAGGGCACGGTTGACCCCACACTCTACAGGCAGGAGGGTATCGCCCACACAGTTGCCGTCCTTGTCCTTGGTGGCGATGCCTCCTATCCACTCTGCTTCTCCCTCCATGCGGAACGTGACGGT
Organism: uncultured Prevotella sp.; assembly: GCA_945787895.1. Lineage (GTDB taxonomy): Bacteria > Bacteroidota > Bacteroidia > Bacteroidales > Bacteroidaceae > Prevotella. Next base: position 4,795 of record CALZJQ010000037.1, on the reverse strand, counting down.
GCGGTCGTCGAGGGGACAGCGTCTGCCCTTGTCATCGACCACCTCCACCTCCATGAGAGCCATGTCGGCGCCGTCAGCCTTCATGCCCTCGGGACTCACCATTGCCTTCAGTCGCAGGGCGTGCGGCTTGCCTGCCGTCTCGATGCAGTCGCTGCTGCCGTTGTCCGCCACCGCCTCTATCTTTCCGCTCTCAAACTCCACGTCCTCAAACGTGAAGAGATACTGACTGCTGCGCTTTCCCTTTCCCTTGCTCACGCCGCAGACGAAGAGTTCCACGCTTTCGGCATTGGAAACGACATAGACATCCTTACGCGTGCCCGGCTCGTAGTTCCAGTGGGACAGGATATACGTGCGCGGATGCTCGGGTTCCACCCATCCGTCCCACATCACCTGATGCACGTAGAACGCATCCTTGGGCAGGCGCATGGCATCTGTCACGCCACTCGTACGGTAGTTTGACTCGCCGCGGTGATGCGTGTTGGTGTCGCTGAACACAATCTTCGCCCCACCTGCCGACGACCTTCTGCCTCCGCCCGGGCGTTCCCTCCAGTATTCCTCCCATCGGCGCACCATCTCTATGGCAAACCTGTCCATGTTGTGATTGTATTCGTCGGCAGGCTTTCCACGATAGAGCGGACCCTCCCCCTCCCTGTGATAGGGATAGGAGTATTCGTCCCAGTACTTGCGCAGCCCCTCGTCGCGGCAATATTCCATTGCCCACATGGGATGCTTTCCCGACTTGTTGATGTAGAGCATCTCGCCCCCGTATTCCGATTCGTCAATGTCAAGCATCTCACGCGACCCCACGGCACGTCCTCCGTGAGGGTCATACTCGTCACGTATCTGCTTCAGCTGCAGGAGATGTCCGCGGGAGATGCTCTCGTTTCCTCCCTCGTAGAAAAGGATGGAGGGGTTGTTGCGGTTGTAGATGACTGCGTCCCGCATCAGTTCCACCCTCTGGTCCCAGCGCGGTCCCGTCACGTCCTTTTCCGCATCGCCCGCAGGCATCGCCTGTATCAGGCCGACACGGTCACACGATTCCACGTCCTGCTTCCATGGAGTGACGTGCATCCACCTCACTATGTTGCCTCCCGACTCCACCATGAGTCCGTTGCTGTAGTCGCTGAGCCACGCAGGAACGGAGAGCCCCGTGCCCGGCCACTCGTTGGACGTGCGCTGAGCATATCCGTGCATCATGATGACCCTGTCGTTGAGCCATATCTTTCCTTCGGCAAAGCGGGTCTTTCGGAAACCCGTGCGCGTGGTGACGGCATCGAATGTCCTTCCCCTTGAGTCCCTGAGCATCGTCTTCACCTTATACAGATAGCCGTAGCCCCATGACCAGAAATGCAGGCCCGACAAGCGTCTGCCAGCCTTCAGCACGGCAGTCCCGCCGGCCTTGACCGTTGCCGTCTCTCCCTCGATGACGGCTACCCTCCTGTCTGCCACGTCAGTGACCTCCGCCACGAGCGTCAGGCGCACGTCCTCGCCGCTCTCGTTCCTCACCTGCGTCTCCACGTTCACCGTAGCCGTGCGTGCAGGGATGTCATAGTCCGTGGCATAGACGTAGGTCCCCGTAGTGCCGAGGTCGCTGTACAGGGGCAGCGTCTGATAGACCTTGCCCGTGACGTGCAGGAACACATTCTTGGGAATGCCTCCGTAGTTTGCATTGAAATTCCTGTCATTCCACTGGTAAGGGCTGTCGTGCCGGCGCGAGCGGTAATGCCAGTCGTTGTCACACCTGACAGCAATGACGTTCTCCCCCTTTAGCAGATAAGGCGTGAGGTCAAAGCCGCAAGCCATCACCCCGTTCTCACTCATGCCAAGATGTTTCCCATTGAGGTAGAAGTCGGCACCCTGTCTGACGCCCTCAAATTCTATGAATGCCTTCGTCTCTTTATCTCCATCCCACGTAAAATGCTTCCTGTACCACGCTATCGTGTCGGTAAGATTGACGATATCTCTCTTAAAAGCCTCGTCACCATTGAAAGCGTATGGCAACGTGACCTGCCTCCAGTCACTGTCATCATACTCCGTCAGGCGTGCATCCGCAGCGTCGCCTACTTTCAGTCTCCAATCCGAATTGAAACACACTTTCTGCCTCTCCACGGCATTTGCCATGGGAGGCAGAACCATAATCAGCATCATAATGATGCAGTATGTAATTACTTTTTTCATGTCAGCCAGTAGTTAGTTGGTGCAAAGGTAATGATTCCTTCGTCTCACCCATTTCTCCATCGAAGAAAACCGTTTTTGAGGAGGGGATTGTTCCTCCCCCCCACACTAATCCAGTTCCCCCCACACCAAACAACCAAACAACCAAACAACCTACAACCTCAATGTCAGCGTAGCCTTTATATCACGGCTGCTGCTGCCGACGTATGCCTTGAACGTGCCGGGCTCCGACTTCCAGCAGTGAAGGGTCTCGTCGAAGTATTGCAGGTCTGACTCCGTGATGGAGAACGTCACCGTCTTCTCCTCGCCTGCCTTGAGAGACACTTTCCTGAAGCCTTTCAGTTCCTTGGCAGGGCGCATCACGCTCGCCTTGTCATCGCCGATGTAGAGCTGCACGGTCTCCTTTCCCTCACGCTCGCCCGTGTTCCTTACCTTTACGGTCACCGTCCATGACTTACCGTCGGGCGCAGCAGTAATCCTTGCATCCGAGTAAGCGAAAGTGGTGTAGCTGAGACCGTAGCCGAAGGGGAAGACGACGGGCTGCTTCATGGTGTCGAAATAACGGTAGCCCACAAGGATGTCCTCTGCATATACCTGCACCTCGTTGCCCTTGCCCGAATGATCCGAAGCCTTCTTGCTGGCGTTGAGCGTGGCAGGGAGCGGCTTCTTCCTTATTTCCCTGAGGAGGTCTGTCGACTTGGGGTTGCCGTTCTCCGCATACTGATACTTGGCAGGGAGGTCCTGAGGCTCTACCCCGGGATAGCCCACGAGTCCGTACTTATGTGCCGGATAGTCCTCCAGCGAGGCGGCGTAGGAGAATATCGTCTTGCCCGAAACGTTGACGTCGCCGCTCAGTACGTCGGCAAGGGCATGGCCTGCCTCACTGCCGAGATACCACGACTGCACGAGGGTGGTGACATCCTTGAGCCAAGGCATGGCTACTGCATTTCCGCTTGTGATAATGGTAACCATCTTTTTTCCTGTCTGCGCGAGAGAGGTGATGAGGCGGTCCTGCCGGAAAGGGAGGTGGAAACTGAGGCGGTCGCCTCCTTCGCAGTCCTCGAAATGGCTCTTGTTCAGTCCGCCGATATATATGATGAGGTCGGCATCCTTCGCCTTTTCCATCGCTTCCTCATAGAGGGAATCCTCCACCTGGGCTGACACCTCCTCTATGCCGCCGTAGGAACTGGCTCCTCCCTTGTAGCCGGGGGCGTACGTGATGTTCCATTCCTTGCCGAAACGCTCCCTTATGCCACGGAGCGGACTTACCTCATCCTGCGGCTTCAGTTCGGAAGAGCCGCCTGCAGGGCACAATGGGCGCACGGCATTCTCGCCCACTACGAGTACGTTCCTGTAGAGCGAAGCCTCGATGGGGAGCAAGGGTCTCGCTCCTTCGTTCTTCAGCAACACGATACCCTCACGCGCTATCTCCCTCGCCACGGCCTTGTGTTCGGGAGAATTGAGGCTGCCGAAAGGCTTGCGTGAGTTCATTGCCGTCTTGAAGATGAGGGCAAGCACTCGCCCTGCCTTGTCGTTGACCGTCTCCTCGCTTATCTCTCCCTTCTCCGCCATCTCGTAATAGGCATTGCCGAGGTAGTAGTCGTCATATCCGAAGCCGTTGCCCTCGGAGGTGAGTCCGTTGGTATATGAGCCCATCTCTATGTCGAGGCCGTAGAGGGCAGCCTCCCGTGTGTCGTGGGTGGCACCCCAGTCGGAGATGTTTGCTCCCTTGTAACCCAACTCTTTCTTTAGTATTTCGTTAATGAGATAAGGGTTATGCGTATTGTGTATGCCACGATAACAGTTGTAACTGCCCATGATACTCCATGGGTCAGCCTCCTTGATAGCCATAGCGAAAGGACGGAGATATATCTCATAGAGAGCACGGTCGGACACCTTCACGTCCACATGACCGCGGTATTCCTCCTGGTCGTTGAGGATGTAGTGCTTGATGCAGGCGGCCACTCCGTTGGCCTGCAGTCCCCTGATGTAGGGTATTGCCATGCTTCCAGAGAGGAACGGGTCTTCTCCCATGTATTCGAAGTTGCGTCCGTTGAGTGGGGTGCGGTAGATGTTCACGCCCGGTCCGAGCAATACGTTCTTGTTGCGGTAGCGTGCTTCCTCGCCCACGTTCTTGCCATACTTTGCCGCCAGTTCCGTGTTCCACGTAGCCGCAAGGCAGGTGAGTGCAGGGAAAGCGGTGCAATAGTCGTTGGTCCAGTTGGAGTGTCCCCAGTCATTCCAGTTTATCTCCATGCGCACTCCGTGGGGACCGTCGCTCATATACAGTTCGGGGATGCCGAGTCGGGCGCATCCAGGGCTTGAAAACTTACTCTGTGCGTATGACAGGCGGCACTTTTCCTTCAGCGTCATCCTTGCGAGAGCGTCCTCCACGCGTTGTTCTATCGTGAGGTCTTCATTCTGGTAGGGCAGCAGTTCCTGTCCCTGTACCGGCACTATACATTGCAATGCCATTGCAGAAGCGAATAATATTTTTTTCATTTTCCTATCGGATTTAAGCTGGGTGCAGTTTTGTGGTGATAAGGTTATACGGTTATATGGTTGTAGGTGGGTTCTATTAATTCCCACCGTCAAAATTATTAATTCTGTAGGTTTGACG
>CALZJQ010000036.1 GCA_945787895.1 uncultured Prevotella sp. | reverse complement strand
ATTTTGCTGCGGCTTGCTGATGCGAGGGGGCATCAAAGGCTACGAAGGCGGCGTAGTCGTAGGACCATGTGGAGCCGTAGGCTATGTTCATACACCTCTTATATATCATCGCGCGCGAGGGCGCATTGAAATAGAGGGCATTTTCATTCATCATGCTGTTCTGGGTCGGGCGGTAGGCACCCTTGAGGTAGGTATATGCCCCTTCGTAACATGACAGTTGTTCGGCAGCATAGGCAGGGTCGGCGGCGAAGTCTGCCCAATAGGAGCGGGTGACATCAGAGGAGAGGGCTACGTTGCGGGCGAAGCCGTATGACTGGAAATGCTGTATCTCGGCGATGGCTTCCTGCGTGATATTCCCCCTCTCGGAGTACTCGTCAGCGAGCTTTGCGAAGCCGTGTCCTACAGCCTCATGCTGCAGTATGTCAGCGAAGGACACGCCGTCATTGAGGAGAGGGTCGGTAATGGGAACGTAAGCCACGCTGCAACCCGTAGGAATGTCCGTCTTCTTATTGCCCGAATAGAGGACGCACGTGCCAGCATAGCGAGGGTCATTGAGCACAATGACGATGAGTGCATCTGAAATATTGCTGACAGCCTTTGCTGCATACTGCATCGCCTTGTCGTCATCGCCCGTGATGAGAGTCCCAGCCCCGAACTTGGCAGAGAAGGCAGTGGAGGTAAGGTCAGAGAAACTGTTGTGCAGAGAGACTGCCGTCACCTCATAAACGTCGAAATAGCTGCGCAGGCTTTTCATGGGTTCGAGAGAGAAGAGAGCCTCACGCGCCTGCTCCATAGCGTTGCGGTACGTGCCGTCAGCCACCTCAGTGTCGATAAATCCGTCACCCATGAGCACGATGGGCACACCCCTACCCTCGGTATGCGTCTGGAGTACCGAGACCTTTCCGCTTGCAGAAACCGTGTCAGCCGACTGACCTACGGCAGAGGAAAGCTGGGTGGCTGTCATCTCTACCGACGACAGCCTCGCCTTTTCGTCAAGGGCGAAGTAGAACTTGCCCGAGCGGACGTGTGAAGAGTGGTTGGGAGTGATGACAAGACTGACGGCACTCTCATAGTCAGAGCCATCGTCAGCCCTCGTCACCTTGCAATGCTGAATGGACGTACTCTCAGGCTCCAGCATCGAGGAGAACGAGCCGTCGTAGAAGATATACACCCCTTCCGACAACTCATCGTCGCAGTGGAAGCGCACCTCAAGGGTGTCTCCGACAGCCTTTGCTATGAATGCCGTGTCCTTCATCCTGAACACAGGGTCGAGAGCCACCGTGACGTTCTGGCTAAGGTCATAGTCAGCGTTGGAGGCATCAATGGTGAAGGAGGAGGAAAGCGTGGAGTTGGTGCAGTTGTATTCCGAAGAAGTGACCGTGACGGTATTCTTGCCTGCGCTGCCACTCATGGGAGAAACGGTCAGGGAGGGATCGAGGGAGGACACCACCCAATCGCCGTTGGTAGTGAAGGAATAGGAGGCAGAGCGAGAGATGCCCGACAGTGAGACGTAGGGCTTGCCATTCTCGTTGGTAAAGGTGAGCAGTTCGGCAGGGTCTTCCCCGCAGGAGGCTACGACGAGGAGCGTCAGCAATAATGGAAAAAATCTTTTTATCTGGAACATTTTTCTTGAATATATTTGTAAAGAGACAGACGTTTCTTCTGTTATTGACGGGATTTCCGCCCATTTATTCCATGCAGAGGACAGATCAATCTCCGTATCACCATCGGGCAAAACTGAACAGAGCATGGAAAACGCACCCGCGAAGCAAGGACACGCACCATCTCCTTTGTATCTTACTGATTTCAAGGAGGTTGCAATATCAATGCTTTTACATTGCAAAAGCTATGCTTTCAGGCGGCAATAACGGCGCTTTTGAGCGGCAATAACGGCGCTTTTGTCCTGCAATGTCCAAGGAGTTGTCTTCCGAAGGCAAAACACGTATGTCGCCATACCTTCGACACATTCCTTTTTGAACAGTCTTGCCAGCCGCCAGCCACTGCTGCCCGGGTTTACTTCAGCACCTTGTGCGCCTTGCCATCCTTTCTATAGATCAGCACACCCTTTGCCGGCGCATTGAGACGAACCCCGGAGAGAGAATAGTAAGCGCCGGGAGAAGAATTTTCACCTCCCTGCCCTATCGTCCCGATACCGTCAGGAACACCTATTACTGCATTGACCACGAGCTGCCTGCAGTCGGGCATGGAAAAGGAATAAGAGCCGCCCGACACCTTTGAATCAGTGATGCTGCCGTCGTTGTTCACCTTGCGTATCTCCCAACCGACGACGGCAGAGGAGCCATCCTTCATAGTTGCGCTGAGAGATACCTGCCTGTTCTTAAAGAACTTACCTGCAAGTTTTCCGCCGGAGAGCTTCACCTCATTGACCACTACCTCCATATCCTCCCGGTCATTGTCAGCAAGGGAAGAGTTGATGACGATACTTACGGGCGACCCGAGCTTGAAGTATTCTGCGAGATGAGAGTACATGAAAGCCGTGCGCTGCTTCACCCAGTTCTGCACTGAGGAAACCTCGCCGGAGTAGTTGGGCCACCACGGGTTGACAAGACTGCGGTGTGAAGGATATTCCTTTGCAACAGCCTCCCGCATAGGTTTCCATGTCTTCTCCCAAATCATGTCATAATTGAGGAAATCACCCATGTAGATGGCGAAGCGATCGAGGAAACGGCGGTTGAAGTCCTTGTCTTCCATGAGTCGGCGGAAGAGGCGCGTCGCCTCGTAGGCATTGGCTCCCCAGTTGAAGTTGGAGTCGTAATTGCTGTCATAGACCCAGTTGAAATACTTATAATTATAAGGTGCGCTGCCATACAGCCCCATGGTAAAGTCCATATCCTTGGCGATGAAACGCCAGCGACCGTCTTCCGTCCTTGGTCTCCACATGAAAATATTATTTCCGAAGAAATCAACATTATTAAAATAAGCGTTAGCAATGACGAGATTAATAAACTCATCCACGTCCATCCACATGGAATATTCGTCCCAAGTATGCCCGTGCTCGTTGTAGAAAGCCTTGAAAGCATTCAGATTCTCCATATCACCCTCCTTGAGATCCCACCAGTTTTCTATACCATCAACATCCTCAAGACCATCGTAGTTGGTATAAACGTTTGACTCATTGGCACGTTCGCGAATGTTGAGCATACCGTAATATGTGCCGTTGAGATAGATGATGGCGGGGCGATAAGCCTGCCAGTCGAGATCCACATAGCGTGCAACAGAACGCTGAGCCACGGCATCACGCATATAGAGATAATCGAAGTCGTTGCCCGCATTGCGCAGGACGAGCGATTTGTACTTATCAAGTCCCGGGCGATCATCGGGGAAGAACTCATGCTTGAAATGCTTCTCGCCGAAGCGTTTGTTGGAATATATGGCGAGCGACTTGTATTTCTGTCCTCTCGAAGCGGCTCCGGAGAGCCTTGCCTCGCACAGTTGGTTGAGTATGCTTTCCTGTTCGGGAGATTCAAAATATTCGAAGTTGATAGGCCGTCGCCAGTCGTACTGATAGTTTTTCTTCTCCTTGTCATACGTTCCATCGACGTATATACCTATCTTGTCGTCGAAGAAGAACTTCCTGTCTGTGACGATAGATATGACGGGGAGGGACATCTCCCTCGGATGAACGATGAACGAGTGGGTGACACTGCGCGGGGAGATGCAGCCGTCACAGAAGAGGCGCGCCCTTATGACCTTAGTGCCGGAGTAGCTGAGAGGTGATGTGTAGAGCCTGCTTGCGGCAGTCGGCTCTGAGCCGTCGGTGGTATAGCGTATCACGGTGCCGTCGGGGGAGCCTTGGGGGACGGAGAGGGAGACCGTATAGCCGTGGGTTGCACTGCCCTCGAAGACCCTACCCTGCTGACTGAACACCGGGTCGGCGAGGATAACGGACGAAGTCTCTCCGCAGTTGGGGGCTCCGGGGGTTGGCGTCATCTGATAGCCGAAACCGCTGCCGCCGTCTTCCTTCCTGCCGTATGCCACGTTCGGCGAGGGTTGCTTGGCAAGGTTCGTCACCTTGTCCTGCACCGTCCCTGCCTTGAAGAGATACACGGAGCCTCCTTTTCCCGAGTCGAGACGGAAGTCGGTGTGCAGCCCCGTCGCCTCCTTGTCGCAGCAGACGAGGACGAAGCCCTTTGCCGGCACTGTGCGGGCTGGCAGTTGCCATGCCTTGGCGGCATCAGCGGTGAGACCTATGCTGTATTCGTGGAGGGATATGGGGGAGGAGGAGGTGTTGTAGAGTTCTACCCATGAGTCGGGAAACTCATTGAGATCGTCCATCTTGCAGTCTATATTCGACTGCATGAGTTCGTTGATTAGGAGCTGGGCACTTGCCTTTTGGAGAGGCATCAGCAGGAGGGTTGCGAATAGTAGGAGGGCTATTGTCATTGGGGGATTGTTTTTTTGCTCTGCGACCTGGTCGCAGAGTACCAGATGGGCGAGGGGGATTGCTCCTTGGGGGCGGGGATATTGTGATTTTTGGGGACAAAAGTAATCATTTTTCTTTATATCACAAAGAGATTGGGGAAAAATGATTGTTTTTCGGGTATATACGGATTCTTGGCGGACATGGGAGGAATATAGGTGGGTTCTATTAATTCCCACCGTCAAAAATGTTAATTATGTAGGTTTGACGTTTTGTCATCTTTTGGTTTCTTTTCGGTACAAATCGTAAGTCTCATCGGTCACGTAGCCCGCTACGCTCCCTCTTCAACTTACAATTTGTCCTCGAAAATAAATCCAAAATATGACAAAGCGAATTAATAGAACCCACCTATACAGATACTTCGTGTCATAATGACATTCTACCATGACATTATGACAGGCTTTTATTTGCAGGCATGAGTATTGAGGATAGGATGTCGGCAATTGCACATCAGAGACATAAGTAGATGCGCAGAAACTTATCACAAAAATAATCATTGGAGGAAATAACATGAATTTCGAGAAATTTACAATCAAGGCGCAGGAGGTGGTACAGGAAGCCGCCGCTTTAGCGCAGCGAAACGGTCAGCAGTCTATCGAGCCGATACATTTTCTCCGTGCCATGATGGAGAAAGCGCAGGACGTGACCGGTTTTCTCCTGCAGAAACAAGGGGGAAACGCACAGCATATCACACAGATAGCTGAAAACGAGATACACCACCTGCCACGCGTGACGGGCGGCAACGGACAGACATACCTCAGTAATGAGGCAAACCAAATGCTGATACAGGCAGAGACAGTGGCGCAGACATTGAGCGATGAATACGTCAGCGTAGAAGCATTGTTCCTCGCTCTTGTAGGAACACAGAGTACAGCAAGCCGCATATTAAAGGATGCCGGAGTGACGAAGCAAGGCACCGAAGCCGCAATACGCGAACTGCGCAAGGGCAAGAGCGTGAAGACACAGTCGGCTGACGACAACTACCGCTCACTGGAGAAATACGCCAAGAACCTGACAGGCGATGCCCGCAACGGCAAACTCGACCCTGTCATAGGCAGGGACGAAGAGATACGGCGCGTGCTACAGATACTCTCACGACGCACGAAGAACAACCCTATCCTCATAGGAGAACCCGGAACGGGAAAGACAGCCATCGTAGAAGGACTGGCACAGCGCATAGTACGTGGCGACGTGCCTGAGAACCTGAAAGACAAAGCCGTCTATTCTCTCGACATGGGAGCCTTGGTAGCAGGCGCAAAATACAAGGGAGAGTTTGAGGAAAGGCTGAAAAGCGTCATCTCCGAAGTCACCTCCGGCGAGGGAAAAGTAATACTCTTCATCGACGAGATACACACGCTGGTAGGTGCCGGCGGCGGAGAAGGCGCGATGGACGCAGCAAATATCCTAAAGCCAGCATTGGCACGCGGTGAACTGAGAGCCATCGGAGCCACTACGCTGAACGAGTATCAGAAGTATTTCGAGAAGGACAAGGCATTAGAGCGACGCTTCCAGACCGTCATGGTGGACGAACCTGACGAGGCGAGTGCCATCTCCATACTCCGCGGACTGAAGGAACGCTATGAGAACCACCACAGGGTGCGCATACAGGACGATGCCTGCATAGCCGCCGTGAAACTGTCACAACGCTACATCTCCGACCTCTTCCTGCCCGACAAAGCCATCGACCTCATGGACGAGGCGGCAGCAAAACTACGCATGGAGCGTGACTCCCTGCCTGAGGAACTGGACGAGAAGACACGCCGTCTGGCACAGTTAGAGATAGAACGTGAGGCGATAAAGCGCGAGGATGACCAGGAGAAACTGACACAGCTCAACAAAGACATAGCCGAACTGCAAGAAGAGGTGAACCAATACAAGTCAGTATGGCAGAACGAAAAAGAGCTTGTCAACAAGATACAGCAGGACAAGCAGCAGATAGAAAGTCTGAAATTCGAGGCTGAACGAGCCGAGCGTGAGGGCAACTACGGCAAAGTGGCTGAGATACGCTACGGCAAACTGAAAGCCTTGGAAGATGACATCAATGCCATACAGGAGCAGCTGCACTCGGCAAAGGGCGGCGAGACGATGGTAAAAGAAGAAGTCACCGAGGACGACATCGCAGAGGTAGTAAGCCGATGGACAGGCATCCCCGTCTCACGCATGATGCAAAGCGAGCGCGAGAAACTGCTGCACCTTGAGGATGAACTACACAAGAGAGTCATAGGACAGGAGGAAGCCATCACTGCCGTCAGCGATGCCGTAAGACGTTCACGTGCCGGACTGCAGGATCCGAAACGCCCTATATCCTCATTCATCTTCCTCGGAACGACGGGAGTGGGCAAGACGGAACTTGCCAAGGCACTCGCCGACTACCTCTTCAACGACGAGACGATGATGACGAGGATAGACATGAGCGAGTATCAGGAGAAGTTCAGCGTCACCCGACTCATCGGTGCGCCTCCAGGATACGTAGGCTATGACGAGGGCGGACAACTGACGGAGGCCGTGCGCAGGAAGCCTTACTCCGTAGTACTGTTTGACGAGATAGAGAAAGCCCATCCCGACGTGTTCAACATCCTGCTGCAGGTGCTTGACGACGGCAGGCTAACGGACTCCAAAGGACGTACCGTAAACTTCCGCAACACGATAATCATCATGACAAGCAACCTCGGCAGCCACCTCATACAAGAAGAGATAGGCAAGATGAACAGCATGGGAGAAAGCGAGAGAAGCAGCACACTCGACACGCTGAAACAAAAGCTCATGGTGATGCTCAAGCAGACCATCCGTCCAGAATTCCTCAACCGTATCGACGAGACGATAATGTTCACTCCGCTCAGTCAGGAAGAGATAGCCGGCGTGGTACGCCTGCAGATGAACGCTGTCAGCAAGATGCTGGCACAGCAGGGCTTCACGCTCAACGTGACGGACAAGGCTGTGAGTACTCTTGCCACGGCTGGCTTCGACCCGGAGTTTGGTGCGCGTCCTGTCAAGCGTGCCATCCAGCGTGACGTACTCAATGCCTTGAGTAAGTCGCTGCTCAATGGCAGCGTCAGCCGGGAGAGGGAGATTACCGTCGATGCTGATGATGAAGGCTCTATCTGCTTCAGGAACTAATTGGCGCTTTTGCGCTTCGACGAAATCGAAGCGAACGGTGGCTGGACTTTGGCGCTTCGACGAAATCGAAGCGAACGGTGGCTGGCTTTACTGCCTTGCCTGCTGCCTCGCTATGGGGCGGAGGCTTTCAACGTACGCCTTGCCTCCATCTACACGGAACATGACATCCCAATCGCAGAATGGCATACCATAGATGCGGTTGGGATCGTCGTGATATTGCGGACGGGGATCCTGGGAGAGGATGCCACGGAGGGCAGCAGCCTCGCCATCAGTGAGAAGAGAAAGGCAAGCGGAAGGGATTTCCACATCTAACGGCTGCCACTGCACGGTGTCGGTAAAGCCGGCTCTTGCCTCGGGATGAGCATCGGTATATGGCAGGTAGGGCTTTATGTCGAGGATGGGAGTACCGTCCATGAGGTCAGCCCCGAGGACGTGAATGACAGGACCGTCGGGGGCTTCATAGTCGATATGGGAGAGACGGACACACGAGAGACCAATAGGATTGGGACGGAAAGGCGACCTCGTAGCGAAGACACCGAGACGCTCATTGCCCCCAAGACGCGGAGGACGCACCTTAAGTCCCTTTGCCTCATGCTTGTTGGCAGAGAACTCCCATATTAACCACAGATAGTCAAAATCCTCCAAACCACGAACGGCATCGCGGGAACGACAGCCTTGCTCCAAGACTATCGTTCCCGCGAGTTCGTTTACGATACCACTCTGGCGCGGAATACCAAACTTAGACTTCAGCGGTGAGCGGAAAACTGCAATCTTCTGCATAATATCATAGGGGATATCAAAACCTCACATACGTCTCCAACCAGAACTCGCAATAATCATTCTTGCCGGCAAGAGTGCGGTCGTGGACGTAGTTGAACTGCGGCTGGAACATAAGATTACGGTGCAACTGCACGTTAGGACATACGGAATAGATGCTCTTTGTCGTAGCCCATGTAGCATCATCACGATATACATCATACTTCAGCCACGTCTTGAGCCACGGAGTACATGGCACGCCCACAGTGGCATACCAAGCATCGGCACGGGCATTACCCATCCATTCACCATTGACATAATCAGCAATCTTATGACCTACAGAATGTGCATACTCTGCACGCACAGACCAGTCATTGCGCTCATACTTACCTACAATCTCATAACGGTTGCGGTTCACGGTCACGCCATTGGCGGTAAAATTGCCCGTCCATCCGAAGAAGCCGAGCATGACGCCCTTGACCGGCTGCACCTGTAACGTGCCGGAGACATCCTTCTGCGAATTGGCATCACCGGCATTGATACCCTGACCATTGCTTACCATGAGCTGATAATGCAGAATGCGGTGTCCGTCCTTGGCAGGAAAGAGGTCACCCTGCACCTGAATGCCCTGGTCACGACCTCCGTTGCTGCTTGGCTCAGTACCCACGTAATCGGAATGACCCGTCAGTTTCTTGGTCAGCTGAGAGTAGTCCCCCACTCCCACATCCCAGGGATTCATCGGATTCTCAAGACCGAAAGCACGCTTGTACTGACCAATCTTGACCTTAAACTCCGGATATTTCCTCCATTCGAGGAAGAAATCCTTCATGTGGAACTGGTCATTGTTCGTCTGCAACTGAAAGCGATAAGCGAAATCCCCGAGGATTGTACCATCGACATAGAAGCGGATGAGTCGCTGGGAGAAACCGTTGTTGCCATCCTTCATACCCTCCTTGTCGGTATAGGCATACTTTCCGATGAAGTAACCGCCGATCTTTGGTACGGAAGCATAGTCGGTAAGCGTGCGAGACACCGCCTTCTGCTCCTTAGGTGCAGGAAGAGCGGCTTCAAGGGAGTTATTGACAAGTTCGGTGACAAAGCCGGCAGGCTCGTTAATATCATTACTGAAGACAGCATCCTCCTGAATGTCGTCCTCCCCATGCTCCGCAGAAGCAGGTATCGCCAATGCCATAAAGGCACAAAAAAATAGTACTTTCTTACTCATAACGAGTGCAAAAGTACTATTAATTTTTCAATATACAAAACTTTATTAAAACATTTCCTTATAGAATGTTATCAGTTGTAGCAAGCCTCACCGTGCTCGTAGATGTCGAGACCCTCCTCTTCGATAATCCTGTCACAGCGGAGACCGTGGGTATGCTTTATGGCAAGGAAGATAACCATGCCCACTACGAAAGCAAAGACAGCCACTGTGAACGCACCGAGAGCCTGTACACCTACGCTGCACTCCACACCATTGATGGAAGAATCGCAGAAGACACCCGTGAGGATAGTGCCGAGGATACCGCCAACACCATGTACAGAGACAGCACCTACAGGGTCGTCAACCTTACAAACCTTATCGATGAATGCCACTGAGAGACACATAACGAGACTTACGACACCGCCGATGATGGCACTGGAACCTATGCTTACACAGTCACAACCGGCAGTAATACCCACGAGACCTGCAAGCACACCGTTGCAGACCATGGAGAGAGAAGGCTTGCCATCAACTACCCATGTATAAACAAGAGCAGCAATACCGCCTACAGCAGCAGCCATATTAGTAGTAACGAAGACGTGAGACATACTTACCGCATTGTCATAACCTGTAGCAGCCACAGTAGAACAAGGGTTGAAACCGAACCATCCTACCCAAAGACAGAAGACGCCGAGGGCACAGAGAGCAAGGTTGTGACCCGGAATAGCCTTTGACTTGCCATCCTTGTCATACTTGCCGATACGCGGACCGAGGACGATAGCACCTGCCAAAGCCAGTGCGCCGCCGCAGAGATGCACCACAGTAGAGCCGGCGAAATCATGGAATCCCATCTCTGAGAGCCAGCCGCCACCCCATGACCAGTGACCCTCGATAGGATATACAAAGGCAGAGATGAGCATGGAATATACGAAATACATGGAGAACTTGGTACGCTCCGCCATGGCTCCAGAGACGATTGTAGCCGCCGTGGCACAGAAGACAGTCTGGAAGATGAAAGTACACTCGGCAGGAACATTAGAATCCTCACCGATAAAACCGAAGCCGCTCCAGCCCAACAGACCGCAGTCAGCACCATACATAATGGAGAAACCGAGAATCCAGTACAGCACAGAGCCACACATGAAGTCGCAGAAGTTCTTCATAAGAATGTTGGCAGTGTTCTTGGAACGGGTCAGACCCGCCTCGACAAGAGCGAAACCGGGCTGCATCCAGAATACGAGCATCGCTCCGAGCAATACCCACAGGGTATCAAGACCGTTGACATAATCCTTCGCCTCCTCAGCAACAGCAGCGAGAGGCATTATCATTGACAGTGGAGTAATCATAATCATTATCCTTTCTTTTTGTGTTTGTGTAAGTCTGTGTTTTTACTTTTTATCTGCAAGTACCGTATCACCATGGTCACCGGTACGTATGGAATAACAGTCAATCATATCACTGAGGAAGATTCTACCGTCGCCCACCTTACCCGTGTGAGCCACATCCATGATGACCTTGATAGTAGATTCAACGTAAATCTCACGGCAGACGATGGTAATCTGCACACGTTCTATCACATCGGTAGAATACTGTACTCCACGGTAAATGCGCTCCTGACGGCTCTGTCCGATTCCATGCACATCGTGATACTCGAACCAGTCGATGTTGGAATTGAGAAGAGCTTCCTTAACATCCTCAAACTTAGTCTTGCGGATGATGGCTTCAATCTTTTTCATAATAATACTTCTTTAATTAATAATATACGTGTTTGTGTCATTCTGTCATCTTTCGAGTGCAAAATTAATACATTTTGTCAATACAATAAAATAAAATCAGTCCTTTTGTCAAATATTTATAAACCCTTATTTCTATTTGTAAAGAAAGTAAAAATTATCCTTTCAGATTGTAAGCAAAGCACGGGAGAAGCGTACAATCTGTAAGTTTATCAAAATATTTTGCAATAAACGGTAATATTTTCGTTGCCGATTGGGCGAAAAGCCGTAATTTTGCACTCAGAAAACAACAACACATCACATTTTTATACAACAACACAAAAAAGGTAAAAGATTATGAAAAGATTCAAGGTAATGGCTCTCGCCCTCGCAGGACTGATGAGCACAGGCGCAGCAAGCGCACAGGATGAAGTGGAGGTCAGCTTAGGTGCAGACGTAGTAAGCAATTACGTATGGCGTGGCGGCAAGCTCGACGATGCAGCCATCCAGCCCTCAGCAAGCGTCGCCTACAAAGGTCTTTCACTGACAGCCTGGGGCAGTTACGGACTGACAAGCAACACGGGAACGACAAATGAGCTCGACCTGACCCTGGCCTACTCTACCGGAGGCTTCAACGTCGGCATCACAGACTACTGGTGCAACGCAGAGAAATACCTCCTTTATGATGCACACAAGACCGCACACGTATTTGAAGCCAACGTAGGTTACGACTTCGGACCTCTGTCAATACAATGGTTTACCAACTTTGCTGGCGCAGATGCAGTAAGAAGAAGCGGTGAGCGCGCATACCTGTCATACGCAGAAATATCCGCTCCATTCAAGCTCGGCGGTCTCGACTGGTCAGCAACGGTAGGCGCAATACCCTACAATGCCTATCTGGGATTCTATGCGGCAAACACTTCAAGCGGTTTCGCCGTCAACAACATATCACTGAAGGCAACCAAGGACCTCAAGATTTCAGACAGTTTCACAGTGCCCGTCTTCGCCCAACTGGCCGCCAACCCATCAACGCAGGCTACATACTTCGTGATAGGTTTCAGCATCCAGCCTTAAGAAAAAGTCAATATGCGCCTATATTAATAAGGTAGAAGAACAATACAGACACAAATAACTTGGATAATCCACAATAAATATTTAACTTTGCATCCGCAAACTTAAAGAATTGGAAAATTAAAAATCAAATAAAAGAAAAAGACTATGGCAAATTTAAGATTTCAGGTTGTAGCCGAGGCTTTCAAGAAACAGCCCCTCAACATCCCTGCACCAACAGAACGTCCTTCTGAATTCTTCGGAAAATACGTCTTCAGCAAGCAGAAGATGTTCAAATACCTCCCAAAGAAAGTATATGACAAGATGCTTGATGTCATTGACAATGGTGCTCCTTTAGACCGCGCTACCGCAGACAAGGTGGCAGAAGGAATGAAAAAGTGGGCTATGGAACTCGGTGCCACACACTGCACACACTGGTTCCAGCCTCTCACCGACACCACAGCAGAGAAGCACGACGGCTTCGTAGAGCATGACTGGAAAGGCGGCATGATAGAGGAATTTGAAGGAAAGTCACTCGTTCAGCAAGAGCCAGATGCTTCCTCCTTCCCTTCCGGCGGCATACGTTCCACATTCGAGGCTCGCGGCTATTCTGCCTGGGATCCCACTTCTCCCGTCTTCGTTATCGGTGATACACTGATGATACCTACGGTATTCATCTCCTACACAGGTGAAGCCCTTGACTACAAGACCCCTCTCCTCAAGGCACTCCGCGCCGTCAACAAGGCAGCCACAGACGTGGTGCACTACTTCAACCCGGAAGTAAAGAAAGTTATCTCCAATCTCGGATGGGAACAGGAGTACTTCCTCGTAGATGAAGGACTCTTCTCTGCTCGCCCTGACCTCCTTCTTACCGGACGCACACTCATGGGACACTCCTCAGCAAAGGACCAGCAGATGGACGACCACTATTTCGGTTCAATCCCCGAGCGTGTAGCCGCATTCATGAAAGACCTTGAGATAAAGGCTCTTGAGCTTGGCATCCCATGCAAGACACGTCATAACGAGGTAGCTCCTAACCAGTTTGAGCTTGCACCCATCTTCGAAGAGACAAACCTCGCCGTCGATCATAACATGCTCATCATGTCACTCATGAAGAAGATAGCACGTCATCATGGCTTCCGCTGCCTACTCCACGAGAAGCCATTTGATGGCGTCAACGGTTCAGGAAAGCACAACAACTGGTCACTCTCCACAGACACAGGCATCCTGCTCCATGGTCCTGGCAAGGACGAATTAAGCAACCTGCGCTTTATCACTTTCGTCGTAGAGACTCTCATGGGCGTATATAAGCACAACGGATTGCTCAAGGCATCAATCATGAGTGCGACAAACGCTCATCGTCTCGGCGCAAACGAAGCACCTCCCGCCATCGTTTCCTCATTCCTCGGACGTCAGTTGACCGATATTCTCAACCATCTTGAGAACACCGCAGAGGACGACAGCATCGACATCGCCGGCAAGGCAGGACTGAAACTCGACATTCCATCAATACCAGAACTGCTCATCGACAACACAGACCGTAACCGTACCTCTCCATTTGCATTCACAGGAAACCGCTTCGAGTTCCGCGCCGTAGGCTCTGAAGCCAACTGCGCATCAGCAATGATAGCTCTTAATGCCGCTGTTGCCGAGGCACTCGTAAACTTCAAGAAACGCGTCGATGCACTCATCGAAGCAGGAAAGGACAAGCACGCCGCAATCATCTCCGTGCTCAAGGACGACATAAAGACTTGTAAGCCTATCCGTTTCGATGGCAATGGCTACTCCGACGAATGGGTGGTAGAGGCAGAAAAGCGCGGTCTCGACGTAGAAAAGTCTTGTCCACTCATCTTCGACCGCTACCTTGACAAGGAGTCTGTCGAGATGTTTGAATCTCTCAACATCATGACCGCCAAGGAACTGGAAGCACGCAACGAGATAAAATGGGAGACATACACCAAGAAGATTCAGATTGAAGCACGCGTATTCGGTGACCTCTCAATCAACCACATCATCCCTCAGGTGATGTCATACCAGACAAAACTCGCACAGAACGTAGCCGCACTCAAGGCTATCTTCCCGACAGAAGAGCTCTATTCCGTAGCAGGTTCGAACCTTGCACTCATCTCCGAGATTTCAAAGCGCGTGAAAGCCATCGAAGAAGGCGTTCAGGAACTCATAGATGCACGGAAAGTGGCAAACAAGATAGAGTCAGAACGCGAGAAGGCTATCGCTTATCACGACACTGTAGAACCACTCATGGACAAGATACGCTATGAGATTGACAAACTGGAGTCAAAGGTTGACGATGAAGTTTGGACCCTTCCAAAGTATCGTGAGATGCTCTTTATCAGATAATTCACTAAAAAAACAATAACAGAACAATCTATTTCTTTTATTGGTTGTTTAAGTTTGCAGAGCAGTGTGACCGGGAGGTTACACTGCTCGTTTTATTCGTTTCCCAAAAAGACATGAAGGATATCCGGGCCGGGCAAAATATAAAGAATGCAAAAAAAATAGATAAATATTGCAAATATCATGAAAAAAACGTACATTTGCATTCAGTAAACGACTGTTATCGGATTTTCACATTATCATATATAGTAAGTATCAGTATATCAAATAATAACAAATAATACCATCTATTATTAACAAAACATTAAAAACATGATTAATCAACCAATCGTGAAGCTTGGTATCGTAGGCGTAAGCCGCGACTGCTTCCCTGTTTCTCTCACAAAGGCACGTTTGGCAGCATTGATGGAAGAAGTGCGCAAGGCTGCCCTTCCTGAAGTATATGACTGCCCTGTAGTTATAGAAAACGAGATTGATACCATGAACGCTCTCAAATGGGCACGTGAAAACGGTATCAACGCAGTATGTATGTTCCTCGGAAACTTCGGTCCAGAAGGTCCTACTACCATGTTCATACAGAAGTTCCAAGGTCCTGCAATGGTTCTCGCAGCAAAAGAGGAAGGCAAGGCAAACCTTGCTTCTGACCGTGGTGACGCACTCTGCGGCGTGCTCAACTTCTCATACAGCGTAGGTCTCCGCCGCCTGAAGGTTTATATTCCGGAGTATCCTAACGTAAACCCTGACGAAGCTGTCAAGGAACTCGCAGACTTCCGCAACATCGCACGCGTGGTCATCGGCATCAAGAACCTCAAGGTCATCGGCTTCGGCCCACGTCCTTTCGACTTCCTTGCCTGCAACGCACCTATCCAGCCTCTCTATGACCTCGGCGTTGAGGTACAGGAGAACTCAGAGCTCGACATGAAATGCCAGTATGAGAAGGTAGCTTCCCGCAAGGCAGAGATCGCTGCAATCGCAGAAGACATGAAGAAGGAGCTTGGTTCACGTCACACATACCCGGAAATCATCGACAAGATGGCCCAGCTTGAGCTTGCCATCCTCGACTGGTACGAGAACAACAAGGGCGCATGCAACTATGCAGTATTTGCCAACAAGTGCTGGCCTGCATGGCAGCCTGTGTTCGAGTTTGAGCCTTGCTACGTAAACTCCCGTCTCACAGGTCGTGGAATTCCTGTAGCCTGCGAGGTGGACCTCTATGGTGCAGTATCAGAGTATATGTGCGAATGCGCTACGGAAAAGCCTGCTACGCTGCTTGACATCAACAACTCCGTGCCTGCCGACGTTATCCCTGCGGGTGCAAACCTTGCCGGTGCTGACATGAAAGACCTCTACATGGGCTTCCACTGCGGTAACACATGCTCTACATGTATGTCACAGTGCGAAATCAAGTACCAGCTCATTCAGGCCCGCCTCATGAGTCCGGATATCACAAAGGGTACTCTCGAAGGTCAGATTATGCCAGGCAAGTCCACGATGTTCCGCCTGCAGTCCAACTCAGACAGCAAGCTCGTTTCCTACATCGCACAGGGCGAGTTCCTTGATGTTGACCCATGTTCATTCGGAGGTATCGGCATCCATGCCATCCCAGGCTTTGCACGTTTCTATCGTCACGTCCTCATCGGCAAGCGCTTCCCACATCACGGTGCATACGCTTTCGACCACTGCGGCAAGGTACTCTTCGAAGCTCTGCGTCTCCTCGGTGTAGAAGACATCAACACTCCTCTCCCAGCAGGACAGCTCTACCCAGGCGAGAACCCATTCGCTATCTGATAACCGGACAACAGCCTCTTTCCGAAAAGGAAAAGGACATAACCATAAAGCCCCGCATCGGCAGAACCGATGCGGGGCTTATTAAGTTCATTACATTCAATGAAAAATGGGAAACATCCCGGATATACAAATTTCTAATCCCGAATCTACATTCCCGACATAAGACTATCGCTTATCAATGCAGAAACAAGGAGCATAAGCAGCACGATTATATCAAGCCTGCCTTACCAAGGAATATCAACACGAGATAGCCGACCGTCATGCCTATGCCGCCCATGATAAGACCAACCTTCATCATCTGCTTCTGCTCTATCATGCCGGTAGCGTGGGCAAGGGCATTAGGAGGAGTGGAAATAGGCAGCACCATGGCAAGAGAAGCGGAAAGGGCAACACCTATAAGAAGCGGTGACACGCCGCCAAGCGGAGCAAGAGTCTCCGTAGAAGCCGTTCCGATGACGGTAAGAATAGGAATAAGGAGTGCTGCCGTCGCTGTATTTGAGATGAAGTTAGAGAGAGCATAGCACAGTATTCCGGAACCGATAAGCATGAGAATTGCCGGCCATGATGCGAACGGAATAGTCTCGATAAGATGTGCAGCAAGATGAGTCTCCTGAAGAGCCAGACCAAGGGCAAAACCACCTGCCACCATCCAGAGCACAGACCAGTTGATTTCCTCAAGATCACGACGAGTGATGATACCGCAGGCACAGAAGACACCGACAGGCAGGAGTCCTACTACATTGGAATTGACACCTGTAACCTTGTCGAGAACCCACAAGAGTATAGTCAAGACGAATGTCACATATACAACATACGACTGCCATGTCTCCTTCTGCTCACCCTCAATCTTCAATTCTACAGTCTTCTGCGTGAAAGGAAAGAGGAACTTAAGCAGGAACCATCCTACGAAAAGCAGAAAGATAGCCAACGGGAACATCACCATCATCCACTCACCGAATCCAATACCCAGATTGAGTCCCTCGACATCATTGAGAGCTTTCAGGGCAATAGCATTAGGCGGAGTGCCGATAGGAGTACCGATGCCGCCAATATTCGCACCGATAGGTATGGCGAGAGCGAGTCCGATACGTCCTTTTCCCGAGTCAGGGAGCTGCTTCAACACAGGAGTAAGGAAGGTGAGCATCATTGCTGCCGTAGCGGTATTCGACAGGAACATTGAAAAGATACCCGTAACGAGAAGGAAACCGAGAAGCACATTCTCCGACCTTGAACCAAAAGGCTTGAGCATCACCTTTGCGAGTTTTACGTCAAGCCCAACCTTTGTAGCTGCAATAGCAAGGATAAAACCTCCGATAAACAGCATTATGATAGGGTCGGCATAGCAGCCCATCAGTTTCTTATAACTTATCAAAGTGCCGAGAGTAGCCTCGTCATAGCCTTGTACGAAACAAAAGAGACTGGAGTCAGAACACGTATAAAGAAGTATCACGATGGTCAGCGTTGACGTTGCCCAAGAAGGTATTCCCTCTGTGAGCCACATGAGAGAGGCAAAAAGGAAGATTGCTATGGTGCGCTGCTCGGTAAGGGTAAGGTCAGGAATGCCGAATGCAGTTGACGGAAGACACCATATGATAAGGCTGACAAGGGTTACTGAAAGGATTTTGATTGTCTTGCTCAGAACTGACTTCTGATGCTCTGGCAGTTTCTTCCTGTCATGATATTTGGCAAGAAGGCTATAACCATGAAAACTTTTGAACATAACTGTATAAAACTTTTACTTAATATGCTTGCTGATAATGTGTATTCTATTGCTTAGGACAAGAATAAAAATCGGGTGCAAAATTACTAAAAATTAAGTAAATACAGCAAAAGAAAGTTCAAAATATTTGTAATTAATACAATATTGCGAAACAGAGATTACAATCGTTGCAGGATTTTACGGTTTTGTGGTTGGAAAGAAAAGTTACAGATAACTATTTCCTTCCGGACAACGCACAAAACTGTAAAACCTTAGAGCCTCACAACCGTAAAACCCCTAAACCGCAAAACCTCACAGCCAAAAGAAAATCATACCTCCGTATCCTTGAGGTATTCCTTGGAATATTCCACATAATGAGCCGCAAAGCTCTCTGCCTGATTCGGTTTTGTCTGCTTAATAAACTTTGCAGGCACACCGCCCCATATCTCATGCGGACCAATCTTTGTCCCAGAGAGCACAAGAGCACCTGCGGCCACTACAGCCCCCTCTCCGACGTCAGCCCCGTCAAGAACCGTGCTCCCCATACCTATTAGGCAGCCTTTTCGAAGGGTACACGCATGAACGGTGGCGTTATGACCTATCGTCACGTCGTCCTCCATCACGGTGGGACCAGTGGTATTGGTGACATGAACCACAGCACCATCCTGCACATTGCAACGATTTCCCATCGTTATAGGTGCGACATCCCCACGGACTACTGCATTGAACCACACTGAGCACTCATCGCCCATCTTTACATCACCCACTATTGCCGCATTCTCACTAAAATAACAATCTACTCCCCACTTGGGAGAAAAACCCTTGTATGATTTAATTATCGCCATAAAAAATATACACTATTACATATAGGTGGGTTCTATTAATTCCCACCGTCAAAAATGTTAATTATGTAGGTTTGACGTTTTGTCATCTTTTGGTTTCTTTTCGGTACAAATCGTAAGTCTCATCGGTCACGTAGCCCGCTACGGTCAATGGTCTTTACACCCCCTTCGGTTCCCCCGTTATCGGGGGACAGAAACCCTCTTCAACTTACAATTTGTCCTCGAAAATAAATCCAAAATATGACAAAGCGAATTAATAGAACCCACCTATAATAATAAGCTGAGCAGAACAAGAAAAGTCAAAATCAGGCATCAAAGAACTGCATTCCATTGGCATCCTGCGGCCTTTCCACCCCTGGATAATGACAACAGAAATGATTTTTCAGCCGTTCGATATATCTTTTCGCTTCGTATTTTGCCATAGGAAGGTCGTGCATGAGACAGTTGCCGCAGGTAGCAGGAGTAGTACCCGGCACCTCGTCCTGATAATCCGCGACATATTGGAAAGCCTCGAGCATCAAGTCACGGATATCTTCGCACGGGTACGTTCCTTTCAATATAAGATAATTACCTGTAAGGCATCCCATAGGCCCCCAATATATAACATTCTCTTTCCAACCATCACGATTTCGGAGAAACGTAGCAACAAGATGCTCAATAGTGTGGATTGCCGCAGTATTAAGGCAAGGCTCATGATTAGGTGCAGTCATACGAATATCGTAAGTAGTCACCGCAACTCCCCCTACCTCATCCTGCCGAGAAATATAAATGCCTGGTTGTAGATTCGTATGATCTACTGCAAAACTTGGTATTAAGTCCATAAGAAGAAAAAATTTGTTTCTGCAAACTTACTACTTTTCTTTGGTTTTTCCAAGAAAAAGATGATAAATAGTTGCGACAGTATTGCTTTTAGTTAAATAATATTAAATCTTTTATCGTTACAAGTATCATTGCTTTTGTATGTGGAGAAATATGAGTACCTTTGCGCACCGATTATTATGGGGTGTACTTAGAGCCCCGCAAACAATGGTGTTAATAGTCAAGTGTTTGGCCGCACTTACGGTTAGTGAATCCATGTTTGAAAACAATGTTTTTTAGTAGTATTTTTAAAGAATTATTAAAGTTAAATGAACACTTTAAGTTACAAGACAGTCTCTATCAATAAGGAGACTGCAAAGAAAGAGTGGGTTGTTATCGACTGCACAGATCAGGTTGTAGGTCGTCTCTGCTCTAAAGTGGCTAAGATACTTCGCGGTAAGTACAAGCCAACATTCACTCCACACGCAGACT
>CALZJQ010000035.1 GCA_945787895.1 uncultured Prevotella sp. | reverse complement strand
CACGACGAGGCGGTCGGTGTCAAGCATTTCTGCAGAGAAGATGCCATCGAGCTGGTTCATGGAGATACCGAGCTGCACCTTATATCCGTTCATGAAGTAGTAGGCAGGCACTTCGAGGTAGTCCTCCGTAGTGTTATAGTAACAGCCGGCGAAGAGTCCAGTGCCTTTCTCGTCGCCCACCTTATATATACTATAATTAGTTGCCTTGCCGTCGGTTTTCCATTCATCGTCCGCCCTGAAGTCCTTACCGATGCGCCAGTAGTAGCCATTGGCAGCGAACGACTCGTCAGCGTCGATAGTCACCTTGTCTTTCTTCAGACGTATCATCTCGCCGGGCAGCGCACAGTTGTCAATGGTGATGTTGCCATTGATGTCCGGTCCCTGCACATATTCTATGGTCAGGTCGATGGTGTAGGTGTAGTTGCGTGCAACTGCGGAGTAGAGGTTTTCACCGAGAGTGGCTGATGCAACAGTAGTCCATTTCTCCTGATCGGCTTCAGTTGTCTTAATGTATAGAGTTGTAATAGGCTGATACAAATCGAAGTCTCCTGTTCTGTAGTAATAAGAACCATTATTGGTTATCTCAGTACCAGTTGTTACCTCAACGTATTCACCGTTTTCCAACTTATAAACCTTTCCATCTAAAGGCAGTTTTTCTATAACATCTTTAAGTTTATAATTTCCAGACTCATCCTTAGAAGGATTACCATCACCATCTAACTCATAGGTCTTTGCCGGGGCAGAGAGGATGACAGTCGCTTTATAAGGCTTGGAGAGGTGCTTTGTATAGTAATCAGATGTAGAGTTATCCGCTTTATCGTCAAGAGTGAACAATATCTTCGGATAACTTGTATATACCGTGCTTGGAAGCGGTGTTTCGTTACTTTTAGCTTGCGTTCCATTCATGGGCAGAGTAGCTATAAAGCCTGTCGCATCATCTGGCGCAAGTACTTTAAGAGTATATGCGTCTTTAACGTCATTACCACTCTGGTCTTTCTCTCCACCTTTATAGTTACGGATAGAGAGGTCGCAGGCATAGTCTCCTCCATAGGTACGCTGCTTGGTGAGACCGATGACTTTTACCTCCTGTCCCGGTTTCAGACCAGAGAGCACCATAATTTCATCATTACTGCTCTTGAACGTGTTTGCTCTCTTAGAAGTATAGCCTGTGATATGTGCATTGTAATAATAGTTATATCCTGTCACATACCAGTAATGGATGTCATCGTTGTTAGCATTACTCTTGTCATCCTCAGCGAGAGCGGAAACGGATGTCACTTTATAGCCATTAGGGAAACAGTCGTCAACGATATAACGTCCTGCCTGAGTGGTAGGGAACACAAAATTACCAGTGGTCTCAAGGAAGTCCTCTGCAACTCCATGAGTATCGTCAGAAGCACGCTTATGGATATTGTCGGCATAGACATATCCGCCGCCCTCATCCTCACGCACGTCAATGAGATTCATCTCTATGACACCATAGATAGGTCCATAGTATGTCCTATCCACGATTTCGCCACTTTCCTTTGTCAACTCCTGCAAGTTCTGAATCTTCAATGCATAGCCAGAAGCGATGCCTATCATATTCTTTGCCGTGCCACTGTTTCGCTGCTCAAACGTTGTTTCTTTGCCTTTGTCAACACCAGTGCCGAAGTATCCGTCAATGAATGCTTGCTTATTATCTTTATAAGATTTTGTTTGCTCTACTCCGACATTGTCATACATTGGATCAGTGAAAGCGACATTAGAGTTGACAGCACCAACATAGCGGATATTATTGGCAAAGCCCATGTAGTTACGGGCACGCTTTGTTTTAAGTTCGTTACCGCTTCCTACATAGAGTTTTTTATTTTCACCAACGACATTGAACTTTATATTTTCAGCCACCATCTGTATCTCGCCCACACGTGATACGGAGTATGGTGTCTTGTCGGTAGAGTTGGTAGCATAGTCGCGCGCACCGAGGAGCGTGAAGCAGTTGTCAGTGAGGCGCAGGATGTCCATACGCTGGAACGTGTTCAGAATCTTCGGACTGCTCACCGTGCTGCTTGCGAAGCCGTAACCCGTAAGGTCGGCAGAGCGGAAGCCCTCTGCGTAGGAGAGGTGACCGTCGCCGAAGATGCCGCCCTCGTTGTCGTATTCATATATTTTTTTGTCAGTTTCGTTTATGTCTTTAGGCAGTTTTTCTGTGATTACCGTGCCTTCGGCAGTCAATTCATAATAGTATTTTCCTGCCATATAGATATAGCGGTAGTTGCCATCCTTGTCCTTATAGTAATAGCCTTGCAGGTCAGTACCGGAAGTGATGTCCGTCACCTGCTTCATTTCCTGGTGGGAGATGGTGATGTGGTCACGGTCTTCATCGTTATTCGTATCAGCTCCGTCAGGTACTGTCACACGGTCAGCGACAAGGATAGTAGTATTACCGCCGAAGCCCTTGGTCGAACTGCCCGGCAGCGCAGCCAGTTCTGCCTTATGCTCATCGTTGGTGGTAAAGGCTACATCGAGGTTGTACTTGTCCGTAAACTTCAGCACGGTGGTATTGTTAGCCATCACCGATGCGCCATGTGCAAGGGAGTAGCCGCCGCCATACACAGCCTCACCAATCTTGATGTTGATGTTATCCCAACCCACGGACGGTGTTGCAGCCGATACTTCTTTGAAATAAGTTGATTTATCTTTAATATCTATCCGCGTACCATTATCTATTGCGATGATATCATTATAGACACCCTGCGTGATGAGGTCGCCTGTGACAAGATAGATAGACTGCTTGATGGTCTGTGATTTGGCTGTCATTCCATCATAATCTCCTTTATCATCCAGATTATTGAAATCATCGTCAATACTACTATTCTCCTGGTCGGTACGCTTGAGCACATACTTGCCTGTCTTGCCGAACAAGACCTCATAATACGTAGGATAACCCACCTTGACGTGAGTAGAGCCCCAGACGTAGCCGGAGTATGAGCCACCAGTCACTGACTTATATATATGACCGTTGAACACCTCCACGTTGGTCACGCCGATGACATTACCCTGCTGTCCTCCGCCATATACGAAGTTGGCGGAAGTGCCTGTCTCGGCGAAAGTGTCAGCCGGGACAGGAGACGTACAAATCTCACCTTCTGCAACCTTTACATTCGGGTTGCCATAGACATAGCTCTCCATACCGTAGCCGGCACCATAGACATTGAGGGCGGAGTACTTAGGATTGGATGACAGGAGTTTGTTGGACTCATCCAGTTTTGACTTGTCCTTTCCTTTAAGCATATCGCTCTTGAGGTTGATGGTGATGTCACCACGTATAGTGCCCGTCTCGTAGCATCCGCCATAGACGTTGCCGCCCATGTAAGCACCATCTGCCTCAGTAGGCTGGAACTTACAATTGACGTTCAGCTCTATGAACGGTTTGTTAGACTTGGCAAGACCGAGGAGGTATCCGCCCTCGTGATATACCCTGCTGTCGCCGCTCTTCCATTCATAGTTGGCATTGTTGCAGCCGCCTACTATCTTGTCCGTGATGGTAAGCCCTGCGGGGAACGTGTACTGGAATACCTGACCGTCAGAATTCGGATAGATGTTCATGTTTCCACGGTTGCCGCCGCAGCAGAACGTTCCGATGGTACAGTCTTCAAGTCCTGTGCCGTCCTCGTTGCTATTCCAGCGTAGTTTGCCCTGGATGTCCATCTCCACAGGCTGGAAATATAGGTCGAGGAGATGCGGATAGATAAGCGGTCGCTCATCGTTCTTCGTAGGGAGATAGAGCGTGCTGATGGCTTTGTTGGACGGGTCGGTAATCCAGTTGATAGACTTTCCGAGGTCGAGGTCGCCGTTCACCTTTGTAAAGTCTCCGTTGAGCCTGCGGAAGTTGGTCATGAAGGCATTGTCCTCACTTGCCGTGAAGAGAGCGTCGCCGTTGCATCCCATGAATACCCTGCCTATCTTCACGTGGCTTCCGATGTCGAGAGTGACAGAGCCCTGAAGTTCTGTGCCCACTCCGGAAGAAGGATTGACCTTGAGCACGGTGGCAGAGTTGCCGCCGCCATATACGTCGCCCTTGATTTCGACTTTATCTGTTTCGTCTTTACCCGCAATCTTGATGTTCACCTTATTGGTAAGCGGACGCCATGAGTTGATGTTTACTATCTTTGCCGCATCGCTGGCAGACTTGTACGAAGGCATGGTTTCACGCATCGGCACGGTATATACGAGGTCGAACTCCTCGGATGACGGGTCGTCAGGGTTGAGGAGATAGTGTTCGTTTACCGTCACCTGGGTATTACCTTTGCGGTCGAGGGCATAGAGATAGTCACCGTTGCCTGCGCCATAGACGTTGCCGTCGATATGTCCGCCGTAGATATTGATGTTGGTTCCCGTACCTTCGTTGTCCTTAAACTCACCGTTTTCATTCAGAACGATATTGACATAACCCGACACGTCGTTGGCACCATAGATGCTACCGTGGATATAAATATCCTTGTTGTTGTTTGTATCCTCGGTGTTTTTGCCCACGTTGATGGTAGTGGATTCCAGCACGTCACCCATGAGTCCGCCGCCGAAGATGTCACGGCTATCTACCATGTCGATGTCAATCCTGGTATTCTTCACGGTATTATAGAAGCCACCACCGAAGATACGACGGCAGAAGATGCCGCTTATATTGACTTGCGTATCACCGGAGACCTTTCCGGAATAGCCGCCGCCTACAACGTCCATGACGGAGTATCCGCTGACGAAGTGTTTGTATTCCTCGCCGGCAATGATCGTAGGCTTGGGCTCAATGTCCTTGTAGGTCTGCATATTAACACTAATCTTGGTATTTTCAGTGACGTTAGTATTCTCACCATATCCGCCGCCAAAGACAGAGAAGTGCGGAGAGCCTACCTTATTATATATCTCCTTCCATTCGTCAGTGCTGAAGAACGGGGTTGCGTCATTGCCCACCACGCGGGTGTCATCTTTCAGCATACCCTTTTTCATGGTGATGTAGGTGTTTGTCACTTCGCAGGCGAGGTTGCCGCCGCCATAGATATTATGGTTGATCTTGAACTTTCTCGCCTCGGGGTCATACTGCGGAGAATATACCTTTGTGCCTTTTACGGAGGCAGGTTCCCAGTTGCGGGCGTCAGGCAGCCAGTAGGAGGTGAGGAGGGCGTTGCCGCCGTTGATGAAGATATTGGTGTTGCCCTTCACGTCGGCAGAGGTGATGCGCTTATCCTCTGCTACGTTCTCGTCGTCAAGGATGTTGCCCCATCCTCCTCCGAAGATGTTGTAGCCGATGTTGCCGTTCTCAATATCCACGAGGGTATTGCCATAGACCGTGCCGTTCTGGCAGCCACCGTAGATACGGTTGAATATCTCTGGCGTGGCATGAGGCGTGGTTATGCCGGATGCGGCAGCCATATAATCGGCAGGGTCGTATGCAGTACCGTCATCTTCAAAATACGGATAAGCCATGTCCTTATGCGGATAATCCACGATGACACGGGTATTGCCGTAAATGCCGCCGAGCTTCGTATAGTCGGCACATTCAGACTTGAGGCGTCCCTTTCCTCCGGCGAAGATATACGAGAAGATTGCTCCGCCACGGATGTTGAGGTTGGTGGCATAAGTGCCGCCAGTCTTAGCGAGGACAGCAGCTTCCGCCTCGCTTTCAGATGTTCCGACATTGGCTGCATCGCCGCCACCGAAGACGCTGCCGAAGATTACCGTGCGGTCCATCTCCTTGTTATCGACATCTATCTTCTCACCATAGACATGTACCTGCGTGCCGCTCTGCACACGTGCCATGTCAGGGAAGTCAGTGTAAGTCTCACCGTTCTTATTTGACGTGATGCCCACACCGCCTCCGAAGACATCCTGAGAGACTATGCCGGACTTGATATATACGCAGGTATTTTTTACGCTGCCGAAGTCATACTTGTTTGTCAGTGACTCTTCAGCAAGGGTTTCAGAAGCAGTGTAAGGCTGTGCGCCGATACCGCCGCCGAAGATATTGCGGCAGGCGAGCTGGTTGTCAGCCACGACCTTTGTACCGCCGCATACATAGCCGGAGTAGCCACCACCGTGGATGTTCTTGAACGTAAAGCCGGAGATACCGTATGTCCATGCCAAGCGGCTTGAACGATAGCGCAGGAAGGTCTTCGGGTCGTTGCCCGTACCGTCGGCACTGCCGTAGTAGCGTATCTTGTCCTCAGTGCTTACCTTCTTCGGGTCGTTATAGTCGCTGTATATGGCATCGTTAAAATTTCTATAGACCTCCATGTCCGCCCTCTGATTGCGATAGCGTATGGTCGTGCCGCTCACTGTCTTCTCATTGCCATCCTTGTCAAGGAACGCTCCGGGCTGTGCCAGCACCTCCGTAGAGCCAACCTTGGTGTTCACGCCGAAGCCTGCACCGAAGACGGAGAACTGCGGATGCTCCGTCTCGTTGATGCTCAGATACCAGCATACACCGGCAAGCGTCGTCGGGTCGAGGAGGCTGTAGGTCTGCACGTCGCCGTTGTCGTAGGACGTGACAGCCGTCAGCGGAGAGTGGTTCAGCTCCACCGTTGCCTTTCCGGTTCCCTCATCAGGAGTTTTTGTCGGGTTTGACAGATAAGCGTCCACTGTAGCATCATATTTACCCACAAGACACGCCTGATTGCCTCCACCGAAGATATTGTGACTCTTGATGAAGATTTTGTTTTCGATGTCGAAGAACGCAGGATTGATGCTCACGCCCTTGCTGTTGAGAAGAGCCTTGAGAGCCTCCGTGCCTTTTGCGGAAGCCGCCTTCAGTTCTGCCACCAATGGCTTCACGCCAGACTCGTCAGCCACGATCTGCTTGTTGGCATCGTCCCATACAGTGATGTTGCCGTCGAGGTCGGCACTCTTGTTCCATATCCATGAGCCGCCGTCCATCTGCACCTTTGTATTGCCGAGGACGTTGGCGTAGGTAGCCTCTTTGTCAGTATCCTTTCTTCCGAGCACCTGATTGAACATCTCATACTCCGTCTTCGCGCCTGTAACAGGCAGGTAGCCATAACCGCCGCCGAAGATATTGTTGCCGAGCATACCGCCCTCGATATGCACGAGGGTGTTGCCATCGACCGTACCGTAGGCACAGCCACCGTAGATGCGACTCCAGATGTGCGGGATGTTGTTGTCGTTCTCGTCAAAGGCTATGGTAGTCACGTCGTTCTCCGTGTTTGCCACGTGCAGGAGTGTGTTGCCGTTGATGCGACCGAGGGATGTGTAGTCCTTAGCAGCACCCCTCTGGAGTCCCTTGCCGCCGGCATACACCTCGCCGAAGATGTCGCCGCCGAGGATATTGACGTATGCCTGATAGCCGGATGCCTCATGCCCGATGAAAGAGCCGTCAGTCTGGTTGAGCTCTGTGGTACTCTGCGGGAAAGTATCATAGGCAGGAGTATAGACTTTTTTACCGACATTGGCTATGTCGCCGCCGCCATAGACGTTGCCGAAGATGCGGGCGTCGTCGCTCACCTCTACCATTGTCTTGCCCGTGACACGAGCCACATCCACGAAATCTATCTTGGTTGTTGTATTTGATGCCACGCCAGCACCGCCGCCGAAGACATCGCCGTAGATATTTGCGCCTTTGACATATACTTCCGTATTTCCACCCACCTGACCTGTCTTGTCATCAGCCGACGAAGCGTAAGGGTCGCCGAAGCCTCCGCCATAGACACGGTGGAGGAAGGTCTTGCCATCCACTTCCACCCTTGTGTCTCCTGCTACCGTGCCGGCATATCCTCCTCCGAGGACGCCGAGGACGGTGAAGTTAGGAATACCCTTGGAGTTGTCGAAGACCTGTCCCTCCTCGACTTTCAGGCTCTCCGCCTCCTGTGCGGAAGAGAGTCCTGCGCCCTGCCATGCCCTTGGCTTGGCGAGCTGTTCGTCGGAGTCATCGGTCTCAGCATTGTATATGCCATAGTCACCCTCTACGTTTACGGTCACGTCGGTATTGCCCACCTTGGTGTTCTTGCCGTATCCGCCGCCGAAGACATAGAAGTGAGGATTGGCGTTGTCGGTATAGGACTTTTTCCATTCTTGCGTCCTGAGGAGGTCGATAGGCGTCATGCCTTTCAGCACGTTCACTGTAGCAGTGCCTGTGCCTTTCTTAAGAGTAATCTTACTCTCTGAGTCCTCTTCGTATGTACCCACTACGCAGGCGTTCTTTCCTCCTCCATATATATTATGTGAGTTGATGAATTTACCATCTTTATAGTTATAGAATAGGTCTTTATTCTCCTCATTCCATGTAACGAAAGCAGTGCCATTCCACAGTTTGTTCCAGATGACGTTGATAGAGAACTGGTCTTCCAGTTTTCCACCCTCGCCTTCCTCCTGTCCGCCCTGGTCTTGAGCGAGGAGCACGGAGGTATTTCCCGATACATCGGCAGAGTTGAGGACAGTACCGTCTTCCTTGAGCAAGCCTTGTCCGCCACCGAATATCTCGCCTGCGAAGTTACCGGCATAGAGATTGACACTGGTGTTGCCGTCAACCACGGCAAGTGCACCGCCGCCGTAGATGTCACCATATATATAAGGTGCATTCTGCACAGAGCCATAGAAAGACACGTCAGTATTGCCCGTAACCTTGCCTACGAGTTCCGGGCTCTTTGTCTTATCGTCACCTTTTGCATAGGTATCACTTTCTGCTCTCTTCTCTCTTCCTCTGCCTCCGGCAAAGACAGAACCGCGGATGTCGGCACTGGAACTGATTTCAAGGTATGTGGCATCCTTGTCAGCTCCTGCAGCTATACGAGCCATATCACCGCCGCCATAGACATTGCCGTAGAACGTACCGCCATTGATACGGACAATGGAACGTCCCGTGATGAGTGCCATGTCGGAGAGGGTATTGACACCTGTCGTGCCATCTTTACATTCCGCATCAGCCACGCCATATCCGCCACCGAAGACGGGGCAGTGGAACTCTCCGCCGTTGATGTTCAGCTCTACGTTGCCGTAGATTTGTCCGAGGGCGGTGTAATCCTTATTGCTTAATGTTGTTGTCTTGCCCGCATCCGTGAAATCATGATTTGCTCCGTATGCATTTGTAGCATAATAATAGTCTGTGCCGCGTCCGCCTGCAAAGACACCGTTATTGCAACAGAAAGAACCTCCGTTGATTGTCAGCGATGCTACGGTCTGACCAGCACGACCATAGATATTTCCTCCGTCCTTGTTTGGAACTGCCTTCTCTGTCCAAAGGCTCGGAGCCATATAGCCACTGCCACCAGCATATACGCCGTCGATAGGAGTTGAAGACGTGCCGAACACTCCGCCATTGATAATCATCTCCGTCTTCGTGTCAAGCGGACTTATCTTTGTATATGTATGTGTGTCAGCATTATAACAGCTATATATAAGAAGATTATCTGAAGCATCAGAATACGTTCCAAACTTCATGACTTTGCTGTCCCAATAACCGATTCTGGTATCAGGTGTCATGTGTTCTCCCTCACCAATGCCGTTCATGCCTCCGGCACCGGCACCATAAATGGCACACAATATTTTGTCGGAGACAGAGCCTAATTTCTTGAACGTTCCTCCATTGATGACAACCTTGCCATAACCATAGAACGGGTTGTCTATCTCTCCGTTTTTCTGGAATCCACGACCGCAGTTGCCGCCATATAGTTCAGTAACGATTACTCTGCCGTCAATATCGCCATCTGTATTATTCTCACTATTAGCCGGGTCAAGCAAGATGCTTGCTCTGCCCATATAAGTATTGTATGGGGCTTTGATTGTTTCATTCGTTGCACGATGAGCACCGAGAGAACCGTTTACCAAACGTCCCACCTTGCCGCTCCTGATGATGATATCCACATCTCCGAACATCGCACCCTCATGGTTGCCAGCCATGATGATGCCGGCGTCGTAGTGAGCACCAAGGTCATTATTTTCAGCTTTGTCATTCGTTTCCCTGTCAATATCCATGATGATGGTACACTTCACCGGCATATTTGCAGTGCCCATGACACCATTAAGAGCGTCTTGATTCTGACGACCTCCGGCACAGATGGTGGAATAGTGTCCCGACTTGAATGTCATGGTGAAGCCTTCCCTGCCGTGAGGCATGGCATCTTCCATAGCTTTTATCAATTCAGCAGTATTGAGAGGCGAGAAGCGGTTGTCATTGTTTATGCCGCCGAAGACCTGAAACGACATGGTTGTAGCTCCATCAAGCGTGCCATAGCCCGGACCGTTCGGATAGTTTTTCATCACAACGCCCTCACCCATCTCAAGGCTGTTGTACTGGCAGTAGAAGATGTCGTATTGGCCACCCTTATGCTTGAAAGTAATGTTCTTGAAACGTGTGTCACCGAAGATACCTAATCCACCCTGTTCGCCATTGATCTGTCCAGCAGCACCTTTCATTTCTATGATGCCTTTGTAGTCCACGCTGCCGTATTTGCCGGTGATGGTGGCGTTGCGGTTGAGGTTGGAGGCTTCAACGGCTTGTTTCCAATCAGAGTAACTGCCGCTCCTATCATTCTTGGTCAGGTTTCCCAGTATGCCGAAGCCTTTGTAGCTATCTGAAGTATTGAACGTTGCCTCGCTGCTGCTCGTGCCCATCAGCACGATGATGTTCTCGTCCCATGAGCCTTTGTCGTGCAGCGCAGCGTATGCGCCCTGCCATGTCAGCTTCGCTGCTCCTGGTGTCAGTCCATCATTTGTATCTTTGCCGGCGGTGTATGTCGTGCCATTGCTGTCAGTTACTCCGGCAGGACAAAGATACACTACCCGCTGTCCGCCCAGCCATTTCTCGGCTATCACAGAGCCGTTGTATTTGACGACCACATGACATGAAATCTTCACGTTGTCGGGGTCGCTCTTGGCTTTTGTGTAGGATGCGGCATTGCATACGACGGTGTTGGTTGCACCTTCAGACGAATCGTAGTTCTTGTACCAGGAGTACGTGATTTCGAGATTCTCGTTTGTCTCCCAAATGTTGTTGCTGACGCTGACGCTGTAGTCAGGAGAGCCTTCGGTGTGCGACAGCGAGATGTTTGTTATTCTCAGCGCAGGGACAGTGATGACCTTTGATATGCTGTTGCCGTCAGTTGCATAGACATACTGCATGTATTCCTGATACGGTATCTCTACGACATTTGTACCTTCACTGACACCAGTCGTTATCGCTTTCCAGTTTGTCCTGTCAGATGAGAGATACCATGTGTAAGTGCCTGCGGGCGCGGTAATGGTATAATTTTTATTTTCTACTCCAGTCAATTCTATGCTGCCGAAGGTATAATGGTTCACATTGTCGTATGACCAGAGCAGCTTGTCGCTCAGGCTGTTGTCCGTGATATATGTGTTTGCCTTATTTTGGAAAACCTTTGCATTATCATCTGTGAAAGCAAGTTTATTGCCCCACGTCTGACTGAAATCCGTTACTGACGCATTATAATACCATGTAGCCTTTTGCGCATCAGTAGGTGTGGCTTTACTGAATATTCCCACTATGTCGGCTGTCACATATTGTTTATCCCTATTGGTCTGTATCCCTGTGCCATGATAATATAGATTTGTGGGATAAATATGGAGACTGTTTGTTTGCGCCATTACAGCACACCTGCCAACTATACCACCGAAACAGAAAGTATTTCTATTAGCAGTATGGTTTTTCGCAACTTTAATCTCTGTGTCAGAAGAAAGGTTAAAGACTCTGACTATAGAGCTCCCCTGATAATGTCCCAAGGAACCCACGACACCACCAATATAGAAATCTTCAGTCGGGTAACCATATACATCGTCATTGTCCGTAATCTTGGAATTACGAACAATGACATTGCTGATTTCCGTATTATTCAATGCCTCGCCCACAAGCGTACCCAGGTCTATTCCTCTTACTGTTGTACTCGGAGTGTGGTTCGCTTTCTTGTACAGCTCAGCCCCATCAATGATAAGATTGGTGACAGAAGCAAACCCTGCCTCGTCAGTACTTTTTCCTTGGATGACGGCAAACAATCCCCACGCACCCCATGTGGCATCAGAATACCATTCTATGGTCATGTCTTTTATAATATGTCCATCTCCGTCAAACTTGCCATAGAAATACTTGTTCTCGCTGGCATAGTTGTTCGTACCGATAGGCATCCACAAAGCCTTGTCGAGCGTGATGTCTGCACCGAGCTTGAAGTATGTTCTGGAATAATTTTTGCCGTTGTTCACATCGCGCGCCAGCTTTGCGAGCTGCATATCATCATTGATGATATATGGTTTGCTTGCCGTACCGTCGCCGCCGCCAAACTCATTGGCATAGAGGTCGATGGAATAATACAGCGGGTCGATGGTGAAGTTGATGGTGTAACTATAGTTAGGGTCTTTTGTGATCTCCACTTTACAGTCAAGTGCCTTAACTTTGGCTTCTATGCTGCAGGTGCTGACTGTGGATGATTGCACTACGCCATCCACTGTCCACTTATACGTGTAGCTGTCCGTTCCCTCTGCATAGGAGACCTCGCAGGTATATGACCTGTTTGTTCCGTCTGTCGTGATACAACTTGTCTTGGTGAATGTCGGGAAAGGAATCTGCTTCAAAGTCAAGCCTTCAGCAGTGCTCTCCCATGTACACAAGCCATTCTTTTCAACATACGAATCGAAGCTCGTCTGGTCAAAAGTCTCCACTGGCGTGCCGCCGGCGTTCTTGGTCGTGAGGGCAGTCCATGTCCTGCCGCTGTCCGCAGTGTATCGGAAAGTGTTTGAACTGTTCAGCTGCCATGTGTCTTTATAGGTCGAAGAGCTGGGCAGATTGGTGCCGAAGACAGGTCCGATAAGCGTAAGGTTGGCACTCGCCTCTATTTTTCCTTCAACGTAGATATTCCTCGGAGCGATCTTAATGTTGCCAAAAAACTCCGGGACGAACAGTGATGCATAGACTGCCGATATGTTGTTTACAGTCAGCTTGGTTATATCGATGTCAACATCTACGTATATGTTGGTGAGGTTGTAGGTGTTGGAGTTATTCATAGCCTTGGCGATGAAGCCGCCGAAGAGCATCCATCTGCCGTTCTGGTTATATGCGTCCGTTACTTCAACCTTGGTGTTCTTTACGATGATATTCTGTATCTTGGTATTCTGTTGCACGGCGCCTGCGAACGGCGCAACAAGGCGGTCAGCTGTCGGATTGGTGATTGTCGTCACCTTATTATATATATAGGCATTGTCGAGGACGAGATTCTGCACCACCGCTCCATTCAGTATTGTAGAGAACAGACCTATTGCTTGTACGGAGTTGGTTACCTCCCACTGGAGCATCATGTTCCTGATGACATGACCATTGCCTTCAAAGTTTCCCTTGAAGTTTTTTCCATCTCCTGTAGAAAGGTTGCCTATCGGCACCCAGATATATTCTTTGAGGTCGATGTCTTTCTGAAGACTGTAGTACGCCGATTTGCATTCAACACCGTTGATGGACTGGTTGTTCGTCACCATATAGGCAAAGTAAGCCAGTTCTGCGGCAGATTGAATCGCCCAAGGGGAGGCTTGCGTGCCTAAGCCGCTTTTGAAGCCGGTGGCCTGATGGTTAGCCCACGAGTCTGTGGGGAGAGATTCTGTTGGCTGGATAAATTCGCCCCTGGCGGTCTGCACAGTCAGTGACATCATGACGAGCACGAAGGCTCTGAAAAAGGTTTTTATCGTGTCTGTTGTCATCATCATCTTTATCTGAATTATTTATTCCAGTATATATATTGTCAAAAACGATTCATCTGTCGCATTGCAACTTCTTTGCGCTACGAGTCATTGTCTTTCTCACTTCACCAGCAACATTCCCTCCGCCTTGTCTTCATCGCCCAGCACGTAGAGATAGCGCGGCTTGATGAGTATGCGGATGCCGTTGATATGCCCCGGCTTTCCCGATACGAGGGAAGAGAAATTGGTCTTGTTCAGGGTTATCTTGCTCTTGACATCCTTACGGGTAACTACGTCATTGCGGTTCTCGTCAGTCAGCTCCACATCGTAGGTCACGGCGATAGTGGGGTTGAACTGTGCATCGGGGATGGCATAGAATGGCTTGCCCCACTGGCGGTATTTGTCCGCCTTTACTATCATGTCGCTTGCGCCATAGCAGGGATCAGTATTGTCATTTTTGTTATATGCCACAGTGAGAGGTGTCTCCTCCGTTATATTTTCTCTCGTAATCTGCGACCATACTATGTCGTCAGTGTTCCATGTTTTGCTTTCCGTATTCCATCGATATGTGCGTGACACCGTACCACCATTCGCAAGGTTGTCACCATAGATATTAACACTCTTTATGCGGAAGTGGCGTATAGCTGCCATGCTTGCATCTATCTGAAAATTCAGGGTGAAACCTGTGAGGGTCTGGTCGAAAAGGAAATGTACTTTTGTTCCCAACTCAGCAGACTGCTCATGTACTGGTGCATTACATATCAGCGGTGCTCCCTTACTGTCATTCAGCAAGGGAAGAGAGCACGTCTTGCTCTTTACCACCTTGAATGTAAGGGTGAAGGCATTGTCCGCCTCCGCTCCCGTGCGCTCCAAGGTCACATCTCCTTTCGTCTCTTCTGTGCCAGTGGCATTGTATGGCATATAGGCGAAGAAATCAAAGGAGTTGTACTGCACGTAGTCTGCCCAGTGTTTCTCGTCTGCGGGATTTTTGTGCTGCCACTTCTTTTCTTTGTATTCTATCTCGGTGTTCTCGAAGATCTTGTTCTGCGAGAGTTTTTCCGTGGTCGTTCCCTGCAACAGGTCATAGTAGCCAAAGACTCCCATCGTCCCTGGGTGTTTCTCGCTGTCGTATTGCTCGTAGCGTGACACCGCCCTTGTCTGTTCCTTTGCCGTCATTGCCTGAAAGGTTATCAGGTCGTAGTCGTCAGGAAACTGGGTTGGCAGGTCTTCCTCGGTTTGGCAGGCTACCATCAGCGACGCTATCAGCGGTATGTATATTCTTCTTTTCATATATTCTTCTTTCTCTTTCTTCTCTTTTTTCTTTTTTTTCTTTTTTCAAGAATTAAGGAATTAAAGAATTTTCGCTGATGGAGACTTCTTAAATTCTGTAATTCTTGATAATTATTACATCGGGGTGCAAGCCCCGCATTTATTTTTTTTCTTCAAGAATTAAGGAATTTACGCTGATGGAGGCTTCTTAAATTCCGTAATTCTTGATTTATTTTTATTGGGGCTACGCCCCTCATGATTTCTTTTCTGCAAGAATTTAAGAATTAAGGAATTTACGCTAATCGAGATTTCTGTAATTCTGTAATTCTTGATAACTATTACATCAGGGCGCAAGCCCCGCATTTTATTTTTTTCTTCAAGAATTAAGGAATTAAAGAACCTTTCGCTGATGGAAACTTCTTAAATTCTGTAATTCTTGATAAAAAACATCGTTGATAGAAACTTATGTAATTCTTGATAGAAATGACTATGACAGGTTCTTGTTGACTATCCACTTATATTCCAGACTCTGCTTGCCGAAATTGAAGATGACACCAAGACGATGACGCCCAACATTAAGATAGTTAATCAACTGGGACTCGAACTCCCCAATGATTTCACTGAATGTCTTCAACTCGACTCCTATCCTTCCCCACAAGAGGAAATCATAGTAGAACTCATGCTCCAAAGTGACACCATGATATTCTATCTGTATGCGCTTTTCTCTCTCGTACGGTATCTCGTACTCCTGCAACAGTACTTCAAACGCATCTTGATATACTTTTTCCTTGAAGCCGCAGCCCAGTTCTTTGTGCAACTGTATCGCGACCTTCATTATCATGTTGCTTTCTTCAGGATATATCATTTTCATTTTCTTTTTTTTATCTTCAAGAATTAAGGAATTAAAGATTTTTCGCTGATGGAGGCTTCTTAAATTCCGTAATTCTTGATTTATTTTTATTGGGGCTACGCCCCTCATGATTTCTTTTCTGCAAGAATTTAAGAATTAAGGAATTTACGCTAATCGAGATTTCTGTAATTCTTGATAATTATCACATCGGGGCGCAAGCCCCGCTTTTCCTTTTTATCTTCAAGAATTAAGGAATTAAGGAATCTTTCGCTAACGGAGACTTCTTAAATTCTGTAATTCTTGAAAAGATAAACATGAACAGTGACAGGATTACCAGTCCTCCGTTCCAGTGCCTTCATTGTCAAAGGTCATGTCGGCCTTCCACACCTCCACCTCGACATGGATGACCTCGATAGGATCGTCAACAGAATGCCCACTCGGTGCCCACTGCTGAATCTTGTTCTGTTCGAGGTTGAACTTGGAGAGGTGATTCGTGGCCCGGTAGTATTTCTTGTTGCCACTATCGTCATGCCCCAGGAGGTAGAGGGTGCATCCGTTGGCGAGGTTCTTCAACTGTATCGGGGCAAAAGCCATGTATGCCACTATGTATCCTGCCTCCTTCTTAGCTGACCATAAGGGGCATTGTTTCTCAACGTCTGCGGCTTTATTGTCATTCCATATCTTGAAGCCTGCATAATGAGGTTTGCCATCCACCTCAGTCTTTGTGCCCAAACGGAGCGTGACATAGTGCTTTGTGGTGGTAGGCGTGAAAGCCGAAGAATCTTTTTTACTGATGTCCATATTGCCGTCGATGAAAAAGTTCGCTTCCTTGTTAAGGATGATGATGCTGTCGTATGTTGCCTCGTCCGTCACCTTCAGGTAGAGACGGACGAAAGTGCTCAGACGTGTGTAGTCGAAGATAAGGTGATTGTCACGGGGTGCCGAGCCGGAAGACACCTGGAAATCATATTTAGGCAAGTGGCAGGATGCCTTTTTCTCTGACTCCTTGTAAGAATAGCCCTCTTTATTCATTGTAGTCACTCTGAGGGTATCCCAATAACTCTTCATATTTACAGGATAGTCCTGATATTGATTTGCGAAAGAGACAGGAACCTCAGTACTCTTACCTTCGTAATTATCTTTTGCCGGTTTGTATGAGACAAATTGATAGCCTTTTTTTATGTCAGGGTTTACATTTTCATCTTTTTGCTTAAACCTTGCCCTATGAGCAGAAATCATCTCATAGATTTTGTATGTAATATGCGACTTACTGTTATCTTCTTTATCAGGGAACACACCGACAAGGTCGCCTATCTCCCAAGAGAAGAGCAGCGTCTTTGTAACATAGTCGAAGGTCAGCGTAGAGCGGGTAGCGGCATCACCACAATCCACCATCGGCGCATTGCCATAGACTCCATCAGCGTCCTCTTCCGGAACGGTGACATCTGCGGTCTCCTCCCCTATCGGTGTCATGTCCATATCATTGACACAAGCCACGAAGACAAATGTCAAGAGGAGATACAGTATATATGTTGTTTTTCTCATAAGTAGGTGGGCATAAATATTGTTTCTACCTAAAGTACTTCTTTCCGTTTATTATGTATAGGCCTTTACGCTGCGTTCCTTTCAGTCTTGTGCCATAGATGCTGAAGACTCTCGCATTGCCGGCGTTCCAATCCTCCGCCGCTGCCGTCCCGTCGATTGCCGTGTCTATTGGCGGGTTTGGGTCTTCAGGCTCGGTCGGGTCTGTCGGCTCAGTTGGGTCTGTCGGCTCAGTTGGGTCTGTCGGCTCAGTTGGGTCAGTAGGCTCAGTTGGGTCAGTAGGCTCGGTTGGCTCGGTTGGGTCTGTCGGGTCAGTAGGGTCTGTCGGCTCGGTTGGGTCAGTAGGCTCACTCGGGTCGGTTGGGTCTGTTGGGTCTGTCGGGTCTGTTGGGTCTGTTGGGTCAGTCACTGGCTCTTTTTGTTTCAACGGGTGTTTTTCATCGTAGAGGAAGTCTGTCGTTGTGACCAAAGGAGTGTTGAGGGCAGAGAGAATGGATGGTGCAGAGTCATTGGCTGGTCCTGCGAGATTTCTTTCCCCGGAATATTTCTTGCCGAGAGAGACAGGATAGGAATGCCCTGCAAGAAGGGTTGTGCCAATAATCTCCTCCTCATATTCCACGCTGTCGGCTGCGGTGAGCCTTGCCTTGACTACCTTGTCGGTAATGTCCATGGGAGGAAGGATGATGTATGCGGTGAGAGGTTCGCCGTCCTGCGTCTCTATAGAGTCGAGAGCCAACGTAATGCTGTCCTCAAACTGCGTCATGGCGACCGTGCCCTCAGGAAGATTCATCCTTGCCCCGGTAGCAAACAACGGTTCGTCGGCAGTGAGAGTTATTGAGACGAAGCGACCGCCATGCTCAGGCACCCATTCTATCCTCATGACGCATCCCACGTGCTTCAGAGTAACCTCCGCCGTTGAGTCGCCCGTCGTATATTGCGCCATCATGAAATCATAGGCAGTGATATGCCTGGTATCATCATTGGCAGCCTGTCTCTGTCCGAGGTAAGATATAGGGAGGGCAGTAATCTTATGTCCTTCTGTGACATACCTTGTGTCGTACGGAGCGTAGGCGTAATAATCAGTATTCTTTACAGTGCTCCATCCATTGAGACTGAGCAATGCGTGACGTGCATTGTCATCCACTTGCTTAACTTGTCCAAAGATGCGCGTTCCGCTTACGGTGTAAGTTCCTACTTCATCCTTCAAGCTCCATCCGAACCTGATATTTCCATCCTTGTCAAAGGTATAGTCACTTGCCGCCACCCTTGCGGCTGTCAAAATCAGGGCTAACAGAATATTTACATATATCTTAGTCATTCAATATCGCTTTTATGTCGTCCCCTACGGGGATTGTTAGATTGTTGTTACGCTATTCGTTCAGGTAGTAAATGCAAAGATAATAGAATTAACGAATTTTTGCAAGAAAAATCGCGCATTTTTTACACGAAATGCTAAAATTTAACAAAATTGCTTTATTGAGGTGGCAGGGTGGGGGATTTGTTGTTTTGTTGTTTTGTTGTTTTGTTGTTTGGTGGCTTGGTTGTTTTGTTGTTTGGTTGTTTTTATTTTGCGTCTATCATGTCCTCAAAGA
Organism: uncultured Prevotella sp.; assembly: GCA_945787895.1. Classification (GTDB taxonomy): domain Bacteria; phylum Bacteroidota; class Bacteroidia; order Bacteroidales; family Bacteroidaceae; genus Prevotella. The sequence continues at coordinate 2,023 of CALZJQ010000035.1, read as the reverse complement.
AGGCGGATGCTATCAACAAAACAACAAAACAACAAAACAACGCTCCTTTTACAAAAATTATTACTACTTTTGTCCTGCGATAACAATGCAACAGAGCAATCAGGCGACAATATGAACACTTTTATCACATACGAAAAGAGACTGCATAGGCTGTATGACAAGAATGAAGCACGCAGCATTCTCAGGCTGTTTATCGAAAAATGCTACGGACTTTCGCTTACCGACATCTGCCTTGGAGAACTGAAAAACCTCAGCAAAACGCAATCAGAAGAACTGCAGGAGGCTGTATCGAGATTAGAGAAGGGCGAACCGGTGCAATACATACTGGGCGTTGCCGACTTCCTCGGCAGGGAGTTTGCAGTGAGGAGCGGTGTGCTTATCCCACGACCAGAGACAGAAGAATTGGTGAATATCGTCGTAGAAAGATTGAACACCATACAAAACACTGGAAAGAAGCCAAAGAGAGTCCTTGACATCGGATGCGGATCCGGATGTATCTCCATCAGCATTGCATTGGAGTCTGACGCCCACGTGACAGCCTGGGACATCTCCGACACGGCATTGAACACGACAAGGGAGAACGCACGACTGCTGGGAGCCGACATCGAGGTTGTAAGGCAGGACGCACTGGACGCTCCTGCTGACGACACGGCACTGTGGGACATCATCGTGAGCAACCCACCTTATATATGTACACGTGAGGCTGAGGAGATGGAACGCAACGTGCTCGACTACGAACCGCACACCGCCCTCTTCGTACCCGACACAGACCCTCTCCTGTTCTACCGTGCCATCGCCCTGTATGCTTCTCATGCGCTGAAACCTGGGGGAACGCTGTGCTTTGAGATAAACGCCGCTTACGGAGAAGAGATGACGGAGATGATGCAGTCAGTTGGATGCTTTGAGAATATCGAGGTACTGAAGGACGCTTTCGGGCGGGAGAGGTTCTTGGTTGCCGGGGGATTTGCTTGCGGGACAAACTAAAAAGATTGCTTTCCTGCGATTTCTGTGCAGGCACACAACAATCAGCGAAAAATAATGTAAGATATTGATTGATTGAAAGTTGTTGCCGTTTGACTAATATCAAAGAAATGCGTGAATTAACGTTTTTAATGTTGGAATATTTGTGTGTTACTATTTCTGTTAGTAACTTTGCACTTGGAAATGGTAACTGTCAGTGCTTGTGTAATATCTGCGAAGATATGCGCTGAGGTTACTGCATTAGAAACAGGAACCGGGAAATGTGTCTTTTACACATTGGACAGGCAAAGAAATTTTTGGAAACAACAATGACTTTCATTTCTATTCCTCAACGATAGAACGTCCAATAGACACAGCATTCCAGAGTGCTGCGTGCCTGCCTCCGTGATGCAATCACACTTGGGTTAAGTGTTGGATTTATGAAACAGATGTCAGGATTGCCTCATGTAGAGAGTGTATGCAACGCAATAGCTACAATACTCTCCTTTGCAGAGAAGACGCACGCAGCAGGAACTCAAGTTCCAGAAAACCTTTAGATATGTATATTATTAAGATTGCAAAGATTGTATCAGTATTATTTTTCTTGTGTATTGCCGCTGATGGCAATGCTAAGGCTAAGAAGCCTTTCAACTGGAATCCTGTAATGGATGCAATAACGAAAGTAGAGAGCGGGGGCAACCCCAATGCCCGTAGCGGCAACTGTTGCGGTGCGATGCAGATAAAGCCTATTTGCGTAGAGGACTGCAACCAGATACTGAAGGCGCGCGGCGAGAAGAAACGCTATACGCTGAAGGATCGTTTTGACGTGAAGAAGAGCAGAGAGATGTTTGTCATCATCATGAGTAAATACAATCCTACTAATGATGTAGAGAAAGCCATCCGCATCTGGAATGGCGGCGTGAAGTACAAGGTAAAGACCACTCAGAGCTATTACAAGAAGGTCATGGCTCATCTTAATAAGGGGTAGGCGGTATTTTTTCTTTTTCCTTTGTTTGCGAAACAAACAAAAACGGTGGCTGTTCCCAGGGCTTGGGGGCAGCCA